>JBKPSF010000318.1:0-3506 GCA_046734875.1 Actinomycetota bacterium | reverse complement strand
CAGGGCAATTCACCGGAATGCGTGGAAGGGTTTTCTGCGAACTTCGGATGTACGGGGTTCTCGGAAACTCGAGGGAGATCTACGATTCGATCGACAAGGGCGGCCCGACCAGCTCCAGTCCGTGCGAGCTGAACGTCCTGCCGAGTGCCTCGCGCTCCGGAGTGCCGCCCAGCTTCGCGAGATCTTCGAAAAACGCCTCTATCTCGCCCGCGGGCTGCAAGGTGGCTATCAGCCTTCCCGTCCCCTCCCCGACGTGGGCCCAAACGTGCGCCACCTCGCGCGGAGCGAAGACGGAATCGCACGGGCCCGTAGCGCTCCTCGCCGACCTCGATCACGTGCTCGCCCTCGAGAACGTAGAACCACTCGTCCTGTCCGTGGTGCAGGTGCCGCGCTGGCCCGCCCTTTCGCAGGGAGGTGATCTCAGCCACGGAGAGGCCGCCGTCGGTGTCCAGGGTCGAAACCTTGATGTCGATCACCGTCCTCACGTACCGGATCTCGTGGTGCCTCCGGGATCGACTCCCCCCGGCCGGTACGTAAGCCGCTATCCTCTTCGAGCCTTCCCCTGCCACGAGCGCTCCTCTCGGGTCGCCGCCGATCCAGTTGGGCCATGATGCCACCTTTTGGGGCTTGACGCGTCTAACCAACGGCACTATTCACCGTAGTTGTGGAGAGACTGTCCGAAAGGCTCCCGAGGTGGCCCTAGCGTAGCCCCACGGAACACCGAGAGGGCCATATCCGACCCCTTCGGCCTTCCCCATAGCGGCCCGATCCACCCCCGGAGCGTCGCTCAGAGACCTTTTCGGACAGTCTCGGAAGGTAGATTCTCAGAAGTTTGTCTAAACCCGAAGGGTGGATGATCCGTCGATGGACTCCTTATCGGTAAAATTCTCGGTCCGCAAATGGGCCCTTAAGACGCCGAATATTCACCATAGGCCCGCCCGAGTACCATCACCGAGCGAATACGGAGCTACGTCCCCTCCGGTGCGCCGGGAATGTTGGCGTCGATAGAGAGCGTGTTCATGAATGCCTCGGCGTCGGGATCCGTCGAATCCCGTCCGACCAGGAGGAAAACGCTAAGGCGACACTCCTTCGGCGAGCTTGCGCTGAACTTCAGCGATTGGAGATAACTTTGCTCCGAGTTCGCGGGAAAATCGGCGAGGGTGCTTTGGCCATTGACGCTGAGCACCATGGTCGCCGTCGCTCCCTCGGTGGTCGCAACAAAACCCTGAACATGGAAATCGATTTGCACGGTCTCGTTGTCGTAGCCTTCGAGCGGCATGACGAAAGAAAACGCGTGTGTTGAGGTCGGTGCCGGGGATTTGGTGCCCCCGATGGCGACCTCGAATGCCGAGAACGCAAGCGTCAGAGCCCTTCCGTCATCGGAAACATCCAGTTGCGTAACAGGCTGCGTAGGACGAGGCTCGAATTTCTCATCGCTTTGAAAGGTCGGGGTTTGGGCAAAGGCAAGCATAGCGTCCTCCCTTCATAGCGGCCTCCGTTGTCGGGAGCACCATAGCTTGCCGCGATGAATCGAGGTCTCATTCGCTCATTCACAAACGTCCGAGAAACCCGATTCTGCGAACTCCGTACTGACGGTGTTCTCGGAGGTTGGCATATCTCCGGTCCTGTGCCAGCCGTGTTCTCACGTACTGTACTTATCTGCCCGCCCTGGCGCATTCCTCTGGTAGTGATGAAGCCTCAATACGCACGCGTGGGCATGTGAGTAAAGGTCCAAGAGAGCGCCACAGGATAGAGGAGCGCAGGGGCCTCATAGGCAAGGTCGTGGGCCGCTACGGGGGAAAGAGTACGTGGTGGTAGATGTGGGCATTGCGGACGGTAGAACCAGGTTGTTCCGGCCCGCCGACCTCGAGGGGGTCGAAGCCCCTCGGCGCTGGTGGCGTTCGATGATCGGTGAAGACGCGGATCATCAAGAGGATGGAAGATAGTAAACTTCCGGCGTTCGTCTACCTCCTGGACGAGTCGGACCCAGACGTAGCGATACTCGGAAGGAGGCGCGAGATAAAACCGGGCAAACGCAAAACGCGCACGGATCTCGTCCTGCTGGGGCTGCTCGCCGTGTGCGCCTACTTCTTGGCGTTCCTGACCGACGCGTACGAGTGGTTCGAGCGATGGGCCGGTCGCCACGAGGAGTGGCAGGCGGACGAGATCCTGATGCTGTTGGCCCTCCTAAGCGCGGCCGCGGCCGTCTTCGCCTGGCGCAGGTGGAAGGAAGCGAACACCGAGATCGTCCGGCGCGAGGAGCTTCAGAAGGAGCTCGAGCATCGGGCGACGCACGATGCGCTCACCGAGCTGCCAAACCGCGCGCTGTTGATGGACCGCCTGGAGCACGCCATGGAGAGGGGCATCCGCGGGCGGGAGATGATCGCCGTGCTGTTCGTTGACCTCGACGGCTTCAAGGACGTCAACGACGCCTTCGGGCACGGGGCCGGCGATGGGTTGCTCGTGCAAGCCGCCGGGAGGCTGAAAGGGTGCGTGCGTACGGCCGACACCGTCTCGCGCATCGGCGGAGACGAGTTCGTGGTGGTGCTGGAGGGCGTCGAGGGCCCCCAGCAGATCGACGAGGTGATGGTCCGGATAATGGAGAACCTGGGCGCTCCGTTCGCCGTGGGGAGGGACGAGGCATCGGTGAGCGCGAGCATCGGGGTGGCCGTCCACGACGGGGTGGCCGTCTTGGACGGGAACGCCAAGCGGGAGGCCGAGGTGCTGGTGAGGGAGGCCGACCAGGCCATGTACCGAGCCAAGGGGGAGGGAGGGGCGCGCTACGAGATCTCCGAGAGCAGGTGACCCACGATCCGGCCCCTATGTAGCCAAATGCGTAGAGAAACTGCCTAAAAAGTCGCTCGATGGTGTCCGAAGCGTAGGAATGGCTGGTTGATAAGCAGGAAGACCTGGTTGATGGTGTCGGCAACGGGGTGGGCGGCCTCCGCCAGAAGCGCCGCGCTGCCGGAGATGATTCCGGAGACAAACTTGGAGATCGCGATCAGGAGGTTCGCCGTGAATGCGGCGTAGACGCTGCGCCTGGTCCCCGCTCCTCGGTACCACCCTTCTGCCGGCCAGCCATGATCGCCCACTCTACAGCGCTGGCCCTTCGACTATGGCTTCAGGACGATCTTGATGGCGCCATCCTGTTTTTTCTGGAAGATCTCGTATCCCAGAGGCGCGTCTTCGAGGGGCATCTCGTGGGTCTTGAGGTCTTCCACGCCCAGGGGGTCGTCGTCGTTCAGGAGCGGCAGGATGTCGTCGACCCAGTGCCTCACGTTGGCCTGTCCCATGCGCAGTTGTACCTGCATGTCGAAGAGGTCGCCTAGAGGGAAGGCCTGGATGGGCCCCGCGTAGACGCCGGTTAGCGAGAGGGTTCCGCCGCGCCTGATGGCGGACATGCTCTCGCGCAGGGCGGTCGCCCGGTCGAGCTGCAGCTTGGTGGTCTGCAGGATGGAGCCCACGAGAGATCCCCCGGCCTCCATGCCGACGGCGTCTATCGCCGA
>JBKPSF010000317.1:0-4431 GCA_046734875.1 Actinomycetota bacterium | reverse complement strand
TCGTCGGTGGCCTCGACTCCATGGCCGCGCAAGACGGGCCTGAGACCCGAGATAATGCCGCTCTCCCAATCCACAAGCGTCCCGTAGCAGTCGAACGAGAGGACCTCGTACTTGTTCGCCTCCAACAACGTTCGTCCTCCTCGGGTGTGGGGTGGTTAGTTCTAAACCGCGGCGGCCCCAACTTTAGATGGGCAACAAGGTTCTCGCAACGGTGAGACAATTTCTCAGAACGCCGTTAAGGCGAAGTTCGCAGAATTGCCCTTCCACGCACTCCGGTGAATAGGAGTGTCAGGAGGGGCGCCGGAGTCCGTGCGCCCGTTTCGGACTCGTAGCATCGGGTACATAGGTATAAGCGTCCTTTTGGGAAGGAGGACACGAAGATGTACTGGTACAACCCCAAGACCCAAACCTCAGAGAGGGTAAATGCCCCCTTAGACGATGAGGAAGCCATACGCATGCTTGCGGACCACCCATCCTCCGTGACCTTCGTGAGCGAGTACGCCAAGCTACGCCACTCTAGTATGCCCATCGAGACCGCCCTTGTCATGTTGGGCCACGAGGAGAGGCTAAGGCGGCACGACTACATGCCGGTGCGGCTGGCCGAGCGCGAGGGTCCGAGCGCGAGAGCGAGACCGAGTGCCACCGCCTACGTGCTCCTTTTGGCGCTGCGCCTTCGAGAAGAAGGCAAGGCTAAGAACTTCTTAGAGTCCTTACACCCGAAGCTCACAGAACACCCCTTCCACGCACTCGGGTGAATAGCCTTCAGCGGAAGCAAACGCTAGGCTTAGTCGAGTGGGATGGTAGGTGCGAGGAAGTGAAAGTATTCCCGAAAGGAGTCACGCCGCCATGGCCGAAGTGGAGCTTGCCGAAGACGCCCTCATCGTCCATGTCAGAGGCATGGACCAGCTGTGGGCGCTCAGGAGTCGCCTGGAGATCCCACTCTCCCACGTAGTGGATGCCCAAGCGGATCAGCAGGAGGCGCAATGGTGGTGGCGGGGCACCAGGATCGGTGGAACGCACATGCCTGGGGTCATCACAGCGGGCACCTTCTACCAGGAGGGTGAGCGCGTGTTCTGGGACGTGCATGATCCCGAGAAGACGGTGGTGATCAGGCTCAAGGACGAACGCTACGCCCGCCTGGTCATAGAGGTGGAGGACCCGCCTGCCACGGTAGCGGCTATCCAAGAGGCGCTGGGCGAGTAGGGTAGGCGGGACTTGCTCGCTTGCGCCCTTACATAAGAACGCCCTCCCTACGCCCGAAGTTCGCAGAATTGCCCTTCCACGCACTCCGGTAAATAGGGGAGGCGTCAGCCGTCTTTCCCATACGGCCCAACTTGCCGCTCCGTGAATTGGTAGGGGCTCTCCTCGTTCCTCAGCAGCTGCATCGGCGCACCGATCCCGAGCGCGGCGAAGGCGACCATGTAGAGCGTCGCCCGCGCCCACTCCCCACGCCCCAGCGGCCGCTCGGAGGCGGTTTCGCGGATGTAGTTGGCGCCGATGGGCACGTGCAAGAAGAAGGCGGACAGGAACCCGGGGCCGTAGGGGGTCTTTGCGCGGAGTGGGGGGACGATGCCGTGGAACACCGCTTGAGCGAACCCGAAGAGCACGGGGGCTAGGCCGAGCGACCTCCGCTTCGGGAAGAGCACGGCGAGCAAGTAGAACGGGTAGCCCACCACCGCGTTGACGATCAGCGACGAGTTGGTGTTCAGGGGGTAGCGCTCGGGCTTGTCGCTCTTGAAGATGCCGGCGTTCAACATGCCAGGGAAGTAGCCCGGGAAGCCGTATTCCTCGAACTGGTGGACCATCAATGCCGCGAAGTTCAAGCCCGAGAACAGCCGCGGGCGCGAGGGCCTCCGATGCGAGAGCGCCAGGGCGCCGGCGATGGCCATAGCCAGGGCGGCCCCGACGTTGAACCAGTTGTCGCGGTAGTCGCGCATGCGATCGCTCCTTCGGTCGGGTGGTTGTCCTCCTAGGGCTGCGCCAGCCGCACGGGCGCATGATATAGGCACACGGTATTGCGAGCGAACTTGCTAGAACGCCGTTAAGGCGACGTTAGTCAAAAAGTTAGGCCGGGGCGGCTACTCTCCGAGGGGCAGGCACGTAAGGTGGCGCAGTGTCTCGCTCGGACTATTACTGGGACAGATGCAAGGCCTCGGGGGACCCGGACCACTCGGCGATCCGCCTCAGTCTCCCTCGAATAGCATCTCGCCCAACCCGAGGTTCGGTTCGGCCAAGGAGAAGTACAGCAGCGCCAGCAGCCCCGCCTTCTTGCCCTCCTGGGAGGGGGTCTCGGCTATAGCCGTCGGCAGGAGCTCTACGAAGCGCCGGTCGCACCTGCTATCAAAGCTGCCAAGCAGAGCGTAGCACCGGTTGTGCTCCCGGCAAGCGAGGTCCACGGCGTCCACGGGCGGCGTCTGGTAGGTCGGATCGCCGTGGCCGGGCCCGCAGTAGTTGCCGTAGAACGGGAGGCTCGACGGCCGCTCGGTCAAACCAGAGAGCAACCCGGAAAGCTCGGGGATAGGGACCCCCGCTACCGGGTGGGGGGCATCGGCCGCGGGTGCTCCGTCGCCGCGTTTGCGGCGCTCTGGTTGTTCCTTCGGCCTGCTCACGCATGCTCCCTTCCTCCGGACGCTTCGCTACCCCTACCGTTTCCGGGCGGGGTGCGTACTAAACCTCCGCCAGGAGGTAGCACGACCGAGGCGGAGAAGAAAGGCAGCGTGGACGCGTGACGAGCCATGTCGGCTTCAGAGAGGCCTTCGGGACGAACTTCTTAGAACGCCGTGAACGCGAAGTTCGCGGAACTCTGGAAAGGCGAACTTCGGAGAATTTCCATTCCACGCACTCGGGTGAATAAGCCTGGTGAGAGGACATGTTCTCAAAGGTCGTAAGACCACAAGGAAGATTGAGTAGTTTAGGTGGACTGGTTGTATAAGGGGCATGATCTATTTACATCATGTACATAGATCATGCCTACAGGACGTACTACAATACGAGTTTATGAGGGAGCCTCTCTAATCTTTAAGGCGTGTCGATACCCTCGCGGCAGGTCCGTTGTTGGGGCCGTCTTGGTGCTCTGCCTTGGATTCAGCCTCACCTTGCTCTCCTTGCCTGCGAGAGGCTTCCAAGATCCCTCTACCCTTGGGATCGCCAATATGCTACCCGTCCAGAGGGCGCCCGTGAACGCTCCCCCGCTGGAAGGGAGCCATTCTCCATTCGCACTGGCAGAGGAGGCGGACGAGGCCCCGGTGAACATCGAGCTCCTGACGATGCTTTTGCTGGCGGCATCCATCTTCGGGACGAGCTTAGGCTGGCTGCTCCCCAACGCTCAGGGGCAAGTAGCGTTGCGCTTCTCCTCTTTGGGTGTCGTCGGTGAGGCGTTGAGCAGCGCCCGAGACCCCTACTTACCCTTCCTAGGGGTGTTCCGGCTCTAAGGAGCTCCCGCTCCTGCCTAGGTGCGGAGCAGCAGAGGATCGACTGCATCCCAAGAGACACCGACAGCAGGAGGCCCCCTGTGCCCAGCGGGGAAACCATCTGTTTGTGTAGGCAGGCCCAAAGCGGGGGAAGCAGGTGCACAGGTAGGGCAACGCCCAGTTTCCTCCAACGGTCTGGCCAGGAGCGGCGATCGATGGATGAAGCAAGTGATGAATGAACGAGAGCCCAAGAAAGGAAAATGAACGTGAGCATAAACAGAACGACCAAGCGCGTGGTGCTCGCTGTTGGCGCCGCGCTGCTCATGGCCGCCTTATTCGCCGCGGCCGCCTTTGCTGTGGACGACACCTCCTTCAAGATGGTGCGCTCCCAAGCAGCTAAAGACAAAAACTGCCTCGAAGGGGCATCCGCCAACGTGGACATCCACTCCACGCCGGTGGGCAACCAGATCATGAACGTTGAGCTCAAACACGCGGCCAAGAACACGGAGTACACCCTGTTCGTCATCCAGCAGCCCAACGATCCCTTCGGTGTCTCCTGGTACCAGGGCGACATTTCCACCGACAACCAAGGCAACGGTAGTGAGCGTTTCATAGGCATCTTCAGCGAAGAGGTCTTCGCGTTCTCCCCGGCCAAAGTGGAGGCGCCAAAGGTGGACGACTTTGACGCCAAGAAGGGTCCGAAGTTCAAGCCAGTGCACACCTTCCATCTTGGGTTGTGGTTTGCCGACCCCAAGGAAGCCAAGGATGCGGGCTGCTCGGGCAAGGTCACGCCTTTTGACGGTGACCACGAAGCAGGCATTCAGGCGCTTAGCACTCGCAATTTCCCCGACCTTAAAGGCCCCCTGGGTAAGATCAAGTAGGTAAACAGTTCACGAGCTTGAAGCGGAGAGGGTCGGGACTCGTAGCAGCCTCGGCCCTTTCTGTACTTCCCCTTATTCAGCCGAGTGCGTGGAAGGGTTTTTCTGCGAAGTTCAGTCTAGAAGATGACGAGGTATGGGAG
>JBKPSF010000316.1:0-6121 GCA_046734875.1 Actinomycetota bacterium | reverse complement strand
ACGTCGGTGGCAAGCGTCTGCCTGGCGGGATCTTCGCCGCGGCGCTCTACCTCGATGGCCAGCTCTACGCGTACGAGCCTGACCTCCGCCTCGTCCGTGATCGTTACGGCCGGGGGGCAATCCTCCGGGCTCGTGCACGGGGTAAATCGCAGCCCGTTCGTGGCGACGGAGTCCACGAGCGTCTGGACGCTGCCGCCCTTGGACCGCTTCAAGTCGTGGCCGCTCTGATAGTAGCCGACGACCTCGGAGGGTCCTATCTTTTGGTCTCCATCCGTCTCGTTGCCGAAGGCGAGGCGTGTCGCGGTAGGTGCAGCGGGCCTCGTCGGGTTCAGCGGGTCCAGAAACAAGTACCTCTTCGGAGGGTCGGTTGTAAGGTCGTACGGGTAGGCGGCCCTGATCTCACGTTCCATCCTGCCCAGGGCGAGCCTGGCGTTGCCGACCGCCTCCATCCTGTCGCCACCGTAACCGAAGGCCCTGACGCTGACGTCGAAGACCGCGTAGAGCGCGAAGAGCACGGCGAACATCATCGTCGCGGCGACCATCATCTCGACGAGCGTGAAGCCGGCTTCCCTGCTCCGCTTCACCACCTCGACACGACCCCGGAGACGCTGTATGAACCCCCGCCGGATTCGACCGTGACGGTCACCATCGTCAGCCCCTCACCCCCGGAACCACTCCCAAGGTCGACATCGACCGGCCGCGTGACCATCTTGTATTCGAGGCCCGAAGGCTCGCAGGAGCCGTCGTCCAGGCCGGCCGTGACGGTCTCGTAAGGAAGGCTCTTCGCCTGTTCAAGCTTCCCCACGGCGCAGGTCCGTGCCTCGTCCAGGTCGCCGCTAGCGTCGGCGGCCTCGATCGCTGCGTCGAACATGCCGACCGTAGGAATGATGGCGATGGTGAGTACAACGATAGCCACCATCACCTCGACGAGCGAGTAGCCGGAATCTCGTGCGGTCCTAAGGATAGAAAATCTCACCTATCCTTATCCGCGAGGTCGGGGCGTTGAAAACGACCGGGCAAACGGGGCTGCCGTCGTCCGAACTGATCACCACGGTCCCGCTCTGCCCCGGCCTGAGCGTCCTGACCGTACCGTTGGAGTTGAACTCTAGCGTCCGCGTCGCCTCGTCCTGCACCCCGCCCGACCCGCAGAAGCTCGGCGGAACGGCCGCGCCCCTATCCCCGTGTGAGCAGTCCGGATCGAAGGTCACCTCCTTTATCTTCGTCCCTTCCGGCAACTCGCGAACCGCCGGCCCGACCGAATCATCAAGAACCGGCGCCGGATCACCGGCCCCATAGGGAATGTTCAACTTGACCACGCAATAATCCGCAGAAGAGCAGCCACTCAAGGGCCTACCATCAGCCATAAACACCACCCTCCAGTCCGTAAGCTGCTCCGTAGCCCGCGTATGCGCCAGCCGCAAATCTCCTGCAAACTGGTCAGCCGCAGCCTCCACCCGCCACCGCTCTAGAAGAGCGAGCAACACGATGATCCCGATGGTGAGGATGATCCCCATGATGGCCACGGCCGTCAGAACCTCGGCCAGCGTGTATCCGCTTTCATCTCCACAGAAGCGGACGATTCTTGGTCGTATCGCGCGCACGACCAGTCTATCGGCGCGTGCCTGGGTCGCCTTTAGTGGGGGCCCGCGCGGACCCTGGGTCCGCTACCGGCGCTCGATGAACTCTATGCGGTAGCCGTCGGGGTCTTTCACGAAGAAGATCCTAGTCCCGCTCCCCATGGCATGCGGCTTGCTCTCGAAATCGACCCCGCCGGCTTCTTCGAGCCTCTGGGCCAGAGCGTCGAGGTCTTCCACAGCGAACGCGACGTGACTGTATCCGGTACCAAGCTCGTATGGTTCCGCCTGATCGTGGTTCAGGGTAAGCTCGAGCCGGGGCTCGGGATCCCCGGGTATGGCGAAAAAGGCGTTCGTCGCGTCGTCACCCACAGGCGTCTTGCGAGCTAGCTCCAGCCCAAGCTTGTTCGTGTAGAAATCTATGCTCTTGTCGAGATCCAAAACCCTATAACAGGTGTGCACGTACCGCATGGTTGCCTCCTTGGGTCGCTCGACGTTCTAGCATAGCAGCACTTCAGCTTGCACGTTGTTGGCACACGTTGGCCGTCGCAATTAGGTCACGACCCGCACAGCTAACCCGAAATGCTGAAAGCGAGGCGAAGCCGACGCGTGCTGACAAGGCGCGAAGCGCCATGCTGACAAGCGGAGCCCGAAGGGCGTAGCGTGCCGACAAGCTGATAAGCTTGTCGCATGGACAGGGTTTCCAGGGACTTGCCTGACAGTCCGGCCCGCAGGGTGGGCAGGATCGCCCGTGTGGGGGCGCGCTACGGGTTCGGGTTCGTGTTCGGGCGCCGGCTGGTGACCCGGCGGCGCAGGGAAGAGCCGGAGAGGGTGGGGATGAGGCTACGCCTCTCCCTCGAAGAGGTGGGCCCTACCTTCGCGGAGTTGGGACGTTTTTTGGCCATGCGTAGGGACCTGATCCCCCCGGACATCACTGCCGAGCTGGCGCGCACGAGCGTGCTCGCGAAGCCTATAGCCTTCGCCGAAGCGCGGGCTTACGTGGAGCGGGAGCTCGGCAACACCCTGGAACGGCTGTTCCTGGAGTTCGGGGAGGTACCAGCCAGGGTCGGACCCTTCACCCAGTCGCACCGCGCGGTGCTGCCGGGGGGGCGGCCCGCGCTCGTGGTCTTCAACCGGACCGGCGTGCGCAGGGACCTGCTCGCGATGCGCCCCGTCGCCGACCTGACGCGCCGAAGGCTCGGTGACGGGTTGCCGCTCGACCCCTCCGCGACCGTGGCCGAGTTCACCGCCCACGTCAACCACCGCCGCGACATGTTCTTCGCGGCCCAGATCTCCCGCCGCCTCCAGGAGATGGAAGGCTTCGGGTTGCTGGTCCCCGACGTCTACAGGGACTACTCCACGGGCCGCTGCGTGACCTTCGCGGCACCGGAGAACTTCGCGCCCCTGGAGGAGACGCACTACGGGGAAGTCTCAGACGCGCTCATCCGGCTCGCGCTAACCGAAGGCGTTCTACTCGCGGATCCTACCCCGGTGCGGTTCGCCCTCGACGGCCCAGAAGGCAAGCTCTGGCTCGCCGACCCGACGGAGGCGTTCAGCGTGGACCCGGAGAGGCTGCGGGGCGTTGCCGAGATCCTGATGGCGGTGCGGCGCGGCGACGTGGACGGCGTTGTGCGCGCGCTGCCACTGGGGGGCGGCTCTCTCCCCGAGGACGACTCGGCCCTGAGACGCGAGCTGCGCGAAAGTATGGGCTCGCTGGGCGGGCCCCTATGGCACGAGCACCCCATCGAGAAGGTGAGGGACTCTAGCCTGGAAGCGATCCGAAGGGGCGGCGCGCGGCTGCACGTCGAGGTTGCCCAGATGGCCGATTCCCTTGTCGAGGCGGAGAAGCTAGCAGGAGAGACCCGGATAGATGCGGCGGCACAGGCCTCCAAGACCCTCATCTCCCGCTACAGGGACCCCGCCTACATCGCAGGCCGCCTCGCGCGCACGGTCGCCCAGCCCGACACCTTCGCGGACTACCCGCGCCAGGTCCACGCCCTACTAGACGAGCTCAAGGACGGCGAAATAGAGGTCCGTTTCAGGCACGGCGGGCTCGACGATCTCATCTCCAAAGTGGACATCCTCGCCAACCGCCTCGTCTTCGCCTTCCTCATCGCCGCCCTCATCATAGGCTCCTCGATGCTAGGCATCTTCCTCAAACATGGCACCAAGTTCCTGGGCGTAAGCATCTTCGGCCTGATCGGCTTCGCCTTCGCCGCCATCCTAGGCCTCCTGCTCCTCATTGGCATAATCCGCTCCGGCCGCCTGTAAAGCACGCTCCGGCCTGCGGCCTACGCTTGTCAGCACGGCGCTTCGCGCCTTCTCAGCACGCTCAGGCTTACGCCTTCGCTTGTCGGCACGCTCCGCCTGGCTCGCTATCAGGAAGTCGTCTCTGGGCGTCGCCTGAAGCGTAAGCCCCGACAGCCTCGGGCGGCGGTTCGTCGTGCACGGCCAGGTCAAGCCGGAACGGGAAACCTGACAAGCGAGGCCCGAAGGGCGGAGCGTGCTGAAAGTGGAGGCCGAAGGCCGGAACGTGCTGACAAGCGAGGGCGTAAGCCCGAGCGTGCTGAAAAGGCGCGAAGCGCCGTGCTAATAGCAGAGGTTGTTGTGTTCTGTTGGGAACTCTGGTGGACAGTGGCCGCCGGGCATGAGCGGCACGGGGCCCTCGGTCGGGCCGCCGGCGTCTAGGAGGCTTCGGTCGCCCTGGGGCCTCGGTTTGGGCGAAGGGGACGGGCTGCTCGGCGATGGGCTGCTCGGCGATGGGCTGCTCGGCGATGGGCTGCTTGATGAGGGGGTGCTTGGTGAAGAGGCGTTTGGTGAGGCGGTGCTTGGCAATTGGTTGGTCTGCGCGGTAGTGGTGGTGTTGGTGGTGCTTGCGTTGTAGTTGTAGCTGTCGCAGGCGCGTCCGTTACCATCGGGATCGAGGTTGTTGGGATCGCTCGGGTCGCGTTCCAGCTCGGCCTGGGCCGACTCCTGGGAGCCGAAGCTGGCGCAGTCGTACTGGCCTGCCTGCGCCGCGGCGGGCTGGCTCGGGTGGACCAGCTGCTCGTAAGTGACACGCGAAACGAGACCGGCAAGAAGCACCAGCCCAACCACCAACAGCCTCGAAGTCCTACTTCCCATCCTGAAGCGCATTGTACCCTACCGCGCACACAGACGACACGCTCGACCCAACACCAGGCTGAATTGCTGAACGGCTGAAATGCTGAACTGTAGAATGCCGTCTGGCGTAAACAATCTCCGGGAGGCGGGAGAACATGGAAGAGCAGATGCGAAGTGAGATCCTCAAGACCATTCCTTACGGCTTCTACATCACGGGCGTCGTGGGGTCCGACGGCGAGGCCAACGGGTTCACCACCTGCTGGGTCTCGCAGGTTTCCTTCGAGCCGCAGCAGGTCGTCGTCGCCGTCCGCAAAGACCAGCGCACGCACGACCAGATCGAAGCCGGCGGCGTGTTCTCCTTGAACTTCCTCGACACCGAACAGGAAGACCTGGCCCGCCGGTTCACCCAGCCCCTCCAACCCGAGAACGGCACCCTCGGCGGCTCTGCATACTCCACGGGAGAGACGGGCGCCCCACTCTTCACCGAAGCGTTCGCCCACCTCGAGTGCAACGTAGTCGGCAAGATGGAGGCCGGCGACCATACTGTCTACCTCGGGGAGGTCGTCGCCGCCAACCTCGACCGCCCCGCCGACATACTGACGGATCTCGATACGACCATGGATTACGGGGGATAGAAGGCTTCAGGGGGCCGTACCGCGTCGCGTGACGCGGCTCCCTCGTCCTGTGATGGCACGCCTGGTCCCAGCTTCGCAAACCTCCGCCCACCACACCTGAGGCCTGTAGCCTTTAACCAACTAAAGCTTCCCGCGCTTGCCGTCGAGGAACTAGAGCGACGGCGACGGAGGCGTGCGGAGATCAAGCGAACATCGTTTTCCCTTTTTTCGTTGCGGATGAAGAGGCTTCGCGGGGTGCGCGAGGAGGGCTTCACCCTGATCGAACTTCTCGTGGTGGTCCTGATCATCGGCATCCTCGCCGCCATCGCTATACCGAACTACATCGGCCAACAGAAGGAGGCGAAGGATTCCGCCGCAATGGCGCAGCTGCGCACCGCCGCCACGTCGCAGCAACTGTTCCACGCAAAGCAGGATGCCTTCGCAGCCAACATAGCCGCCCTGGCAGCTTACGGTTTCAGGCAGGGCGGGCAACAGGTTACTGTGGTAACCGCGGACGCGAGCACGTACTGCATGCAGGCGCCGGGTGGCACCGACACGTTCAAGATGACCCAGGAGACGGGAAGACCTGTCACGGGAACGTGTTGAGAGCTGTCAGCTTTCAGCGGTCAGCATGAATGCGTGCAGTCCCAGACATCAGGATTGGCACTCGACCACGTCTTTCGTTAACATGCTCCGAGGGCCGGCGGCGAACTTGGAGGGGGAGCCGTCGGCCCTCGCTTTCATGTATAGCGCCGACCAGCACTCAGAGTTTGGTTTTTCTCCTGGCTGACGGCTAACAGCTGATCGCTGAAAGCTAAGATCCGGCAGAAC
>JBKPSF010000315.1:0-3429 GCA_046734875.1 Actinomycetota bacterium | reverse complement strand
CTCGAAGGCCGCTGCGCTGCGATCGAACGTGGCATCGTCGAAGTCCCACTTCGGCGAGGCGATAGTCCAGATGAGCCTGGCGAAATCGCGGCGGTATTCGTCGTAGCCGGCCCTGCCGCGTTCGGTGGCAAAGTAATACTGGTACCACCATTGGAGCTCGGCCATCGGCGGCAGCGGCATCTCGTTGGCCTCCTGGCTACCGATCAGATAACCGCTCACGGAAACGAGCGCCTTGCAGCGTTCGGGCCAGAGCGCCGCGATGACGTCGGCCGTCCGCGCGCCCCAGTCGCAACCGCCCAGGATCGCCTTCTCGATCCCCAGGGCGTCCATCAGGGCGATGGTGTCGAGAGCGAGCACCGACTGCTGGCCGTTTCGGAACGTTTCGTCCGAAAGGAAGCGCGTCGTGCCATAGCCGCGCAGATACGGCACTATCGCCCGGTAGCCCGCCTGTGCCAGTATTGGCACTACATCGACATAGCTGTGAACGTCGTAGGGCCAGCCGTGCAGAAGGACGACAGCGGGACCATCTGTCGGGCCGACTTCGGCGTATCCGACGTTCAGGACGCCGGCCTCGATCTGTTTCATTCCTTTCACTTGTTTTTCCTTCCCGCCCGCGTGCCGCGAAGGAGCGCGCCATCACCTGTCACGACGGGCTCTATCCCGATTCCGCTACCGGCTTGCGGGTCCCTGGCTGGTTGCTCTGTTACCCATCCTGCTCATCCCCCTGGGTAGCGTCCCGAGCAGGCTGGCCTGGCCGACATCCTCTATGGTGAGCATGCCGACGAGCTCTCCGTCCTCCGTGACGGGCAGCGCCCTGAGGCCGCTCTGCTGCAGGGTGGGGAGGCCCTCATCGAAAATGTCGGCCCGTGAAGAGATCGTGGGAATGTTCGTCTTCATCAGGTCGCGGACGC
The DNA here is from genome assembly GCA_046734875.1 of Actinomycetota bacterium. Lineage (GTDB taxonomy): Bacteria > Actinomycetota > Rubrobacteria > Rubrobacterales > Rubrobacteraceae > Rubrobacter_D. The sequence continues at coordinate 2,518 of JBKPSF010000315.1, read as the reverse complement.
TCTTATACCTCTCGGGAGAGTGGGCCGCCCTCATGATCTCGTCGCGCGTGATCATGCCAACGAGCTTGCCGCTCTCGTCCACGACGGGGAAGTCCTCCTGGTAGCCGTGGATGACCGAGTCGAGGACCTGCCCGAAGGTGTGGTAGGGCGTGACGGTCTCGGTGCGGGGCTTGGTACCCATGACGTCAGAGACGGTAAGGTCGCTCGTCAGTTCCCTCTGGCGCACCAGCCGTTCTTCGCCGCTTGCCCCGAAGAAGATGAAGACGGCGATGAGGGCGAGCAGGAAGTTGCCACCTAGCAACCCTATGAAGAAGAAGACCGCGGCGAAGAGCTGGCCAACCCTCGAAGCTATCTCCGTCGCGCGGACCGCTCCCAGGCGGGTCGCAAGCAGTCCACGCAAGATCCTCCCCCCGTCCAGCGGGAAGGCCGGTAGGAGGTTGAAGACCGCGAGGACAACGTTCAGATAACCCAGATAGAAAAAGAACTGCCCCACCGACCCGATGCCCATGAACAGGTCGGTTGGCATGCTAGGTTCGGCGCCGAGCAGAAGACCTACGCCGAAGAAGATCGGGGCGAGCACCACGTTTACCAGGGGACCGGCGAGGGTTATCTTGATCTCATCGGAAGGCTTCTCGGGGAGGGATTCCAGGTTGGAGACCCCGCCTATGGGTAGAAGCGTTATGCTGTGGATCCCGAGGCCCAGGCGCTGGGCCACGAGGGAGTGGCCGAACTCGTGCAAGAGCACGCAGATGAACAGCGCCACTATCACCGCCGTCGGCGTGAGCGCGCCGGCCAGAGTACCCGAAGTCTGGTAGCCGATGAAGGCGAAGAAGGCCACGAGCAGCAAGAAGGTCCAGTGCACCCTCACGTCTATGCCCGAGAATCGTCCTATCTTGAAAGAACCGCCCATAAGTAATCTCCAGTTCGTCTCCAGGCATCAAATGGCCCCTGCCGTCGATCAGCCGAACGTGAAGCAATAAGCCTCCACTCCCGAATCGAGAAACTCGATCTCGAACAGGCGATCGGCGATGGGTTTGGGTTGCCGGATCAGCTGATAAAGCCGCTGTTCAATAACCGTGCCGTTGCCCCCCTCGTCGACGTCGGTTCCGTGGGAGGCGCCCGGCGCCTCTCCATCGATGAGCACGCGAAACGGCACCGACAGACCCCGCTCGGCCGGTCCCATCACGAGGTTCACGTCGCGCGCATGGAACCGCATCGCGATCCGTCCTGGCGCTTCGTCGAGCACCGCCGCGTGCCCGGCAAGCGTCCAGAGGCCCGAGGGGGCCCACTCGTTCAGGCCCAGCTGCGATCGCTCGGGGTAGCCGCGAGGCTCGTCGAAGCGCCCGCTGTCCGTAGAGGCGAAGCCGGAAGCGCGCCCGTAACCCAGGTACGTCTCGGGCGTTCTCAGATCGCCCCAATCGGCCGCAACCTCTGTGCCTTCGAGGTCGACGGACACGAGCGCCGGATCGAATCCTTCCTCGCCCGCTTCGCCGAGCAGCTGCTGAATTACCATCTCAGACATGGCGTACTCGCCCTCGCCGAAGTGGTGGTAGCGGATCCTTCCCTGCTCGTCGGCGATGTACAGCGCCGGCCAGAAGTGGTTGGCGAAGGCGCCCCAGACGGCGTAGTTGCTGTCGAGCGCGATCGGATAATCCACCCCCATCTCCCTGGCCGCCGCCCTCACGTTGTCGGCGTCGCGCTCGAAGCCGAACTCGGGCGTATGGACCCCGATCACGATCAGGCCGTGATCCCGGTATTTGGCGGCCCACGCGCGCACGTAGGGCAGCGTCCTGAGCCAGTTGACGCAGGTGTAGGTCCAGAACTGCACGGCGACTATGCGTCCGCGGAGCCCCTCGGGGGTGAGCGGCTCGGAGGTCAGCCAACCGGTGGCGCCCTCGAAAGGCGGCAGGCGGCCCTCGGTGGGCAAGAAATCCGTTCCGGCCTCCCGATGCGCGCCGAAGAATCTCATCGCAAGCCACCTCCGCCCTCACTGTACGGGGCCATGGAGGTCTCGACGCGGGTGCTCATGACGGCCTCCTTTACTTCGTGGGGTTCGGCTTAGTCCTCCGTGGTTGGGGACTAGCGGTGCAGGTTGGCTCGGGTACGCGCGCTCCTTTCGCGGGTCTCGTAGTCGCCCGCGGCCGCCGATTAACGCACTGACGTGAATGCGGCTCGCATCTCCTCGGCGAAGAGCTCGGGCTCTTCCCAGGCGGCGAAGTGGCCGCCCCTGTCGGCCTCGTTGAAGTAGACGAGGTTGTGGTAGGCGCTCTTCACCCAGTGGCGCGGAGCCTGGAAGAGCTCGCCGGGGAACACCGTGTAGCCCACTGGGAGCATGACGTGCGGCGGCGGCTTCTTGAGTGCGGCGGCCGTACTCTTGTTGGTCTCCCAGTACAGCCTGGCGGCCGAGGCCGCGGTGTTCGTCAGCCAGTACAAAGTGATGTTGTCGAGGACGTGATCGCGAGTGAGGTTGCCCGACGGCTGCCCGTCGACGAAGGCGCGCGAGATCTTTTCGTAGCTG
>JBKPSF010000314.1:0-3296 GCA_046734875.1 Actinomycetota bacterium | reverse complement strand
AACAGGAGCACGCCGCGCGACATGGCGGCCATGATGCGGCAGATAGCCAAAGGAAAGGCCGCCAGTGAGAAGAGCTGCGGGTATATGATCGACCTGATGCACGAGGACAGGCTCGACTGGTGGCTCGACGCCGGCCTGCCTCAGGGGGTGGACGCCGCCAACAAGGCCGGCTGGCTCTACAAGGTCTACGACGAGGTAGGGTTCGTCGAGGACGGCGGCCACCGCTACGTCATCGCCATCCTCACCAAACACGGCTCGGCCGACGTGTACGAGGGGCAGGACCTGATCAAAAGCCTCTCGAAAACTATTTGGGAGTCGCAGACCCAGGAGCAGAAAGATTAGACCCCTCCCCCTGTAGGGGCGGTTCGCGAACCGCCCTCAAGAGGCCTTCCCGGCCGAGCGTCGACGAAGGAGCACGAGCACCGACTTGAGTTCCTCTGTTCCCAGCAGGAACGCCACCCCGAGGTAAATGGCGAGCGAGGCGCCGCCGACGGCGACCAGGACGAGGAGGCGGCTGGTAAAGTCCGAGCCGAGTCCGAGGAGCATCGTGCCCGCGGTGGCCGCTGCGTACATGGCGGCCCCGGCGAGGAGTATCCTGAGAAAGGAGCCGAGGAGACGCCGGCCGTCCAGCCGGCCCGTCTGGCGGCGCATCGCCGCGAGGCTGAGGATGGCCAGTGCCGAGTAGGAGAGCGCCAGCCCGAGCACCACGCCCATGATGCCCCAGAGTAGGGAGAGGCTGTAGGCGAGGGCCACGTAGAGCAGGAAGATCACGACGTTCAGGACGGCGGGGGTCTTCGTGTTCTGCCGCGAGTAGAAGGCGCGCACGAGGTAGAAGTAGACCGAGTAGCCCAGCAGGCCCGCCCCGTAGACCACGAGAAGGCCGGAGACCAGCTCGGTTTCCCTGGGGCCGAAGTTCAGGTGTTCGTAGAGCACGCCGACTATGGGCTTGGAGAGGGAGATCAGGCCCACCGCCGACGGTACGACGACGAAGGCCATCGTCCTCAAGCCAAAGGAGAACGTGTCACGGTAGCCGTCCGTATCCCCGAGCGAGTACCTCTCGGATAGCTCGGGCATGAGCGCGGTCGTGACGGCGACCACGAAGACGCCGTAGGGGAGCGAGAAGATCGTGAACGCGTAGTTGAGCTCAGCGGCGGCCTCGAACCCGGTCGCCAGATACATCCCGAAGAACTGGAAGCCGACGGAGGCGGCGACGAGCACGACCATCGGCCCGGCCAGCCGCGCCGTCGGAAGCAAGGCGGGGTGGCCGAACTGCGGGCGCGGCTTGTAGCCGAGCTCCAGCATCGTCGGGACGAGCGCGAGGGCCATGACCGCGACCCCCACCGTAACGCCGAAGCCGAGCACGTAGAGGGCGAGCCGACCGTCGCTCTCCCGCAAGAAGTAATAGGCGACGAAGGAGGCGATGACTAGCAGGTTGTTCAGCACGGGGGCGAAGGTTGGCAGGAAGAAGTGCCTGTGTGCCTGCAAGACGCCGGTGCCTATGGTGCTTATGCCGTAAAAGAACATCTGCAGGACGAAGATGCGGAAGAACAGCACAGCGAGGCCCTGGACCTCTTCGACCTCGGCCGGGGAGAGGCGGTCCACGGACTGCCAGTTGGTAACCAGCCCCACGAGCGGTTCGGCCAGCACGATGCCTACCAGCGAGAGGACCAGCATCAGCGGCAAGACCAACGTGAACAGGGCGTTCGTCAGGCTACGGGCATCCTCCTCGCCGTGGGTCGTGATGCGGTCAACCAGGACGGGAATAAAGATCGAATACAGTATCCCGCCCATGAACAGCTCGTAGATCAGGCTAGGCAACAAAATAGAGGCCGTATAAGCATCGGCCACCAGGCTACCAGCGAGAACCGCAGCCTGAGCCATCCACCTCCCGTACCCCGTAGCCCGCGACAAAACGGTCGCCACGGAGATCGAAAGCATCGACCTGAAGAGAGATGCCACTAGAGCACGCTCCGGCTTCGCCTCCGCTTGTCAGCACGCTCCGGCCTTCGGCCTCCGCTCGTCGGCACGCTACGCCCGGCTTCGCCTGGCTCCGCTTTCGGGAAGTCGTCCAGGGGCGACGCTTCGAGCATGGGATGTGGCTGCCGCGGGCGGCGGTTCGTCGTGAGCGGCCGGGCGGGGCCGTAACTGGAAATGCTGACAAGGCGCGGAGCGCCGTGCTGAAAAGCGAGGCCCGAAGGGCCGAAGCGTGCTGACGAGCGACCGAAGGGAGCGTGCTGACAAGGCGGCGAAGCCGCCGTGCTGAGGGCGAAGCCCTCTACGGTATCTCCTCGGGGGGCATGCCGATCCACTTTTCGTAGAGTTCCTCGTAGGTGCCGTCTTCCTTCATTTCCGTCAGCGCCTGGTTGACGGGTTCGACGAGCGGGCTGTCCTTGGGGAATGCTATCCCGTACTGCTCGCCCGTCGGGATGGACTCGACGTACCTGATCTCCCCCTTGTTCTCCGTTACCTTTTTGTGCACGGCCGAGAGGTCATAGATGACGCCTTCGATCTTGCCGGCCCTGAGATCCGAGAAGGCTTCCCCGATGGTCCTGTACGGTTTGACCTTACCGACCTGCCCGTCTTCGTGGAGGTCTTCGCCCTTGAGCTGGCCCGTCGAGCCGGCCTGGACGCCGACGGTCGCCTCGGCGAGGTCGCCTACGGCTTTGATCCTTGAGTCGCTCTCGACCACGAGCGCCTGGTTGGCGTTGAAGTAGGGGTCAGAGAAGTCGAGCTGCTTCTCGCGCTCCGTAGTTATGCTCATCGCCGAGATGGACGCGTCGAAGAGATCGGCGTCCAGGCCGCGCAGGATGCTGTCGAACTGGACGTTCTCGTAGCGGACCTCGAAGCCGGCCCTCCTGGCTATCTCGTTCATCAGGTCGATGTCGAAGCCCTTGGGCCTGCCTTTGGGGGAGAATTCGAAGGGCGGGTAGGCGATGTTGGAGGCGACCGTGATCTTACCGTCAACGACCCCCGACGGGCCCGTGGTCTCTTCCCCCTGCGAGCTTCCCTGGTACGTCTCGTCGGTTCCCGCGTCGCACCCGGCGAGGATTAGAAGCGCTATTACCACGGCGACGGCGAGGACGAGCGCCGCCAGGAAGGGGTTCTTCGATCGTCCTGTCACCGTGAACCTATCCCTCCGTGTTCGTACTTTGTGGTCTAACCCTGCCGCGACAGAGAGGGCGGTCGCGGACGGACCCGGCGAGTTAGCCCTTGCGACGCCATTTCGTGCGGGGTTCGTGGGAGCCCCGCTCCAAAAGGATGATTCTAATTTCACGCCGCTACCAAATCAAGCACGA
>JBKPSF010000313.1:0-25757 GCA_046734875.1 Actinomycetota bacterium | reverse complement strand
ACGGCGATCCTGGACATCGCCGCGCTCTCGTTCCTGGGCCTCGGTGCCCGGGCCCCGACCCCGGAGTGGGGCGCGATGCTTACCGACGCCTTCCGCAGCGGGTTCGGCGTCTTTGTGCAGGGCCAGCACGCCATCATCTTCCCCGGTATCGCCATTGCACTCGCCGTGCTCTCCGTGAACTTTATCGGCGACGGCCTGCGCGACGCCCTGGACCCCCGCCGCAGAGGCTAATGGGCGGGTAACGGCCTTGCGAACCGACGTTGATGAATCGCGTTGTTTTGTTGTGCTGGAGCTGTATCATATTTCGTCGTGAGAACGAGACCGTTCGGGTCCTGGACCCGGGAGAGAAAAGGAAGGCGCTACTACAGAAGGTCATCCATGTGGAGACCCAACCGCGGCCTGCTCGCTTTTGTCGGGCTGGCCCTGATCCTGTTCTCCGCGGGCCTCGTTTTCTTGGATATCAGGAGCGCAGGGTTGGAGGCGGGCGCGCCGCCGCCGAAGAAGAACACCACCATGGAGCTGACCATCCCGAGCATGAGGCGGGTGAAAGACGTTCCCGTGTATACAGGCACAGCGGGCGACGAGTCGGCGCTGCACGACGGGGCGCTGCACCTCAAGGGGACGAGCTTCCCCTGGCAGCAGGGCGCGAACGTCTACATCGCGGGCCACAGGCTAGGATTCCCGCACACCAAAAGCTGGCTCGTGTTCTGGGACCTGAACGAGCTCAGGCGCGGGGGTAGGGTGGTGCTGACCGACTCCGAAGGCACGAAGTACATCTACAGGGTCTACGACCGGTTCATCCTCGGTCCCAACGACGCTTCGGCCACGAAGCCCGTCGCGGGGATGAACGTGATCAGCCTCCAGACCTGCACGCTCCCGAATTACACGGAACGCCTGATCGTCCGCGCCGAACTTGTTAGGACCGTGCAGGCCCCACCCCCCGGCACAACACCGAACGACAGGCCGTAAGGACGAGGGCGGTTCGCGAACCGCCCACCGCACCGTCGCTACGATTTGCGGGCCCGCAACGAATACATTAGCGGGATGCGGGGCGTTCCCTCGGGCAGACGGTAGGTATCGAAGCCTGACTTCTCCAGGATCGGCCACCGCTCGAACTTGGTGTAGTCAAACTCGTGCAGCAGCTCGATATTAAAGGAGGCGGCGCTCACGGCGCTCACCACCTTGCCGAGCGTATGGTTCCACTCGTAGGTCACGTTGTGGACTGTCTCCGCCCCGAAATCTGCGTAGGTGCCTGGCTCGTCCCACACCCTCGGGTTCTCGTCCTGGAAGTAGTCGTACTCCACGCTCAGGTCGTCGTCACCAAAGACCTCGGTGAAAGGGTGGAACTCCGTAAGGTACAAGAACCCTCCGGGCCTGGTCAGTTCTGCGACTACCTTCGCCCACCTCTCGATGTCGGGGAGCCAGTTCAGCGCGCCGCGGCCCGTGTAGACGATGTCGAATGTTTTGCCTCCCACTGCCTCCAGTGCCTCGTAGACATCGGACCGCACGAACGTCGCCTCCAGGCCCATCTCCGAGGCGAGGGTGCGGGCCGCCTCGACGGCCGGGGCTGAGAAGTCCAGGCCGCTCACGTGGGCACCGCGGCGAGCCCAGCTCAAAGTGTCGATCCCGAAGTGGCACTGGAGGTGCAGGAGGTCCTTGCCAGCAACGTCGCCGACCTCAGCCAGCTCGAACGGCTGCAGGCGTTCCTCTCCCGCCTTGAAAGCGGCCACGTCGTAGAACTCGCCAGAGACGTGGATCGGGACGCGCTCGTCCCAGCTCGCCCTGTTAGCCTCCCACCACTCCTCACGCCGTTCTCCCATCACACTCCTCACTTAGCGGTTGGTATTTAGCTTTGTTCTTCTAACGGCTAAATGCTAACCGCTAACAGCGCGCCGTGCGCGACCTCCGAAAGCCCCACCACCCCGCGGACGATCATATCCGACGAGATCGGGGACCTCCAGGATCCATTAGGCGCGACTTCGCGTTCGGGCATAGCGCGACTCCTCCGTGCTTGTATCGTACCGGGTGAGATGTAACAGCCCGCGTACCAGGACGACTACGCCGGACCATCTCAGGCTCCGGCGAGAACGTTTTTGTACACTTGTGGCATGGGCTGTCGGGGCGATACGGAAAAGTTGCCTGGTCCTGTTTGTGGATCGGAGCGATCGTGCGAAGGGGTCTGGAATGAGTCCCGGTAGTGCTTGGGTCGAACCAGGATTCTGGACGGCGGAAGAAGAACTCAGGGCCAGGGTACGCCAGCAGGAGGTGACGGGAAGGCTCGGGCTGGCGGCGCTCTCCGGCATGGGCCTGCATGAGGTTATGGACGAGACGGTGCACGCGGTCGCCGGGGTGCTGGAGGTCGAGTACTGCAAGATCGTGGAGCTCATGCCCGACGGCGCCACGCTATTCTTGCGGGCCGGCGTGGGGTGGAGGGAGGGGCTCGTCGGGACCGCCACGGTCGGAACGAACCTCCAATCCCAGGCCGGTTATGCCCTCATCTCCCCGGGACCCGTGGTGGTCGAGGACCTCAGGACGGAGAACCGCTTCGAGGACATAGATCTCCTTCAGGAGCACAGGGTGGTGAGCGGCCTGAGCACCACCATCCACGTCGGCGGGCGCGCCTACGGCGTCCTCAGCGCGCACACAGCGGAGAGAAAGGTGTTCACGGAGGATGAGATCCTGTTTCTGCAGGAGGTGGCCGGGGTACTTGGCGCGGCGATAGAGCGCCGCCGCGCGGAGGCAGACCAGGAGAGCCTTCTCGGCGAACGCACCGCCTCGGCCGCCGCGGCCGAGCGGCGCTTCTCGTTCCTGGCCGAGGCCAACGCGCTCCTCTCGGCCTCGACCGACTACGGGACGGTGCTAACCACGGCGGCGCGCCTTACCGTCCCGGCCATCGCCGACTGGTGCTTTGTAGACGTGGTCGAGGAGACGGAACGCTCCGTGAGCAGGTTCGCCATCGCCCATTCGGACCCCGATGACGAGGCCCTCGCCCGCGCCCTCAAGAGCAGCTACAGGCTCGACCCAGGCAGGTCGCACGGCACCGCCAGAGTCTACAGGACCGGCGTGCCGGAGTTGATCCCCGATCTCGACGAGGCCGCGCTAGAAGACATAGCCGCAGGCGATCCCGGGCACCTCGAAGCCCTGCGCCGAACCGACCCCGGCTCCTACATCTGTGTTCCGCTCCGCGTCGGGGGACACACCCTCGGCGCGATGGGTTTGATCTCCACCCACGCCAGACCCCGCTACGACGCGGAAGACGTGGCGCTCGCCGAAGGTGTCGCCCACTGCGCGGCCCTCGCGCTCAACAACGCCAGGCAACGCGTCTCCGAGGTAGAGTTCGTGCGAGAGCTCGTCAGGCGCGCCGGCGAGGGCCAGCGTGTGATCTCACTCCCAAGCAAAGAGGCTCCGCAAATAACACCCCGCCAGATGGAGGTGCTCCAGCTCCTCTCCTCCGGCCGCTCGACCAGGGAGATAGGCCGCAAACTCTACCTCTCTGAAGCCACCGTGCGTAACCACATCCGCGGCCTCCTGCAGGCCTTCGGCGCCCACTCCCAACTCGAAGTTCTGGCGAGGGCCCGCGAGGCCGGCGTACTCCCCTAGCGATCTGTCGGAGGCAGTTCGCTCCCTTAAGAGTCTGGTTCCGATTTTTCGAAGACCAGCCATGAGCCTTTGAGGCCCTGGCTTATGGTCTCGCCGCCCCTGCGGGGTACGACGCTCACGAGCCTGTCGCCATCGCGGGCGAACTCCTCCAGCGTCTCGACCAGCTCCTCGCGGTGCAAGACGAAGACCACCCGGTTCTGTTTGGTGAGCTCTTCTATGGACTCGCGGCGCGCCTCCTCCTCGCCCACGGCCTCGGCCAGCAGCCGCTCGCGCTCGGCAGCCTCTTCCCAGAGCTGGCTGCGGCTGGCGTCGGCCTCCGCCTGGAGGGTCGAGTCCCGCCTGCGCCAGTCCTCGATGTGCTCTTCGATCCTGTTCAGCATCCGCTCTATGGCGGACGGTTGCTGCTCGCCCATCGCAATCCTCCTCTATCCTTCCGCCTGAATGCTACCCAACTGTACCCCTATTTCGCCCGTTGTACCCTTCGTCTTTCAGGTATCCTCGCTCCTGACCACGAGCACGGGACCGTGGGCGTGGCGTACCACCGAATCGGAGACGCTGCCGACGAGCGCCCGGCGGATGCCGCCGAGCCCCCTGCTACCGACGACGGTCAGGCCGGCCCCGAGTTCTTCGGCTAGCTTCACGATCTCTGCGTCGGGCCTGCCAACGGCCATGTGGGTGTCCTCGACCTCGCCGCCGCGGGCCTCTATCCACCCGGCCTGCTCTTCCAGGAACGTCTTGACGTCGCCCTCGGACTGCTCCCTGACGGACTCTTTCATCTCTCTGGAGTAGAGGTGGTGACCGTAGAGGTGCGCGGCCGTCGGCATCACGAACACGACGTGCAACCCCGAGCCGGTGGAGGCGGAGATCTCGGCCGCGGCCTCAGCCGCAACTTTAGCCTGCTCCGAGCCGTCGAGGGCGAGCAGGATCCTGCCGGGAAGACCACCATCTTCACGCACCACGAGGACCGAGCAGTGAGAGTGATGGACCACGGAGAGGGAGACGCTGCCCATAACGGCGCGCCTGACGGGGCCGAGTCCCCTGCTGCCGAGAACGATGAGCCCAGCCCCAATCTCCTCCGCGATGCGTACGATCTCCGAGTCAGGACGGCCCCCCACGGCGTGAACGCCGGAGACCTCAACGTCCATCTCCCCGAGCTTCTCCACCTGGTCTTCGAGCGTCTTGCGGGCCGCGTCTTCCGCCCGCTCGCGGACGTCCCCCCGGAGCTCGGGCGACATCATTCTCGCCTCCGGCCAGGACATGGGATCCGGCATGGGCTCCACGCAGACCAGATGCAGTTCAGCGCCCAGCTTCTCCGACAGCGTAGCGGCCGTCCCGAGGGCACGTTCCGCCTCGGGGGAGCCGTCCGTTGCCAGCAAGATCCTCTCTCCGAAAACGCTCACGCTTTCCTCCTTGTCGTGGTCCCGACTGGCATACCCTTCACAGGATAATGTAGCCGATCGAGGAACAGATGCCATGAGCAAATCGACCCATCTGCCTGGCGCTCATTGACCAGTAGGACGTTGGGCGGGGCGAGACGATAGTCAAATCAGATGAATCCTTTCGTCAAGATGGATCATGCATCAGACCAAATCAGCGGGTAATCTTCCGGTCCAAACAGGTTGTTAGAGAGGTGCTCAGAGATGGCAGACGTGCACGATGAGGCGCTGGGGGCGATCGAAGAAATCTTCGGGGACCGGCTGAAGCGCGGGCAGCCGGGAAGACCAGCTCCAGAAGGCGCGCTCGCCTCGGTCTTCCCCGCGAGCGCCGAAGAGGTCGCGCTCCTGGCCGGGATAACCGCCCGCTACTCCCTGCCCCTGGCGGCGCTCGGGGCGGAGACCACCCCGGAGAGAGTGCCGAGAGAGGGAAGGGTCCTGATCCGCTTCGACCTCATGCGCAGTCTCTGGCTCACCGACGCGGACGAAGGCCTGGCCGAGCCGGGAGCGCTCTGGCTGGAGCTGGACAACGAGCTGCGCTTTCGCGGGCGGGGCCTCACGGTCTACCCCACGAGCGCCCCGAGGGCCACCATCGGGGGCTGGCTCGCCCAGGACGGCGTCGGGGTCGGCTCCTTCGAATACGGCCGTCTGAGGGAGAACGTGATCTCCGCCGACCTGGTGATGCCCGGTGGCACCCGCAAGACCGTGAATGGCGACGAGCTACACTCCGCCGTCGGCCACGACAAGGGGATAGTTGTCCGCGCCACCCTGCAGACCAGGCGCGCCGAAGACGACACCCCCTACGCCCTGACTTTCAGAGACCGCGAGAATCTGGCCATCGCCGTCGCCGACGTTTTCCGCCGGGGCGTACCGCTGTGGCACCTGGCCTTCCTGAGCCCCGAGATGGCCCGCCTCCGCGGCTTGGGCGAGGATCACCTCCTTTTCGGGGCGTATCCGGGCGGTCGGAAAGCTGTGGTCGAGGAGGCGCTCCTCGAGGTCGCCTCATCGGCCGGCGGGCGCGTGCTCCCCCCGCCCGACGCGTACCGGGCGTGGGGAGAGCGGTTCTTCCCCATCGCGCCCTCGCACCCCACACCTGTCCTCTCGGAGAGAGCCTTTATCCAGGTGGGGGAGATCCCGGCGACCCTGAAACGTCACGCGAAAGAGGCCGTCCAGGGCACGGTCGCCCGCTCCGGCGAAGTCCTGATGCTCGCCTTCGACCCTGGCCAGGGAAATCCGGCTTGAGAAGGACCCAGCACGATTCGTCGGCCTCTCTGACCCAAAATGACCAGAGGTTTCATCAAGTTTGCTCATGGCAGCCTCTCGGCTCGTGGCTAGACTCTCTTTGAAGCTCGAACCCAGCGGCCGGAAGGGGTTGATCTCTCATGATGAACGGGCTTGGCGGGATGATGGGAGGAGGGCTGGGGGCGACATTGTTGCTTTTCTGGATCCCGCTTCTTGCGGTCGTGGTCTGGGCCGTAACGAGGATCTTCCCCCCTAGTGCGGGAGCCGGGCCCCGCAGCGCGGCGGGCGACGACCCCGCGATCGAGGCCCTCCGGGTGCGCTACGGCCGCGGCGAGATCGACGCCGAAGAATACCTTCACGCGCTCGGGGTCTTGCAATCAAAACCATCCGCCCCAGAGAAAGAGCTTCCGGTCCGCTAGCCGCGCCGGTCAACCGCCGATCCGCAGCGGCCCTCTGCGTCGGTGGACGCTGAGGTAAGCGAAGCCTTCCGACGTTGCCCGCGTGTACCGCCTGGCTCCCCGCGGAACGAAGACTACGACCCCGTTCGACACGGGATGCTCTTCTCCCTCTACCCTCACTGACCCTGAACCCGAGACGCCAACGATGAGCACGTCTACCTCGTCGTTGACGTGCTCCCCGACGCCCCCACCCGCCCCGAACAGGACCAGGTTGGCGTTGAGGTCTTTGCTCCCTTCGAGGGCCCAGACCACGCCCTCCCGCCCGGTCGCGGATCGAGCCTCCTCAAGGAGGTCCACAGAACGGTGCTCCCTCATAAGCCCCTAACCTTAACCCGAACCACGCTCGGCGTCTCGCGCCACGTATCATTCGCTTTGGAGAAGGGCGGCCGATCCTGTACCCTTCCCGAGTACGGCGAGATGGTTCGCCGGGGCGTAAAGGAGCAAGAGGATTTGAGGCTTGAGCTAAGCAGCGAGGGACGATACGCATTGCGAGCCCTGCTCTACCTCGCCTGGACCGGAGAGCGTGTGCCGGCGCAGAGGATCTCGGCCGAAGCCCACGTCCCGCGCCGCCTGCTGGCCCGCATCCTGGCCAACCTCTCCCGCGCAGGCCTGGTCGACAGCGAACAGGGCCGCAACGGCGGCTCCAGGCTTGCCCGACCTGCGGACCAGATCTCGCTCCGCGAAGCCGTGGAAGCCGTGGAAGGCCCGTTCGGCGTAACGAACTGCATAATGGCAGACCGCGTCTGCGGAAACGCCTCCCCCTGCGCCCTCCACGAAGCCTGGGAGATGGGCCAGCAGGCGATCCTCGACTACCTCGCAGACCAGACCCTCGAAGACTTCCTCACCCAAAGAGCATTTCAGCATTTCAGCTAGTCAGCATTTCAGCCCGTCAGCACTTCAGCTTTTTGCTCCTGGCCGATAGTTGAAAGCCAATGCCGTGTCTCTGTGGACGCCCGAACTTTCCGCCGCGAGAGCCCTCAATACCCTCTCCTCCGTCATTCCCGCTTTCGCAGGAATCCACGGGCAGCACAAGACGTAGGCCAGCCCGCGGGAGCGTTGCCGTCTACCCGCACCCTCTGCGACTTGCACCGTCGGCCAGCCCATGTGTATATTACTAATTGGGTAATAGTTTGGTGTGTTGGTTGAGGAGGTAGCTTTGGACGCGGGGTCTGGTCGTCGGGGGTTGCTGGTGTCCGGGGGCTGGGTGCAGGCTGTGGTGCTGACGCTTCTGTTCGGGTTTCTGGTGTTGGGGATCATGGGCTACGGGACCTACAGTGGGCAGCCGCCGATTCCCGAGAAGATCGTTGACCCGGCGGGCGAGACCGTGTTCACGGGGGAGGATGTTAGGGAGGGGCAGAGGGTCTTCCTTCGCAACGGCCTGATGGAGTACGGCTCGGTGTTCGGGCACGGCGGCTACCTCGGCCCCGACTACACTGCAGACTACCTGCGCCGTTCAGCCCTCGCGGTACGGGAACATTATGGGGGCGGGGGTTCCGGTACGGCGGCGGCGCGCACCCTGGAGGACTTCAAGAAAAATCGCTATGACCCCGAAACGCGGACGCTGGAGTTTACCGAAGCTCAGGCCGCGGCTTTCGGTCAGGTCGCCGGCCACTACCGGAGCTACTTCGGCGAGGCCACTACCAGGTACGGCTTGCGTCCCGGGGCCATCACCGATCCTACCCAAACAAGGCAGCTCACGGCCTTCTTCGGCTGGTCGGCTTGGGCCGCTGCGGCGGAGCGGCCCGGCAAGGGCTACTCGTACACCAACGACTGGCCGCCCGAGCCGCTCGTTGGCAACGAGGCGACGGGGAACACCGTGGTGTGGAGTGTGATCTCCTTGATCGCCTTGCTCGGCGGGCTGGGCCTGCTCTTCGGGGCGCTCGGACGGTGGAGCTTTCTCGGCTGGCACGGCAGGGACCAGCAGAGCCTCTCGTTCAGGACCCCAGGCGACGTGGCGCTAACGCCCGCCCAGCGGGTGTGCGCCTACTTCTTCCTCGTCATGGCGGCCCTCTTCCTCGTCCAGACGCTCGTCGGGGCCGCCTCCGAGCACTACAGGGCCGACGTGGCGAGCTTTTTTGGGTTCGATCTGGCCAGGATACTTCCCTTCAACATCGTCAGGACCTGGCACGTGCAGCTCTCCATCTTCTGGACGGCGACCTCGTTTCTGGCCGCGGGCATCTTCCTCGCGCCCATGATCGCCGGCCGCGAGCCGAGGGGCCAGAAGTGGCTGGCCTATGGGCTGCTAGGGGCGTTAGCCGTCGTGGTGTTCGGCAGCCTCATCGGCGAGTTCGCCGGCATCCACGGCTGGATAGGCGGTCTGTGGTCCTGGTTCGGCAACCAGGGCTACGAGTACCTCGACCTCGGGCGCTTCTGGCAGGTACTGCTCTCGGCCGGGCTCTTCTTCTGGGTGGTCATGCTCTTCCGGGCGATGCGCGGGCGGCTCGGGAGCGAGCGGCTCGGCAACATGCCCTGGATGTTCTTCCTCGCGGCGCTGGCCATTCCGGCGTTCTACGCCGTCGGGCTTCTCGCCAGGCCGGACGCGAGCTTCCCGACCGCGGACTACTGGCGGTTCATGGTCGTGCACCTCTGGGTCGAGGACTTTCTGGAACTCTTCACGACCGTCATGGTCGCCTACATCTTTGTCCTACTCGGCGTCGTCTCCGAGAGGGTGGCGCTGACGGTCATCTTCCTCGACATCGTGCTCTACTCAGTAGGCGGGGTGGTCGGCACGCTGCACCACCTCTATTTTTCCGGCACACCAGCGTCAGCCATGGCGCTCGGCGCCTTCTTCTCGGCCGCCGAGGTGATACCTCTGACCTTCCTCACGTTCGAGGCCTGGAGCTTTCTGCAGCTCGGGGCGCACCAGGAGTCGCGCTCGCGAACGCCGTTCCCGCACCGCTGGGCCGTGATGTTCCTCGTGGCCGTCGGTTTCTGGAACTTCCTCGGCGCGGGAATCCTGGGGTTTCTGATCAACCTCCCCATAGTCTCCTACTACGAGATAGGAACCGCCCTGACCGCGGCCCACGCCCACGGGGCGATGATGGGCGTCTACGGGATGCTAGCCGCGGGCTTCGCCGTGTTCTGCCTCCGCTACCTGATCCCGGAGGAACGCTGGTCAGAGCGGGCGGCGAAGTGGAGCTTCTGGTACCTAAACCTCGGGCTCGCCTGGATGATCTTCGCCACCCTCTTCCCTCTGGGCATCCTCCAGCTCTACGAGTCCGTGAACACCGGCTACTTCGAGGCGCGCTCTCTTGAGTACATAATCAACCCGACTAACGCCCTCATAGAGTGGCTGCGCCTGCCCGGCGACGTACTGTTCATAGCCGGCGGCGTCCTGCCGCTCCTGTACCTCTGCTACCTCGGCGTACGCCACACGGTCCCGCTGGTCACGATGGAGGAGCCGGAGGACATCCTGTTCACCGAGATAGCCGAGCCCGTCGAGCCGGGGAGACGGTAGACCATGCACGTCGAGGTCTTTCTCGCGGCCGGCTACGCCGCCTTCCTCCTGTGCGCCGCGGTCGGCCTCGACCTGCTGGCCCGGCACTCGCACGCCCGCTCGCTGCGCTACCGCAACGCGGGGTTCACGTACCATCCCGGGCACGACGCCTGGATCTGCCCGGAAGACCAGCTCCTTACCCGTACTGAGACCGACCACGAGCGACGCCTCATCCGCTACCGCGCAAGACCCCAGATCTGCAACCACTGCCCCGCCAAAGACGACTGCACCGACTCCAAGGACGGACGCGAGGTCGTGCGCGCCATGGACCCCTGGCCCCACTCCGAAGCGGGACGCTTCCACCGCGGCATCTCACTGGTAATCATCCTCATAGCCGCCCTCATCCTCGCCGCCGAAAGCCTCCGCAACCATGCCCCCCTCGACCTGGCCCTACTAGCCCCCGGGCTCGCAACCGTCGCCCTTACGCTCTGGCACCTCCATGCGGCCTTCCGTACGACCCCGGCCAATTTTCCGGCCTTCGGTTCAACGCCTTCATCGCCCATCCCCGAAGAAGATCCACGCACGGGCTACAGGAAAAGCAAGGAGGTCAGGCGCTGAACGCGAGGAGATCTGGTCAATGCCCGCCGGCAGATGAGGCGCTATCATGGTGTAAGAGCGAACACGTTGTTCAGGGGGTAGGTTGTGGAAGACGCTCTGGTCGTGTCCCGTCTGCAGTTCGCGTTTACCGTGACCTATCACTACCTGTTTCCCATGCTCACCATGGGGCTCGCGCTGCTCATCTTCGTCCTCAAGAGCATCTACATGCGGGGCGGCAACGAGCTCTACAACAAGTCGGCGCGGTTCTGGGCCAGGATCTTCGCCGTCACCTTCGTGATGGGGGTCGTAACGGGGATTCCGCTGGAGTTCCAGTTCGGGACGAACTGGGCCGCATTCTCTCGCTTCGCAGGCGACATCATCGCCCAGACCCTGGCCATGGAGGGCGCCTTCGCGTTCTTTCTGGAGTCGGCCTTCGTGGGTTTGTTTCTCTTTGGAGAAGAACGTTTTGGGCAGCGGGTGCACTGGTTCTCCTCCCTCATGGTCTTGCTGGGCACCTGGGCTTCGGGCTACTTTATCATCACCACCAACGCCTGGGTCCAGCATCCTGTCGGCTACAAGACGCTTTCCAACGGCAATATCGAGCTGGACAACTACTGGGCGGTGTTGCTCAACTCGTGGACCTTCGCGCAGTACGCGCACAATATGGGCGGGGCCGTGGTGTGCGGGGCCTTCGTGATGGCCGGCCTGGGGGCCTTCTACGTGCTCGGGCGGCGGCACGAGGAGTACGGGCGCCTCTTCCTCAGGGTCGGTGTCGTGGTCGGGGTGCTCGCTAGCCTCTGGATGCTCTTCCCGAGCGGCCACTTCTCCAGCGATCAGGTCGCCAAACACCAGCCCGTCTCGCTCGCCGCCATGGAGGGCCTCTTCCGGTCCGATAGGCAGGCAGGAATAGTCCTCATCGGCCAGCCCGATATAGAGAACAAGACCATAGAGAACCCCATCGTCGTGCCGCGCGCCCTCAGCTTCCTCGTCTACCAGAACTGGAACGCCGAGGTCAGGGGCCTCAGCGCCTTCCCCGAGAAGAACTGGCCCGAGAACATCCCGCTCCTCTACTTTAGCTACCACGTCATGGTCGGCCTCGGCACCATCTTTATAGCCATCATGGTCGTCGCCGCGTTCTTGCTGTGGCGGGGACTGTTGTACAGCGCCAGGTGGATGTTATGGGTCCTTATGCTCGCCATCCCTTTTCCCTTCATCGCCAACACCGCCGGGTGGTTCACCGCCGAGCTCGGCCGCCAGCCCTGGCTCGCCTACGGCCTCTTCAGGACCTCCGAGGGCGTCTCGCCGCTAGTTTCCTCTGGCAGCGTGCTCTTCACGCTAATAGGGTTTGCGGGGATGTATTTGATCATGGGCCTGCTCTACATCGTGCTCATGGTGCGTGAGGTCGCCCACGGGCCCGAAGGCGAGCAGGAGACGCTGGAGGCCACAGAAGGCCTCACTGCCTAGAAGAAGGGAGCAACGGTGGAGACTCTATGGTTCGTTTTCGTCGCTTTGATGATCGCCATGTACGTCCTCCTGGACGGCTTCGACCTCGGGGCCGGGGCCATACACCTCGTTGCAGCGAGAGACGATCGAGAACGGCGTACCATCATCCGGGCCATCGGGCCCGTGTGGGACGGCAACGAGGTGTGGTTGATCGCCGGCGGCGGCACCCTGTTTTTCGCCTTCCCCGTGCTCTACGCCTCCAGCTTCTCCGGGTTCTACCTGCCGCTCATCATCGTGCTCTGGCTGCTCATGCTCAGGGGCCTCTCCATCGAGCTGCGCGGCCAAATAACAGACCCCCTGTGGGCCTCCTTCTGGGACGCCGTATTCTTTCTCGGGAGTTCGCTATTGGCGATCTTCTTCGGCGCGGCTCTGGGCAACGTGGTGCGGGGCGTTCCGCTGGATGCGGACGGGTATTTCTTCCAGCCGCTGTGGACGGACTTCAACCCTCTCTCCGACACCCCTGGAATCCTCGATCCTTACACCGTCCTGATCGGGCTTCTCGCGCTCGCGACGCTCATCGTCCACGGGTCCAACTTTATCGCCCTCAAGACCGACGGCACTCTGAACGCGCGCTCGCGTACGATCTCACTCCGCTTCACCTACGCGACCGTCGCGCTCACCGTGCTCGCCACCGCCTTCACCTTCTGGGTGAGCCCGTGGATGCTCGAGAGCTTCAACGAAAAGCCCTACGGGTACGTACTCCCGCTCGTAGCCATCGCCGGGCTCGCCTGCATGGTCTATTTCAACCTCAGGAATGAAGACAGGAACGCTTTCCTCTCCTCCAGCGCCTTTATAGTCGGGATGCTGACGAGCACGGTCTTCGGCGTCTACCCGAAGGTCCTTCCCGCCGTAGACCCGGCGAACAGCCTCACCATATACAACGCCTCCGCCTCACAGTACGGCCTGGCGGTAGGCCTCGTGTGGTGGAGCATAGGGATGGTGCTCGCCGCGGTGTACTTCGTGGTGATCTACCGCCTCTTCCGCGGGAAGGTGAGTCTGGAAGACGAAGGGTATTAGAGCATTTCAGCAGAAAGCGGGGATCTACGGCTACCACTTGGTTTGTTCTCCGGCGTGATGTCAGTACCCACCTGGGCTTGGCTTGAATAGGGACCTCTTACGTGAGGTGCGGTCGGCGCGGGTCTCGCTGGGCCTGACGGTGGCGCTCGGGCTTCTGGCGGCAGCGGCGACGATCTTGCAGCTGGTCGCTCTGAGCAAGGTCGTGGGCGGGGTGTTTCTGGAGGGCACGGATCTGGTGGAGGTTCGCGGCCCGCTTGTGTTGTTGCTCGGCGCTTCATTGATGCGTTCGATTTTGTTGTGGGGACGGGAGGTGGCGGCCCAGCGGGGGGCGGTGCGGGTGAAGTCCGAACTAAGGCAACGGGTGGTCGCGCACGTTTTGCGGCTGGGGCCGTCTTACGCAGTGGGGGAGAGGACCGGCGAGCTTGCGACGACGGCGACGGAGGGCGTGGAGAGGCTCGACGCTTACGTCGGGCGTTATCTGCCGCAGGTCTTCCTCAGCGTGCTCGTTCCCTTGATGATAGCCGGCTTTATTTTGCCGCGGGACCTTTCCAGCGCCGTCTTGCTGCTCGTTACGGCGCCGGTTATACCGGTCCTCATGGTCCTCGTCGGAGGCTACGCGGAGGAGCACACCAGACGCCATTGGAGGGCGCTCTCGCGCCTGGGGGCGAGTTTTCTCGACGCCGTGCAGGGCCTAACCACGTCGAAGGTCTTCGGCAGGAGCGCCGACGAGGGCGAACGGGTTGCGGCGGCGAGCGAGGAGTTCAGGAGGCGCACCATGAAGGTGTTGCGCTACGCCTTCCTGTCGGGGTTCGTGCTCGAGTTCATGACCGCAGCGGCTATCGGTCTCGTCGCCGTAACGCTCGGGGTGCGCGTCATCTCAGGCAACATGCCCTTCGAGGTGGCGTTCCTCGTGCTGCTTCTCACGCCCGAGTTCTACAAACCCTTGCGCGAGCTCGGCGCCAGCCGCCACGCTGGGATGGAAGGAAGCGCCGCCGCCCACCGTATCTTCGAGATCCTGTCGGCCCCTGTGCCGCCGCGGCGGGACTCTGGCGCTACGAGTCCCATTTCTGACGAATTATCCGTCGAGCTCTTGAGCCTCGGTTACACGTACCCGGGAAGCGAAGGGCCGGCGCTCCAGAATGTCTCGCTCGTACTTCCGGCGGGAACCAGGACCGCCCTCGTCGGACGCAGCGGGTCTGGCAAGAGCACGCTCGTGAACCTGTTGATGCGCTTCGTGGATCCCGAGGCGGGCACCATCCGCGCGAACGGCGTGGAGATCACGAGCTTGCCAGCAGGGATCTGGCGGCAGAACCTGGCGCTCGTGCCCCAGAGGCCTCACCTCTTCCACGGGACCGTGCTCGAGAATATCAGCCTGGCACGGCCCGATGCCAGCCTGGGGGAGATCGAAAAGGCTACCGAGCTCGCCGGGGCCGCCGAATTTATCAGACGACTGTCCGATGGCTACGAGACCGAAGTCGGCGAGCGTGGGGCGCGCCTTAGTGGGGGAGAGGCCCAGAGAATAGCTATAGCCCGCGCCTTCCTCAAGGATGCGCCCGTTGTCGTCATGGACGAGCCGACCTCGAGCCTTGACCCTGAGAGCGAACGCCTGGTCCGGACGGCGCTAGAACGTCTCGCCGAGGGACGCACGGTCCTCGTGGTCGCACACCGCCTCAACACCGTTTACGGGGCGGACAGGATCGCCGTCCTGGACGGAGGACGGCTCGTCCAGACGGGTACTCATAGGGAGCTGATCCAGGCCGGCGGCCCCTACGCGAGCCTCGTGAAGGCCTACGGACGGGTGCCCGCGTGAAGACCTTCCTGCGGCTCGCCGGCTTCATGAAGCCCCAGACACATCGTGTGGTGCTCGCTGTCCTGCTCGGCGTAGCCACGGTGGCCAGCAACGTCGGGTTGCTAGCCACGGCGGCGTACGTGATCTCCGCCTCCGCGCTGGTAGCTTTTCTGGGATTGCTCGTAATCCCGATCTACCTGGTCCGACTCTTCGGCATCTCGCGGGCCGGCGCACGCTACGCCGAGCGCCTCGTCTCACATAACCTGACCTTCGAGCTACTCGCGGACTTCAGAACCTGGTTCTACACCCGCCTCGAACCACTCGCCCCTGCCCGCCTCCTGCGCTTCCGCACCGGAGACCTCCTCTCCCGCATCGTCGCGGACGTGGAGGAACTGCAAAACCTGTACCTCCGGGTGGTCGCCCCCGTCGCCGTGGCCTCCGTAACGTCGCTTCTGACCTTTCTACTCCTCTACGCCTTCGGCCCGCCGCTCGCTTTCTCGGCCCTCGCGTTTCTGCTGATTGCCGGCGTCGGAGTACCGCTTCTGGTCGGGAGGTTGGCGCGTGGGCTCGGGCGGAAGCAGTTGGAGTCGAGGGGCGAGTTGAACGCCAGGATCGTGGAAGGCGTCCAGGGAGCGCAGGACCTGCTCGCCTTCGGCAGGGAGCAAGATCACGAACGCGCCATCGCCACGCTGGACCGCAAACTGGGCCGCCTGCAGGGAAGAATGGCCTTTATCATGGGCCTGCAGGACGCCCTAGGCGATCTCCTGATGAACCTCGCTATGCTCTCCGTGCTCGTGCTCGCGATACCACTGGTCTCGGGGGGGGAGGTGCGCGGTGTCTACCTGGCCTTCCTGGCGCTCGTCGTGCTCGGGAGCTTCGAGGCCGTGCAGCCGCTCGGCACCGCTTTCCAGTTCCTCGGTCGTTCCGTCAGGGCAGGAGAACGCGTCTTCGAGATCGTGGATGCCGAACCGGAGGTTAGGGATCCCGCAGAGCCGCTCCCCATCCCCCGACACCATAAACTCGAGTTCGAGGCGGTGGGCTTTCGCTACGAAGAGGGAGCCCGGTTCGCCCTCCAGGACATCTCGTTCACCCTGGAGCGGGGCAAACGCGTCGCCGTGGTCGGCCCCAGCGGGGCGGGGAAGAGCACGCTCTCCGGCCTCGCCCTGCGCTTCTGGAACCCGACGGGGGGTGTAATTTCTATCGGGGGTCGCGACGTTCGCGAGTACGCCCAGGCCGATGTGCGGGGCCTGATCGCGGTGGTCTCCCAGGATACCCACGTCTTCGACGACACCCTGCGCGCCAACCTGCTCCTCGCAAGATCCTGTGCCACGGACGATCTGCAAGACGTGCTGGCACAGGCGCGGCTCGACGAGCTCGTGGAACGCCTGCCGCAGGGTCTCGAGACCCCGCTCGGCGAGCAAGGGCTCAAGCTCTCGGGTGGCGAGCGCCAGCGCCTCTCCGTCGCAAGAGCCCTTCTGAAAGACGCGCCGCTGCTAATACTCGACGAACCGACAGCGAACCTCGACCCGGCAACCGAGCGCGACATCCTCGACGCCATCTACGGCTCCACGCGGGAACGCGCCACGCTAGTCATCACCCACAGGCTCGTGCGCATGGAGCGAATGGACGAGATCCTGGTCCTCGAAAGGGGCAGGATCGTCGAGCGCGGTACCCACACAGAACTCGAAGGCTGGCACGGGATGTACCGCCGCATGCTCGACGTACAACGTGAGCTTCTGGTGGCTTGAGCCTCCAGCAATCAGCGCTCATCTACACCCACGACGAGGTTGCCGGACGCACCAGCGGCAGCTCCGCTAGCCGTGGGCGGGGCACGCGATCGGTCTCCCGATGGGGAGGGCACGCACCCCGCCGATCCCAACCATACGCGACGCCCAGGGCCGATGCGTCTGCCGAACGGCATATATTTGGTAGCCCATAAGGGCCGGACACGCGATCAGCCAAGAAGAGCTGACGGCTGACAGCTCGGTTCGCCTAGCGAACCGCTTCACGCCTTCAATCTGTAACCCGTCTTGAAGATCCACCACACCAGGGTGAGGCAGATCGCCAGGAAGAGGAGCGTCATGGTCAGGCTTACGGTGACGCTCACGTCAGAGAGGCCGTAGAAGCTCCAGCGGAAGCCGCTTATCAGGTAGACGACGGGGTTGAAGAGCGTGATCTTCTGCCACAACGGCGGCAGCATGCTGATCGAGTAGAAGCTGCCGCCCAGGAAGATGAGGGGCGTGATGATAAGCAGCGGCACTATTTGCAGCTTCTCGATGTCCCTGGCCCAGATGCCGATGATGAAGCCGAAGAGGCTGAAGGTAAAGGACGTGAGCACGAGGAAGGCGACCATCCACAGCGGATGGTCTATCCGAATGGGCACGAAGAGTCCGGAGGTGATCAGGATGATGGAGCCGATCATCACGGACTTGGTAGCCGCCGCCCCGACGTAGCCGATGACGATCTCGACGTAGGAGACGGGCGCGGAGAGGACCTCGTAGATGGTGCCCGTGAACTTGGGGAAGAAGATGCCGAAGGAAGCGTTGGAGATGCTCTGCGTCAGCAACGTCAGCATTATCAGGCCTGGCACGATAAACGAGCCGTAGCCCACCCCCTCCACGCTGGTGATGCGCGAGCCTATGGCCGCGCCGAAGACCACGAAGTAAAGCGACGTGGAGATGACAGGCGAGACGATGCTCTGCAAGAGCGTGCGGAAGGTACGGGCCATCTCGAACTTGTAGATGGCCCGTATGGCATAGATGTTCACCCTGGCTCCTTGACGAGATCGACGAATATTTCCTCCAGCGAGCTCTCCCTCGTTTGCAGGTCCCTGAACCTGACGCCAGCCGCGCTGAGGTCGGCTAGAAGGTCGGCTATGTCCATCCTTCCGGCCTGCGAATCGTAGGTGTACACGAGCTCTCCGCCGTCGGATGAAAGCTCCAGCCCGTACCCAGCAAGCGCGTCGGGCACCTCCTCCAGCGGATCGGCCAGTTGCAGCGTCAACTGTTTGCTGCCGAGCTTGCGCATCAGGTCGTCCTTGTCCTCGACCAGGATGAGCTCACCCTTGTTGATGACCCCCACCCTGTCGGCCATCTCCTCGGCCTCGACGATGTAGTGGGTGGTAAGGACTATGGTCACGCCGCTCTCGCGCAGGCGGCGCACCATCCGCCACATGTCCCTCCTCAGTTCTACGTCAACGCCGGCTGTCGGCTCGTCCAGGAACAGGATCTGCGGCTCGTGCGAGAGGGCCTTGGCGATCATGACCCTCCGCTTCATGCCTCCGGAGAGCGTCATGATCTTGTCGTCCTTCTTGTCCCACAACGAGAGGTCTCTGAGGACTTTCTCCACGTAGCCGGGATCTGGAGGCTTGCCAAACAGACCCCTGCTAAAGCTGACCGTGGCCCAGACGGTTTCGAAGGCGTCGGTCGTCAGCTCCTGCGGAACGAGCCCTATGAGGGACCGCGTGGCCCGAAACTCTTTGATGATGTCGTGGCCGTCGGCCAGCACTACGCCCTCCGTCGGGTTGACGATGCCGCAGACGATGTTTATGAGCGTGGTTTTGCCCGCGCCGTTCGGACCGAGAAGCGCGAAGATCTCACCCCGCCTTATCTCCAGGTCGATCCCTTCGAGCGCCCTGAAGCCTGAGGCGTACGTCTTGACGAGGCCGTCAATGGAGATGATGGGCCCCAAGGTCAGGCGCCCGCTTCGTCCGTCGTGCCGCCGATGGTGGCGCAAAGGGCTGCTTGCATTTCTGATCTCCCGTGGCGGTAGCTTGCGTGCCTTATGGTCTCAAGGATACGGCGCCGGCGCGACTATCGAAAGGACGATTTTCACCATGTACCTTGGTACAGGCCGGCCGCGGGGTGCGCGCGGGAGGTTTAGGCGTCATCATGTGTATGGTCGCGGCGCTCTCGACCCGCTTGCAGCGGTGCCCCCACCGATCGCAGAGCGCGGCATTCCGTGATGATCCGGGGCTCAGGTTGTCTCTTCGCGCGGGCCCTTGTGGAGATAGCGGACTTCAACCTCCTGGTAATTGCCGCACTTCGGGCAGGTGAACGGGCGCACTTTCCTGGAGCCGTACGCCGGCACGATTGTGGTCTTGTTCCAGTCGAAGACGTAACCGCACGCCTCGCACCGCTGTCTGAAGGTTACGACCGTGCCCCGCTCGCGGACGATCTCCCCGCCCGTCATCTCTGTTGCCATGCAGCCTCCGGAATATCTCGCGCCTTTGTCCTCATTGTATGCCCAATTGGCCCAGGATCGCGGAGCAGAGTGGGCTCCCAGCGTCGAGGAAACCGTCGATCACCTCGTAGTGGTTCTTGTCCTGGAGCACCAAACGCTCTCCTTCGAGGTCTCTCGCCCTCCACGCCTCCAGATAATCCTCCGACTGGCGTTTGAACTCGTCGGTCTCGACCTCGCCGTAGGCGACGAGGAGGGGCGGGGCTGCGTCGGGGACGTGGAGGATGGGGCTGTTCTTCTGGATCTGGTCGTGGCCTAGCTGGAGTTGGGGTTGCAGGAAGGTGTAGGGGAACGGCGCGAGGTCGTAGAGGCCGCTGATCGCGGTCGCCCCTTTCACGATGTTGCCGGGCAGCCCGTACTCGCCCTCCCAATCGGTAGCGAGGAGCATGGCGACGAGGTGGCCCCCGGCCGAGTGGCCGGCGACGTGGATGCGCCCAGGGTCGCCGCCAAAGCTCGCGGCGTTGTTGTAAGCCCACGCCACCGCCGCGCGGGTCTGGCGCACGATCTCGTCTATCGTCACCCTGGGGCAGAGATCGTAGTTCGTAACCACCGTCGCGACGCCCCTGGACGCCGGTCCCCGAGCCACGAACCCGAACTCCTTGCTCGTGCGCAAACACCAGAAGCCGCCGTGGACGTAGACGAGCACGGGAGCATCCTCGCCCGCGGGATAGAGGTCCACGTGCTCCGCGCGCGTGGGCCCGAATGGCACGTCGAGGCTGTGGTCGAGCTCCGAGCGAACCCTCTCGCTCTCCCGCCAGCAGAACGACTCGTAGCGGGCTGCCGCTTCAGGGAACATCGCGTTCAGGTTGTACTGCGCATCGAGCTCCTCCTGGGTCGCGAGTCCTTTGTACACCACTGCTACCTCTTCAGGAGCCTGCGCCAGAGCGGGCGCCCGCTCTCGGACGTCGGGGTGTTGCCGTCCCCCGGTCCGCCGAGGCCGGGCAGGCCGTGCTCGCGCCTCACGGCGTTGCGACCCCTGAGGACCTCGTCGTCGGAGGTCCAGTCCTCGCCGACCTCCCTCTCTATCTGCTCCTCGATGCCGGCGAGCGCTTCGTCGCTCACCTCGCCTATCCTCGCCGCCTCGTACTTTATGCCGAGGAGCACGGAGTTTTTGCCGTCCATGATGTCCTCCCCTACTCGTATTTCTTCAGTTCCAGTCTCGCCACCGCGGTCCTGTGGACCTCGTCGGGGCCGTCTGCGAGGCGCAGGGTGCGGGCACTCGCCCAGAAGTAGGCGAGCGGGAAATCTTCTGAGACGCCGGCGCCCCCGTGGGCCTGTATCGCCCTGTCCAGGACGTTCAGGGCCACGTTGGGGGCGACGACCTTGATCATGGCGATCTCCGCCCTGGCCTCTTTGTTCCCTACCGTATCCATCATGTGGGCTGCTTTCAAGGTCAAAAGTCGCGCCTGCTCTATCTCCATCCTTGAGTCGGAGATCCAGGTCTGTATGACCCCCTGCTCCGCGAGCGGCTTGCCGAAAGCCTCCCGCTCCTTGACCCGCTCGCACATCATCTCCAGGGCTCGTTCGGCCACGCCTATAAGCCTCATGCAATGGTGGATGCGCCCCGGCCCCAACCGTCCCTGGGCGATCGCAAATCCCTTCCCCTCGTCCCAGATGATGTTCTCCAGCGGGACGCGCACGTCGTTGTAAGAGATCTCCGCGTGCCCGTGCGGGGCGTCGTCGTAGCCGAAGACAGGGAGGGTACGTTCGACCTCCACGCCAGGGGTATCCAGGGGGACCAGGATCATGGACTGCTGCTCGTGGCGCGGAGCCTCCGGGTCCGTCTTCCCCATAAAGATGGAGATCTTGCACCGCGGGTCGCCGGCCCCCGAGGTCCACCACTTCCTGCCGTTGAGGACGTACCCGTCCCCGTCCCTCTCGATCCTCGCCTGGATGTTCGTCGCGTCGGAAGAGGCCACGTCAGGCTCGGTCATCGCGAAGCAGGACCGTATCTCGCCCGCGAGCAAAGGCTTCAACCACCGCTCTTTCTGCTCCTCTGAGCCGTAGCGGACGAGTACCTCCATGTTGCCCGTGTCGGGCGCGTTGCAGTTGAAAACTTCCGGGGCTATGGGGCTCCGGCCCATGACCTCGCAGAGCGGCGCGTACTCCAGGTTCGTAAGGCCGACGCCGAGATCTGAGTCGGGCAAGAACAGGTTCCAGAGCCCCCTCGACTTTGCCTCCTCTTTCAGTTCCTCCATGATCGGCGGCACGGACCAGCGGTTCTCCGCGGTTTCGAGCTGTTTGTGGAACGTCGCCTCGTTCGGGTAGACGAGCTCGTCCATGAACGCCTCGATGCGCGCCCGGAAATCTTCAGTCTTCTCGGAAAACTCGAAGTTCATATCCACTCCCGTTCAGCTTGTCAGCACTTCAGCATTTCAGCACTTCAGCATTCTGGTTGCTGAGGGACTTATGCTGGAGGACTGATTCTTGCATGGCGTCCCGGGCGTCGCAATCAGCCGGCAGCCCACTGCTCGCGTACAATTGGCGGTCTTGATGGTGGCTTGGTCTCCTTTGCAAGTGCTCTAGTAGGGAGGATGGGTTTTGGATCTCGGTCTCGAAGGTAGGGTCGCGCTGGTGACGGCGGCGAGCAAGGGGCTCGGTCGGGCGGTTGCGACGGAGCTCGCCCGCGAAGGGGCGAGGGTCGTGATCTCCAGCCGCGATGGTGAGAACCTCTCGGAAACGGCGGGCGAGATCCGCGAGGTGACAGGAGCCGAGGTAGACTACCGGGTCGCCGACCTGACCAGCGCCGGGGATATAGAAGCTCTCGTGTCCCACGCCGTAGATCGCTACGGGGGTGTGGACGTGCTCGTGAACAATACCGGCGGCCCTCCTGGCGGCACGTTCGATGATCTCGACGATGGGGCGTGGCAGGGGGCGTTCGAGCAGATCCTCATGAGCCTCATCCGGTGCGTCCGCGGGGTGCTGCCCCTGATGCGAGAGCGTGGTGGAGGACGGATCGTCAACGTTGCGTCCTCTTCCGTGAAGCAGCCGATAGAAGCCCTCACCCTCTCGAACACGTTCAGGGCGGGCCTCGCCGGCCTCGCCAAGAACCTCTCCATCGAGCTTGCCCCCGACGGCATCCTCGTCAACACCCTGGGTCCTGGACGCATTGCCACGGCTCGTTCGGAGGGCATGGACGCCTCGCAGGCCGAATCGAGGGGCGTTTCCGTGGAGGAGGTGCGGGCGGAGTTCGAGGCGCGGATACCTTTAGGCCGCTACGGGATGCCCGAGGAGTTCGCGCGGGTGGCTGCCTTTCTCGCCTCGCCGGCCAACAGCTACGTTACCGGGCAGGCCATCCTGGTGGACGGGGGCATGATCAGGGCCCTGTAGGTATAGTACCCCGAGTTAGCATGGCGAATTTCGGTTCTGGCTATGATGGGGCTGTGGAGAACAGGGGAAGGAGATCCCGATGATCAAGAACTCCGTTGGGATATGGGCTTTCGGACCAGCTGTTACGCGTTTCGTGCCGCCGGGCTACCATCACGAGGTCGCAGACGAGCCTATGGTCGAGAAGACCGAACGCGTGGCGGCCGGGCTGCACGATCTGCTCGACGGCCTGGAGTACCATTATCCCGGAGAAATCGACGAGGACAACGTCGGCGAGGTCAGGAGGGTACTCGCTGAGTTCGGTATGGATCTGCCGGTCATCGCCGCCGGACTCCACACTGACCCTACCTACGCCCTGGGCGCGTTCGTCAACCCGGATAGCGGGCTCCGTCGCCGGGGGATAGACACTTTGAGGCGTGGTATAGACCTCTGCGCGGAGGTCGGGGCGAACCTCGTGATCTGGCCCGGAGCCGAAGGGTACAACTACACCTTCCAGCGTCCTTACGCGGAGACGTGGCGGCGCTTCGTAGAAGGAGTGGCCGAGCTTACGGACCACGCCAACGAGAAGAACGTTAAGGTTCTTCTGGAGCACAAGAACTCCGAGCCCGCCATGAAGATCCTTATGCAGAACATCGGGATGACGCTGTTTACGATCCAGAAGGTCAACGCCCTCGGGGTTGACACCACCAACCTGCAGGTAAACATGGACTGGCAGCACCTCATCATGAACGGCGAGAACCTTGCCGAGTACGCCGACCTCCTTGCCGCCGAGCACAAGCTGGGCCACCAGCACGGCAACGACGGCTGGGGGACCTTCGACGACGACAACGTGGTCGGCACCAACTTCTTTATGCAGACCCTGGAACTCGCCCAGACCCTCCAGGACGTGGGTTACGGCGAAGAAGGTGAGATAGTCGGCTTCGACCTCTACCCCTACACCGAAGATCAGGTCGCGGCCGTCAGGCGCGCCATCGTGCAGTGGGAGTTTATCTGGGACCTGGCGAGAAAGATAGATAGGAAAGCCCTGCGCGAGTCCAGAGGCCGTGCCGATGCCCTCGCCGGCCAGAGGGCTGTCTACCGTGCTCTTGGCATGGATGATGACTACGAGGAAGAGGTCAGGAGACGCCGCAGGGAGTCGCGCTTCGGGCGAAGCTCCAGGAGCGAGGCGTGAGCGTTCTCGTCGGCCTCGACGTGGGGACCGGCGGTGCCAGGGCCGTCGCCGTAAACGACTCAGGGGAGATCGTGGCCGAAGCGGCGTCCGAGTACCCACTCAACACCCCGCGCCCTGGCTGGACCGAGCAAGACCCCGAAGACTGGTGGAAGGGCGCGAAGGAGGTCCTGGCACAGGTCGCCGAGGCCGATGAGGTGGCCGGCATCGGGCTCACGGGCCAGATGCACGGCTCCGTATTTTTGGATTCGTTAGACCGGGTGGTAAGGCCTGCGTTGTTGTGGAACGACCAGCGCACGCAGGCGCAGTGCGACCGGATCACGCAGTCCGTAGGCGAGGAACGCCTGATCTCCATCGCCGGAAACCCCGCGCTCACCGGCTTCCAGGCGCCGAAGATCGTCTGGCTGAGAGACGAAGAGCCGGATAATTTTCGACAGGTCTCCCGCCTTCTGCTTCCCAAGGATTACGTGAGGCTCCGGCTCACGGGCGAGTACGCCACGGACGCCTCGGACGCCGCCGGCACCCTGCTTCTCGATATCCAGGCCCGCGACTGGTCAGGCGAGATCCTTGAAGCTTTAGAGATCCCACAGGAGTGGATGCCCAAAGTCTACGAAGGCCCCGAGAACACCGGCGCCCTCCGCAAAAGCGTCGCCGAAGAGCTCGGCCTTCCCCAGCATATTCCCGTGGCCGCTGGCGGGGGCGACAACGCTGCGGCGGCGGTCGGCACGGGCATCGTGGGGCCCGGGCTCGTCAACTCCTCCGTGGGCACGAGCGGCGTCCTCTTCGCCCACGCGGACAGGTTCACGCCTGACGCTTCGGGACGGCTACACGCCTTCTGCCACGCCGTGCCAGGCGCCTACCACCTCATGGGAGTCACGCTCTCCGCGGGCGGGTCGCTCTCCTGGTGGCGCGAGACGCTCGGCGGCGACTTCGACGCGCTGGTCGGGGAGGCCTCGGACGTTCCCCCGGGCTCGGAAGGCCTGATCTTCCTTCCCTATCTCTCGGGCGAGAGGACGCCGCATCTCGACCCGAAGGCCAGGGGCGCCTTCTTCGGGCTCACGGCCCGCCACAGCGCCCGGCACATGACGAGGGCTGTGATGGAGGGTGTGATCTTCTCCCTTCGAGACTCCCTGGAAATAATGCGCGACCTCGATGTCCCCATAGACGACGTGCGGGCAACCGGCGGCGGGGCGAGGAGCGAACTCTGGCGCCAGCTCCAGGCCGACATATACAACACACCCATCCGCCGGACCGTCGCAGACGAGGGACCCGCCTACGGCGCCGCGCTCCTGGCGGGTGTTGCCTCGGGTGCATACGCCGATGTCGAGGAAGCGACCTCGGTGGTGAAGCTACGAGAAGAGGACACCGAGCCCGAACCGGAGCGCTCGAAGGTCTACGAGGAGTACTACCAGATCTACCGCTCGCTCTATCCGGCGACGAACTCAGCCATGTCGCGCCTGACGGACCTCGCCGCCAGGTCGATCGACGAGTAACGCTGCCCCGAGCGTGCTCGGCCGCCCCTTAGGAGGCCTCGTGGGGCAAATATATCTCGTGCTGGCACGTCCCCTCAGCTAGGACTACGAAGCCGTGTCTCCACGATGACTCGGTGCCCTACCCCATTTGCACGCCAGAGTGGCACCGGCGGGCCATGGCCCGCCGGTGCCAGCAGTCCGTCTACGACAAGAGCGCGCAGACGTCGATCATTTGGCCTTCACCAGACACCGGTACGAGGTTCGTGGTGTCGGTCGGGTCGTTGATGTAGGTGAAGCGCCCCATCGATACGAAGGTGCCGGCCACGGGATCGAGTGCGAAATTCCTGCCCGTCATCACCGTCTTGACGTTGCCGTTTTCCAGGATGCTCTTGTGGGCGGAGCCGGTGACGTTGAACGTCGCTTGCTCGCCGTTCTCCAAGTTCGTTACGGTGGCAAATGCACCCGGCGAGGTGAAG
>JBKPSF010000312.1:0-16955 GCA_046734875.1 Actinomycetota bacterium | reverse complement strand
GCCGCATGCCCGTCCTTGGCATCTGCCGCGGGATGCAAATCCTCAACGTGGCCTACGGGGGCGGCATCGAGCAGCACCTCCCCGACGTGGTCGGCCACGAGAACCACCGCCACACCCCCGGCACCTTCGCCGACCACGAGGTCGATCTCGAGGTGGGGTCGCTCGCGGCCAGGGCCGTCGGCGCAGAGAGGGCGCCGGTCAAGTCCCACCACCATCAGGGGGTGGGGGAGATCGGGGACGGCCTCGTCATTACGGGTCGCTCCGACGATGACGCGGTCGAGGCCCTCGAAGACCCCTCCTGCCCCTTCGTCCTCGGCGTGCTCTGGCATCCCGAAGAAGACGAGAAGAGCCAACTCATCAAAGCCCTAGTATCGGAGGTTTCCTAGTTGCTGGAGATAATCAACCCGGCCACCGAAGAGGTGGTAGAGAGCCTCGAACCGGCCACCGAAAACGACGCCGACAGAGCGATCGCCCGCGCCAAAGAAGCGTACCCCGCCTGGAGGGCCGTCGAGCCCGCCGACCGCTCGCGACTTCTCAGGCGCCTCGCCGATGCCCTCGACGCCGAGCAGGAAAACCTGGCGCAACTGGAGTCGAAGAACACGGGCAAACCCATCGGGGATTCCCGAGGCGAGATGGGGATGGTCGCCGAGACCTTCCACTACTACGCCGGGATGCCGGAGAGGCTGCTGGGCG
This sequence comes from Actinomycetota bacterium, assembly GCA_046734875.1. GTDB lineage: Bacteria > Actinomycetota > Rubrobacteria > Rubrobacterales > Rubrobacteraceae > Rubrobacter_D. The sequence continues at coordinate 16,262 of JBKPSF010000312.1, read as the reverse complement.
ACAGCATACCCGTCTCCGGCGGCGTGGACGTGACGTTCCGAGAACCTCTAGGCGTCGTAGGGCTCATCGTCCCCTGGAACTTCCCGCTAACCATAGCGAGCTGGAAGATGGCCCCGGCGCTAGCGGCCGGCAACACGCTCGTTCTGAAACCGGCGGAGCTTACCCCGCTTACCGCCCTCGAGTTCGAGCGCATAGCGCGTGAGGCTGGCATCCCCGACGGCGTCGTCAACGTACTCGTCGGGCCTGGAAGCAAAGTCGGCAAGCTGCTCGTCGAGCACCCTGACGTCGCCAAGGTCGCGTTCACGGGCTCGACGGAGGTCGGCAAGGGGATCATGGCCGGGGCCGCGGGCACCATAAAGCGCGTAACGCTCGAGCTCGGCGGCAAGTCTGCCAACGTCGTGTTCGCCGACGCCGACCTCCAGAAGGCTGCCGCCTCGGCGCCCGTCGCCGTCTTCGGCAACGCCGGCCAGGACTGCTGCGCCCGCTCGCGCATCCTGGTCCAGAGGGGCGTCTTCGACGAGTTCTTATCATTGATGGAACCGGTAGTCACGGGGATGCGGGTCGGGGACCCCTTCGACGAGGAGACCGAGATGGGACCCCTCATCTCCTCGGACCACCGAGAGAAAGTCGCCGGCTACGTACCGGATGACGCGCCCGTGGCGATTCGGGGCGAGGCGCCGGAAGGCCCCGGGTTCTGGTTTCCGCCGACCGTTCTCGCGCCCGTGGACAACAAGGACAGGGCGGCGGAGGAGGAGATCTTCGGGCCCGTGGTGGCGGTTATTCCCTTCGAGGACGAGGAAGACGCCGTGCGCCTCGCCAACGACACGGTCTACGGCCTCTCGGGTTCGGTGTGGACCCAGAACGTCGCCAGGGCCATGCGCGTCGTCCGCCGCATCGAGACCGGCGTCCTCTCCATCAACTCCAACACCTCCGTCAGGGTCGGAACCCCTTTCGGCGGTATGAAACAGTCCGGAGTGGGACGAGAGCTCGGCCCGCATGCCCTCGACTATTACACCGAGGTAAAGAACGTCTTCGTGTCCACGGAGGAGGACTAGATATGCCAGGACGCCTGAGCGGGAAAGTCGCCGTCGTGACCGGTGGCGCCGGCGGCATAGGTCGCGAGACGGCCAGGCGCTTCGCCGAGGAGGGCGCGAGCGTCTGCGTCGTTGACCTCGCCGACGAGCCGGGCAACGAGATAGCGCGCGACGTCGACGGCATCTACATCCACGCCGACGTCACAGACCCCGAAGACGTGCAGAACGTGTACGCCGAGACGGCGGGGCGTTTCGGGGGCATCGACGTGCTCTTCAACAACGCCGGGATCTCACCTCCCGACGACGACTCCATCCTGGACACCGAGCTCGAGGCCTACCAACGCGTGCAGGACGTGAACCTCAAGAGCGTCTTCCTGTGCTGCAAGTACGGCATCCCGCACCTTTTGGAGCGGGGCGGGGGTTCGATCATCAACACCGCCTCCTTCGTCGCCGTCATGGGAGCGGCCACAAGCCAGATCTCCTACACCGCATCGAAAGGTGGCGTGCTCGCCCTGAGCCGCGAGCTCGGGGTCGAGTTCGCCCGGCGCGGCATTCGTGTCAATGCGCTCTGCCCCGGTCCCGTGAACACCCCGCTCTTGCAGGAGCTCTACTCCAATGACCCTGAGCAGGCGGAGCGCAGGCTCGTGCACCTACCGATGGGCCGGTTCGCGGAGGCGACGGAGATCGCGAACGCCGTGCTCTTTCTCGCCTCCGACGACGCCTCCTACGTCAACGCCTCGACCTTCCTGGTTGACGGCGGCCTCTCCGGGGCTTACGTTACCCCGGAATAGGAGGTGGTCGGTATGAATAGAGGCCTGTCCAACAGCATCCTCGATGCCATAGGGGACACGCCGATGCTCGAGGTGGAGGGCATCTACTGCAAGCTGGAGTACCTCAACCCCTCGGGGTCCATCAAGGCCCGCATAGCCAAGTACATGGTCGAGCGCGCCGAGGACGAGGGGCTATTGAAGAGGGGCGACACTATCGTCGAGGCCACGTCGGGAAACACGGGCAACGCCCTCTCCATGGTCGCCGCGGTCAAGGGCTACAGGATGCTCGTGGTGATGCCCGAAGGCATGAGCGGCGAGCGAGTCGCCATCAGCCGCGCCTTCGGGGCGGACGTGATGGAGGTCGGGCACTTCCACGTCAACGAAGCCCTGGCCAAGGCTAAGGAGCTCGGGCAGGAGCCCGGCTACTTCTGTCCCTCGCAGTTCGAGAACGAGTGGAACGTGGAGGAGAACAGGATCTGGCTCGGGCCCGAGATGCTTGGTCAACTCCCCGATGGCGTCGTGCCCGGCGCCGTGGTCATGGGCGTGGGGACGGGGGGAACTTTGATCGGGGTGGGCCAGGCGTTTAGAGAAGTCAACCCCGAAGTCAAGCTTTTCGCCATGGAGCCTTCCGAGTCTTCGACGATTTTGTGCGGGGAGGTCGGAGACCACCTCATCGAAGGCATCTCCGACGGCTTCGTACCGGGCATCTTCGAGCGCCACCGGCGCCTAGTGGACACCGCCCTGACCGTGGATTCCGAAGAAGCCGTAGAAGAGATGCGCCGCCTCGCGAAGACTTACGGGCTCTTCGTCGGTCCTTCGAGCGGCGCCAACCTCATCGCCGCAAAGCGGGTGCGCGAAGCTTATCCCGAGCTTTCGACCATCGTCACCCTGTTCTGCGACGAGGGCGAGAAGTACATAAGCGACCACTTCGCCCAGAAAGACACCGTGAAAGTAGGGCGCGAGGCTTACACGTAGGCGGTCGTGAACGTGCCCGATCTCACGTCCCTTGTGCTATAGTCCGAACTTGCCCGATGAGGGCCGCGGGAGAGAGTCGTCCGGGGTGGAGGAGCCCCGAGACGGCCGCCGAAGGTGAAAGGGCTGCGAGAGCCGTCCGAATCTCTCAGGCAGAAGGACCGCGCGCCGGAGGGCGTCCTGGAGAGTCCGACCGGCTTCGCGAGGCGGAGCCTATCGGCGCCGACGGGGTAACACTCTCAGGTTTGGGACAGGGCGGAAAAAGGACGCTCACCCGAGACAGGGGGTATAGCCGCGTGGCGCGATTCACTCCGCATACAGAGGCCGACGTACAGGAGATGCTGGAGGCCATCGGGGTCGATACTCTCGACGACCTCTTCGCCGATGTCAGCCCGAAGTTCGAAGGCGAGCTCGATCTTCCGCCCGCATTTTCGGAGTACGAAGCCTTGCGGGAAGTAGATAGCCTGGCGCAAAAGAACGTCTACGGGCTTCCCATCTTTCTCGGTGCAGGAGCCTACGACAGGATCGTACCCTCTGCGATAGGCGCGATCATCTCCCGCGGCGAGTACCTCACCTGCTACACGCCTTACCAGCCTGAGATCAGCCAGGGCACCCTGCAGTCCATCTTCGAGTTCCAGTCCATGATCTCCGAACTTACAGGACTGGAAATCTCCAACGCCTCCGTATACGACGGCTCGAACGCCGTGGTGGAAGCCGCCCTTATGACGGCGAGGCTGACAAAGATAGATCCCAAGGTCGCCGTCTCCGCCGGCCTGAACCCCCGCTACCGCGAGGTCATGGAGACCTATCGTGTGGAAGTCGTGGATCTCCCGTTCGAGAACGGGACTACGGACTTCTCCGATGTTCCCGATGACGTCTCGGGCATCTTCGTGCAGAGTCCGAACTTCTTCGGGGTCGTGGAAGACGTTGAGGACGCGTCGGAGGCGGCGCACGGTATCGATGCACTCTGCGTCGCGGTGTGCGATCCGATCTCGCTCTCCATCCTGGAAACGCCAGGGAACCTCGGGGCCGACGTGGCGGTCGGCGAGGCCCAGCCATTGGGAATGCCCTTGATGTTCGGCGGTCCTTACGCGGGCTACATGGCGACGAAGCAGGAGTTCGTTCGCCAGCTACCCGGACGTATCACAGGCGAGACCATAGACGAGGACGGAAAACTCGCTTACGTCCTGACCCTGCGGGGCCGCGAGCAGGACATCAGACGCGCCAGGGCGAACTCCAACATCTGCACCAACCAGGCGCTGACGGCCCTGGCCGCAACGGTTTACACGGCTCTGATGGGGCCGGCGGGGCTGCGCGAGGTGGCGGACCTTTCTATCTCGAAAGCGCACTATCTCGCCGAGAGGCTGGATGACGCCGGCCTGAGGCTCCGCTACCCCGATGCACCGTTCCTGTGGGAGTTCGCCGTGGAGCTACCGGAAGTCGCAAAGGTAAACGAGGCTCTCTTGCAGGCGGGCATGGTTGGCGGGCTCGACCTGGGAGATGGAGCGATGCTCGTTGCGGTCACGGAGAAGCGTACCAGGGACGAACTCGACGCCTTCGTGGAGGTGGTTGCCGATGCCGTTTGATCTGATCCGGGAGAAAGGCCGCGAGGGACGCAGGGGCTACACCCTCCCGAAACCGGACGTGGAGACGAAGGATTTGGGGAGCTTTCTGCCCAAGGCCTTACTCCGCAAAGAGAAGCCTCGCCTCGCTGAGGTTGACGAGCCGACCGTGATACGTCACTACACCAACCTCTCGCGCGAAAACGAAGGCATCGACACCACGTTCTACCCTTTGGGCTCCTGCACGATGAAGCATAACCCGCGTGCCAACGAAGCCGCCGCAGTCGTCCCCGGCTTCGCCGGCCTCCACCCGCTCCAACCGGAGGCGCAGGTGCAGGGCGCACTCCGCATCATGAACGAGCTACAGGGCTTTCTGGCCGAGGTTTCTGGCTTACCCCACGTCTCCCTTCAGCCCCTCGCCGGCGCCCAGGGCGAGCTGACGAGCATCCTGATGGTCAAGGAGTTTTTCGAGGATGCCAATGACGACGCTCGTACCACCGTCATCGTTCCCTCGACGGCGCACGGAACCAACCCGGCTACCGCCTCGATGGCGGGGTTCAAGTCGAAGGAGGTCGGGCTCGACGAGCACGGTTGCGTGGACGTGGACGAGCTTCGGGAGATGGTCGATGGGTCGACGGCGGCGCTCATGATCACCAACCCCAACACGTGCGGCGTCTACGAGCGAAATATAAAGGAGATAGCTGGGGTCCTCCACGAGGCCGGCGCTTTCCTCTACATGGACGGCGCGAACATGAACGCGAACATGGGACGCATGCGCCCCGCCGCGGCCGACGTGGACATCATGCACTTCAACCTGCACAAGACCTTCTCGACTCCGCACGGCGGCGGCGGACCGGGCTGCGGAGCCATCGCCTGCTCCGAGGCCCTCGCGCCTTTCTTGCCAGAGCCCGTCGTCGCAAAGGAAGACGATTCCTACCGATTCTTCCGGCCCGAGAAGAGCATCGGGCGCGTTGCCACGTTCCATGGCAACTTCGGGCAGATGCTAAGGGCGTGGAACTACATCAGGATGCACGGCCCGGATCTCAAAGACGTTACGGACATGGCTGTCCTCAACGCCAACTACCTGCGGGCGCAGCTCGGGGGCACCTACCGCGTCCCGTACGACGAGCTGTGCAAGCACGAGGTAGTCGTGCAGCCGCCGAAGGGCAAGAGGGCCCTCGACATCGCCAAGGGGCTAATAGATTATGGGTACCATCCGCCCACCATCTACTTCCCGCTCGTCGTCAAAGAGGCGATGCTGATAGAGCCGACGGAGACCGAGTCCAAAGAAACCCTCGACGACTTCGTAGGAACGATGCTGGAGCTGGCCGAGACGAGCCCCGAGGATCTCGAAGAGGCCCCGACGCACGCTCCCACGCGCCGCCTCGACGAGACCCGCGCCGCCAGGCAGCTCAAGGCCAGGTGGTAAGGGTGGCGACCGAGGGTCTGAAACACACACCGCTCTACGACGAGCACGAGGAGCTCGGGGCCAGGCTCGTGGACTTCGCCGGCTACGAGATGCCCGTGCAGTACGAGGGCATAAAGGTCGAGCACGAGGCCGTGCGCAACCACGCCGGGCTCTTCGACGTCTCGCACATGGGCGAGGCCGTCTTCCGCGGCCCCGACGCAGAGGCCGCCGTCCAACGCCTCGTCACCCGCGACGTGGGACGTCTCGACGTAGGACAGGCAGGCTACTGCGCAGTCTGCTACGAGGACGGGGGGACGGTGGACGATGTGATCGTCTACCGCAGAGAAGACGACTTCCTGATAGTTGTAAACGCCTCCAACCGCGAGAAGGATCTCGAACACTTCTGGACGAACACGGAAGACCTCGATGTCGAAGTGGCCGACGAGTCGGAGGATTGGGCGCTCCTCGCCCTGCAGGGTCCCGAGGCCGAGAAGGTTCTGCAAGATTTCACCGACGCGGACTTGTCAGGCCTCCCGCCTTTCCGGTTCGTCGAGGGAGAGATCGAAGGCGTCCCTGCCATCATCTCGCGCACCGGCTACACGGGCGAGGACGGGTTCGAGATCTACCTTTCCCCAGACGGCGCCCCGCGCATCTGGCGACGCCTGATCGAAGCCGGCGTCACCCCGGCCGGGCTCGGCGCGAGGGACACGCTGCGCCTCGAAGCCGGCATGTGCCTGTACGGGAACGAGCTCGATGCCGGGACTACGCCTTTGGAGGCTGGAATCGGCTTCGCTGTCCATCTGGAAAAAGATCCGCACTTCATCGGGCAGAGGGCGCTCTTGCTCGAGGACACCATGGGGTTGCGCAAGAAGCTCGTCGGCTTCGAGATGGAGGGGCGGGGCATAGCACGCCACGGCTATCACGTGACCAGCGGGGCCGAGGTCGTTGGCGAGGTCACGAGCGGCACCAAATCGCCCACCCTCGATAGGGCCATAGGGCTTGCGCTCGTTGATCCAGAGGTAGATGATTGGTTCGAGATCCTGATAAGGGACAACCCGGTACCGGCGAAGGCCGTGCCGCTACCGTTCTACAAACGCGACAGGGGATAGGGGAGAGCCTTGAGCATACCGGACGACCTGCAGTACACCAAAAGCCACGAGTGGGTCCGCATGGAGGGAGACACTGCGACCATAGGCATCACGGACCACGCCCAGGAGGAGCTCGGTGATGTGGTCTTCGTGGAGTTGCCAGAAGTAGGGTCCACCATCGAGGCCGGCGATTCCTTCGGCACAGTCGAGAGCGTCAAGGCCGTCTCCGACCTGTATACCCCGGTCGGCGGCGAGGTCGTCGAGGTCAACTCCTCCCTGGAAGACGCGCCTGAGAAGATCAACGACGACCCCTACGGGGAGGGTTGGATCGTCAAGCTCCGCACCTCCGAAGAGGCCGACCTCCTCTCCCCCGAAGAGTACGAGAAGATCGTAGAAGAAGAGTCGTAGGGGACGCCCGAGTCGTTCGTCGTCCTACAGGCTGTCGCCCTTTTCGGCGCGGTCCGCATTGGCTTGCGCGGCCACTTTGATGTAGAGGGCCAGGCCAGGGGCCTGCTTGTCGTAGTTGGAGCGGAAGCGCTCGTCGCTTAGATACATCTCCGTCAGACCGCGGTGCATGTCGTAACCGCAGTCGTAAAACCAACGGCTGATGTGCTGCCGGTGCGCCTCCACCGCGGCCATCGCCTCCTCGCTTTCGGGCGGTAGCCCAGCCTCGAAGGTCGCTGCTAGGCGGTTCTGCACCTCCTCCGCCTCGGCCTTGATCTTCAGCCAGTCTTCCTTGATGTACTTCGAGACGCGCCGGTTTGACTCCTTGTAGGCGTCAGTCTCGCCCCAGCGCTGCTCCGCCTCTTCGGCGTGCTCCTCTGGGCGGAACTCCCCGAATACCTCGAAGCGCTCCTCCGGCGTAAGGTTGATGTCCATCGTTCTTGCCTCCATTTCGTAGTCTATGGCGTCGACCATCGATCCCAGGCGTTCGATCCTCTCGACGAGCAGTCCGCGCTGGCGGCGCAGGTGCCCCATGGCATCTGTGTTCGGATCTTCGATGATGGTCGAGATCTCCTTCAAGGTAAAACCGAGCTCCCTGTAGAATAGTATCCGCTGCAGCCTCTCGAGGTCCGCCTCCCCGTAGACGCGGTACCCCGCGTCGCTGCGTCCGCCGGGCGAGAGAAGCCCTATCTCGTCGTAGTGGTGCAACGTCCGGATCGTCACACCGGAGAGGACCGCTACTTTGCCGACCGAGTAGCGTGCTGCCGCGGTTGTCGAGTCGCTCATGGTTCACCTCCTTTACAAAGGGAAGCCTAAAGCCTCACGTTGCGTGAGGGTCAAGGCTTTTTCGCGACTTTCTTGAGACTTTTTCGAGAACTTTGTTGAAGGTATGCCGGGTCGAAGATCCCGAAAGGCGCGAAGATCCGGGGCGCGTCAGGGTAAGCCTTCTTCGATGGGGAGTATGATCCCCTCCGTAAGCACGAACTCAGGCGGTGAGGCGACGAACCAGGCGATAAAGTCCGCGACCCGCTCGGGCGCGAGAACCTGCGCCGGGGGAGCCTCCTTCGGCCCGCTCTCCCGGCGCTCTTCGGGTGAGAAGGCGCCCCAGTTCGTGGCCATCGCGCCGGGGTAAAGCACGATCACCCTAATGCCGTGCTCCTTTCCCTCGTCTGCCAACGCCTCGGTGAAGCCCGTGAGCCCGAACTTGGAGGCGCAGTAGGCGGCGGCGTTCGCCCAGCCTTTCTTTCCAGCAACCGAGGAGACGTTGACGATGGTGCCGCCGCCCGCCTCGCGCATGCGCGGGAAGGCGGCCTTGGAGAGCAGGAAAGGCGCCCTCAGGTTTACGGAGAGCGTACGGTCCCAGCCCTCCACGTCCAGGTCCTCCACCGGACCTGGTGCGTCGGTGCCGGCGGCGTTGACCAGCACGTCGAGGCGTCCGAAGGCCTCCACGGTTTGTCCTACCGCGCGTATCGCATCGCCTTCCCTGGACAGGTCCAGGGGCAGGGCCAGCGTCAGGCCGCCTGGCTTCGAGGCTTGTTCCCTTGTGCTCTCGAGATCCTCCACGCTCCTCGCCGCCAGGGCGACGTTCGCGCCGGCTTCGGCGAGCGAGATGGCCGTCGCCCTACCGAGTCCGCTGCTTGCGCCCGTGATCAACGCCGCCTTGCCCACCAGGCGCCCGTTTTCGTCTCTCGGCCCGGTCATCCCACGTCTCCTTTATCTGCTCCCTCTGCTAGCGAGACATGATAGTCGACCGGAGCCTGCCCATGGTCGGCCGCCTTTATGCCGTGGGGCCCCGGGGTGCGACGAAGTGAACCGCGATGTCACACGGGTCACGCACGAGAAAGCCGCCCTCGTGTTCTTCGGTCGGTATGCCGGCGGCACGGGCCCGCTCCTCCACCGCGGCGACCTGCGCTTGCTCTTCTAGCACGACCGTCCAGTGACGCAGGCCCACCCTGCCCTGCGGGGCGGGAGGTACGCCCTCCCCGCGCCAGACGTTGAACCCGAGGTGATGGTGGTAGCCGCCTGCGGCCACGAACGCCGCGGCGCCCGGCATGAACGCCATAAGCTCGAACCCGAGCACGTCCCGGTAGAAACCGAGTCCACGCTCCAGGTCGCCGACGTGCAGGTGCACGTGGCCGACCGTCAGCCCGGGACCGGCCTCGCCGCGCGGCTCCTCGCCTGCGACGGTGGCCAGCAGGCCGTCGAAGTCCAGCGGGTGCGGGCCGCCGGCGTACTCCAGGGGCCGGGGCCATGACTCCCGCGGGCGGTCCGCGGCGAGCTCGATTCCGTTGCCGTCGGGGTCGGGGAGGTAGATGGCCTCGTGGGTGCCATGATCGGAGGCACCCTGTATGGGAGTTCGCGTCGCAGACAGGCGCAGCGCCGCATGCGCCAGCTCCTCGCGCGAAGGGAAGAGCAGCGCGTAGTGGTAGAGGCCCGCGTGCCGCCCCGCCCGCCTTGCTCCCGGCACTTCGTAGAGGAGGAGCAGATCTTCCCAGCCCACGCCCATCGCCGCCGTCGAGTTCTCGCGGCGGTGCGATTGCAAACCGATGGCGCTCTCGTAGAAGGCTACCGAGCGGTCGAGATCCGAGACCGTCAGGTGCACGGCGCCCAGACGCAGCGTCGCGGGCAGCACCGGCGGCGCAGCGGTCGGGACCGGCTCTTCGTGCCGGCTCACGCGGATACCCCCTGGAGCAACTCGTCCCGGTGGGCTTCGAAGACCTCCCGCAGCGACAGCGGAGGACGGCCGGTCAAATTCTCGACCGCGTCGGAAGCCTCATTGAGGAAGTCCTCGCGGATCGCCCGCCCGTAGGAGGCGATCCCGCGCGCCGCTGGCTCGGGCATACCGGCCGCGGTGAGGCCCCGGATAAGCTCCCCGTCGTCGACGGCCACGGCCTCTACGGGCCGGCCGGAAAGCTCGCTCAAGAGCGCCGCCACGTCGTCCTGGCCGAGCGCTTCTGGGCCGGTGAGGTCGTAGGCTTCGCCCTCGTGGCCGTAAGTGGTCAGGACTGCGGCGGCTACGGTGGCGCAGTCCTTGCGCGAGACGTATGGGGTCTTCCCGTCCCCGCTGTTGTGCACGAGCCGGCCCGTGGCTATGGCCTGCGCGCCCGCGGGCACCTGGTACTCAGCGTAGAACGCGTTGCGCAGCGCCGTCCACGCCAGGCCGCTCTCGCGCAGCGCCTCCTCGGTATCGCGGTGGCTGGGGGTGACCACGGCCGGGTTCTCCTCCACCGGGTTGAGATAGGACGTGTAGATCACCTAGCGCACCCCCACTTCTTTGGCGGCCGCTATGGCCGCGCGGTGCTGAGCCACGCGGCGGCCAAGGTCCTGGGTGCTGATCAACAATAGCCTCTCTCCGCCCGCAAACGCCCCAGCGAGCGTCTTCGGTTGGTCGAAGTCGGCCGTTCGGACCTCCGCCCCGCGCTCCGCGAAGCCGGAGAGCTCCTCAGGGTGTCGCGTCGTGAGGATCACCCCCGAAGCCGGCACGCGGTCGAGTACCAGCTCGGCGGTCAAACGGCCTAGATGGCCGGACGCTCCCGTGATAACGATGCTCATGTTTTCTGCCTCCCTATCTTGCGCGACCCGTCGGCAGCCGATATTCTCATCCTACTTCCTTTTCGCATCTATCGTTGTTAAAACGACGGTCGTTGCGTAAGATATTGCGACACTAAAGGGCCGGGTTCGACCGTTAAGAGCGGCTGCGTGTCGGCAAAGCAACAGAGGCCACAAGCCCTCTCGGCCATCGCCGGGGGCTTGGATAGGCGATCGGGGGCGCGTTCATGCACGCGAGCGCCCCCAACAACCGACTCAGGAGGCTCGGCGCACCAGGATGATCGCGGCCGCACCGGAGCAGATCACAAGGGTTATAACCGCCGCCGACAACATAGGTATGAGCGAAAATCCACTGGTGTCTGGCAGCTGGCTCGAAGGGGAGGAGCTGCTCGTGGCGCTGGAACTTGGGCTTGCGGAAGCCGGAGCGCTCGTCGTAGTGGAGGCCGAGGCGCTGGAGGCGGGGTTGGCCGCCGCGCTGTCGTCTACTCCGTGGTTGTTCATGCCCTTGTCGTCGAAGCCTCGACCATGGGCCCGTCGGGCATGCGTGCCCCTGTCGTCGAAGCCCCTGCCGTCGCTCGCGGAGGGCGAGGCGCTGCCCGACGCGCTCGACGAGGCCGAGGCGGTGGAGGCGGGGCTGGCCGTCGCGTCGTCCATCCCCCGGTCATCGGTACCCCGGGCGTCCATGCCCCTGTCGTCTGAGTGGGCCGCTGCCACTGGTGCGAAGACCAACACGGCCAACGCCACCGAAAGAACCAGCAATACAGATCTACGCACTGTGTCTCCTCGTTTTCGCTTGTACGATGAGGACAAGGATGCAACACGCAAGGCCGCGCGACCTATGCAAATTTATGGATATTTCCCGTCCGTGGTGCCGGAGGGATCGATCGGCGAATCGAACTTTCGCGCGGCGCCCTGCGTATGTAAGGCAGATCAGGGTCCCGTTTTCCGTTGGGTAGGGCGCGGAGGGTGACGATGGAGGTTCGGTGGGCGCGATGAGCCGCTTCCGCAAGAGCTTTACAGGCAAGGAGCAGGCCCTGTCGGGCTCCAAGAGAGACTTTGGAAGCGTGCTGTTCGCCGCTGTGCTGGCTGTTTTCGTGGTGGCGTGGGCGGCCTCGAACCTGGTGGCGGGAGGTGAGGGGTTCGCCGTGCTCGTCTCGGACAAGGTGGTGGGCGGGGAGGAGGCGGCCTCGGCCCTCGCGCGTCTTTTCGCCGCCCTCGTGCTCGGCCTGTTCCTGGCCGATGCCGTGGGTTGGCGGGCGCGTTGGGTGGCCGCGGGGCTGGTGGTCCTCGGCCTGGGGCACCTGGTGTTCGGGTATCTGGAGCCCTTGATCCAGGAGGACCCACCCGAGCTCAACGAGTCGCTCTACGAGGCCCTCGTCACCCAGACGCTGGTGTGCGCGCTCTTCGTGGTCGGCCTGTTCCCAGGGAGGCCGTCCCGTCTGCTGGCCTGGATCGTGACCTCCGTCCCGGTCGCCCTGGTGGCCGGCTACGTGATCGTCTTCGAGTTCCTCGGCGGTGAAGGGTGGATGCCCGCTCTCTCCCGCGTCGCGAACCCGGAGGAGACGCTGGCGCTCGGCTCGCCCTTGAGCTGGCTGACCCCGTGGCACTGGGTGCTCTCCTCGCTGCCGCTGGGACTCGCGGCGGTGGCGGTGGTCGGGGCCTTCTGGCAGGGCCGTCGGGGGCTCTTGCGGGGCTGGTTGCTCTTCGCCGTAGTACTTCTCGCCGGGTCCGTCCTGCACGACTACCTCTGGCCTTCGGCCTACGGGGGAGGCGTGCTCACCACCGCTGATGCGCTCAGCCTCGTATTCGCCGTGGTGGTCGCGATCGGTGGCATCTCCGAGCTCAGGCGCGTCGCATCCGAGCGTGCGAGGCTGCTGGCCACCGAGCGCGAACGCGCGCAACGCCTCGACGAGCTCAACGCCCTGAGGTCCGATTTCAGCGCGATGGTCGCCCACGAGTTGGAGACGCCTATAGCCGCCGTCCGCAAACTAAACGAGATGCTGGGTGCGCAAGGGGAAAACCCCGGAGTACGTGACTACGCCACGACCGCGACGGAGCGGGAGCTAGACGCCCTGGCCAACCTCGTCAGGGACGTGCGGGCCGTCGCTGCGGTCGAGCGCGAGGGATTCGGGGTCGAGGCCCGCCGTCTACCCCTGAAAGAGCTCCTGACGGACGCCGAAGCGTACGCGCGCACCCTGCCGGCCGAACACCCCGTCCGGCAGGTGCAAGAGGGTAACCCAGGGGCTGGAGAGGCGGTGCTTGCCGACCCCGAACGCATCGGGCAGGTATTGCGAAATTTGCTCTCCAATGCCGCCAAGTACTCGCCCGAGGGCACGCCCATCGAGCTGAGGGTGATCCGCAAGAAGGGACGCGTCAGGTTGGAGGTAGCCGACCGGGGTCCTGGCATTCACCCGGACGACGTGCCAAGGATCTTCGAGAAGTTCGGCCGGGGCCGCGAGAGGGAGGGCCGCAAGACGCCGGGAGTCGGCCTCGGACTCTACCTCAGCCGGCGCATCGTGCGCGCCCACGGTTCCGAGCTGACGGTGCACACGAGGCCGGGCGGGGGAGCGGTGTTCGGGTTCGAGCTGGCGGTGGTTTGATGATAGAAGAGATCAGGGTCATGGTTCTGGACGACCACGACACCTTCCGCGACCCGCTAGCGTTCATGCTCGAAAGAGAACCAGACCTCACCGTGGTGGCCCGACCAAGATCGCTCTCGGAGGCCAGAGGATCTCTGGATGCCGAACTGGCGGTGGACGTGGCGCTCGTCGATCTGAACCTTCCCGACGGTTCGGGGGCCGACCTCATAAAGGAATTGCGCGGCTCGCGGCCCCGGGCCACGGCGCTGGTCTTGAGCGCCACGGCGGATAGAAGACACCTGGCCACGGCAATAGAGGCCGGGGCTGCAGGGGTGATGCACAAGTCGGCGCCCGTGGGCGACCTCGTGGAAGCGGTCCGCCGCCTGGCCTCAGGGGAGCAACTGCTCTCCCAGGAAGAGGTCATAGAGGCCCTCAGGTATCTCACGCGCGTGCGCGAGAGCACCCGCGAGGCAGAACTCGCCAGCGGCAGGCTGACGCCGAGGGAGCGCGAGGTGCTTCAGGCCCTCGCCGAAGGTTCTAGCGACAAGGAGATCGCCCGCATGCTCCACGTGGGCGAAGGAACGGTACACACCCACGTTGCCAACATCCTCTCCAAGCTAGAGGTTTCGTCCAGGCTGCAGGCGCTCGTCTTCGCCGTGCGCCACGGTGTGGTAACCATCGAGTGAAGACCTAACCGGCCAGAGCTCGTACCGGTCTATACAAAATTCCAGAGGCGGGACGCCCCTACGGTAAGCAGAATGTAGACGCATGAAAAAATCGCGCGCAAACCGAGGCCGTGGAGCCCCACGCGCCCCCGAACCGGCGTCGAGGCCATGAGGGCCTTGATCGCCAACGGTCCGGCCATGTACCGGGAGGTGATCTCCGCCGCCCTCAGGGAGCTCAGGCCGGACATCGAAATCTTCACGGCCGAGCCGGAAGACTTGGAAACGGAGTTCTTGCGACTCCTACCCCGGCTCGTAATCTGCAGCCGGCTGACCAAACGCGTGGAGCGCGGCGCGCCCGTGTGGGTCGAGCTCTACCCCGGCGGCGCGCCCCACGCGGTCGTGGGAACCCTCGATGGTTCCCGCAGGACCCTCCCGGCCATGGACTTCGACACGCTCCTCTCAATCTTCGATGCCATCAGCGATCAGCATTCAGCGGTCAGCAAGAACAATAAAGCTGACGGCTGATGACGATCCGCTCTATACGAAATTACATACCAGAAGATCGGCAATTCTGAAGATGGCGGCCTTGCTCCAAACATCCATAATTTGCGTTGTAAGCAGGGACCATCTACACAGGGAGGTAAGCGGATGACGAGAAGGATGGCCGTCTCTATCGCGGTTATGGGGCTTATGGTGGTGGTGTTCGCCGGGATGGCCTTCGCGGCGACGAAGGTAGGCGATGCGGGACCCAACAGGCTGGTCGGCACCGCCGAGAACGACACGCTCAAGGGCCAGGGCGGGGCCGACACGCTCATCGGCAGGGGCGACTCCGACGTGCTCGTCGGCGGCAGGGGCAACGACCAGATCAACGCCCGCGAGCGCGGCCGCGCCGAGGAGGACAGGGTCGACTGCGGCCAAGGCCGCGACACGGTCTTGACCGACAACACGACCGAGGACAGAATCGCCAACAACTGCGAGGTAGTCAGGCGGGGCTAAAGGTTCGAGCCAGGCTGGGGCCGTTTAGTCTGGGCCGGGGTCCTTTCGGGACCCCGGTCACTGACGTCTGCCTTGGCATCCAGACGGAATGCTAACCGACTAGCCGGACGCGAGCAGCCCTAGCTCCATGGCGCGGACGGCGGCCTGGGTGCGGTCGGAGACCCCGAGCTTGGCGATGATGTCGCGCACGTGGTTCTTGACGGTGCCGGGGCTCACGACGAGCTCGCGGGCGATCTGGGGGTTACTCTGGCCCCGCGCGAGGAGGCGCAGGATCTCTTTCTCGCGCGCTGTGAGCGGTTCGGAGAGGGACTCGTCGGAAGCTGCGTCCCTGGCGGATGGTGTCGCTGGTTTCTCCCCACCCGCCATCGACCGGAGCAGGTCGATGGTTAGCCTCTGGTTGAACAGGAACTCCCCGTCGAGCACCTGCCTCACCGCGTCTGTTAGTTGCTCCGGGGTCGCGCCCTTGAGCACGTACCCGGCGGCGCCCGCGATGACCGCCTCGAAGAGGTAGTCGGGATCCTCCTGCATGGTCACCATAATTACGCTGGTTCGGGGGAACTCCTCTTTTATGGCGCGGGTCGCCGCCAGCCCGTCCATCCTCGGCATTCGCACGTCCATGAGGACGAGGTCGGGATGCAGGGTGCGGCATAGCTCCAGGGCCTCCTGTCCATCCGCGGCCTCCCCGACGACCTCGAAGTCCGGCTCGCCTGCCAGCATGCTCCGGATGCCGGTCCTGAGCAGGGCGTGGTCGTCGGCGACGATAAGGCGCGCGGGTCTCGGGTCTTTATCCATCCTCGACATCCTCCCCTAAAAACCTTCGAACGGCACGCCCCACCTTGCTCCTTCTCGCGCTCACAACGTAACCAATACTCGCTCATCCGCAGCCGCGCAAGTCATAAGGGCCACTCGTGAGCCCTAGCACGCCCGATGGACCGGTTTCGACGGCCGGAGAACACAAATCTACTAACAGAATATCGAAATCCCCGGCCGACTACACCTTTATGTGCATTTCGCAGATATCTACAGAAAGTTTCTAAATTCGCTGTTCCAAAGGCTTTACAAAGTGTGACGAGCGATGTATCATCCTGTCAGTCGGTTGGTGCGAAACTAAACCGGCACAATTAAAGAACCCGGGGCGCTACTCCTCCTTTCCCTTTCCCCACCTATCACCCCTAGGTGCGCCCCGGGTTCTTCC
>JBKPSF010000311.1:0-3369 GCA_046734875.1 Actinomycetota bacterium | reverse complement strand
GGCCTCGACCAGGATACTCCCTTTCACCCCATTCTTGGCCCGGTCGGTGGGGTTGGGGCCAACGAGATCCCCCCAAAACGCGCCTTGCCCATCGCTCCGTCCGCCGCCTGCCACTCCCAATTCACCCCACCTAACTCCTCGCACTCCTCAAGGAGGGAAGCCCAGATGAGATCCAAAACCCCTATCTTGACCCACCGTTGGAAGGTACGATGCACGCTGGAGTCGTCGGGGAAGTCCTTCGGGAGACGGTTCCACTGGCAGCCGCTGCGCAGCCGGAAGATGATCGCGTCCAGGGCGGCTCGCTGGTCTATGCGGGGGCGTCCTCTCGGTTTGGACGGATCGTGCTCTTTTAGGATCGGCTCGATCTTCTACCACAGCTCGTTAGGCACGTGCCAGATGGTGGGCATGGGCTTCTCTTCGGGTTCGTGCTCGGGCATCTTTACCTCCTACCGTCGGCAATCACCGCCGATCATACCCGAGTGTGCGGGTTTTGAGATAGTTAGTAAGTGATTAAGGAGTTGCATGGTGTGGGCCAGGGTGCAATGCTCTGGTCCTCCGTCTTCTTGCCCTTATTCACCCAAACCGCTCGCCTAGCTCCTCCAGCACCCGCCCTAGCTCCTCTGCCTGCTCTAATGCTGTCCTCGCCTCCCGCTATACCCTGGCACCGATGCGCCCGCAATTAGGGCGGTCGACGCCCTGTGAGCACTCCAAATGCCCATAGATAAAGGGATGGGGGGTCAGCGTGCACACCTTGCAGCATGGTGGTAGGGCTGGGGGGCCTCGAAAATCGGGGCCAATTTTGAGGTTCGGCAACCGAAGTGAAACACTCGCATCGGGACGCTACTCCTTAGGTGTCTTCATCAGAGGTGCCTCCTTCACCGAGAAGCTCCTCCAGCTCTTTGTCGGTGAACCCAACTGGCTCGTAGTCTGCCTCGCCGCGGTCCAAGAATTTCACGGTGTCGAGCACTACTCGTGCTATCTGAGCTAAAGAGCTCATGGAGAGTTCGAGGTTCATTTCGCGCTACCGAAGACGTACCATCGAGCTTTCTCCACCTCCTGTTCAGACAGCATCTCTTCCACACATCTCGGCAACTCGACAATTCTCGGTAAATCCACCGCTAGTCACCGTTGAAGTAGGTTTGCGCCTTGCTCCAAGCGCGCTTGGCGACTTCCTGGCCGAGCTTGAGCCCGCCGACGTTGCTGTCGGAGATGTGGATGCCGCCTAAGAGCCGCGACATGCCCGCCTCGTCGGCGGCCCCTGTGAAGCTCTCCCACGAGAGCGTCACGGGCGTGCTCGGCGTGACGCCCGGCTCGATCGGCGAGGCGCCCGCCGGCTGCGTCCAAGAAGCGCCGTAGGCGTCGCTGCCGGTGAAAGACCTGAGCACCTCCGCCGCCGCACTGCTGAAGGTGCTGTGTCCCGAGACGAACTCGGCGAACGGCGGTGTGACGAAGGTGGCCGGCTGGTAAGGGTGCCACGTCGCGCCGTCGATCTTGCGTGTGCCCAGGCCAGGACCGCCCCACGCTTGCACCTTCTTGCCCGCGTAGAGGAAGCGGATCGCGCTGATGGGGCGCACCGAGTCGTAGTACCGTTTCACATCCCAGGCGGCGATGGCGCAATCCATCAGCGTGTTGTTTAGGGCAAAGTAGAGCTTTACGTCTCTGTGGAGGTCGTGGCTATCGCGTGCCGAGACATACTGTGCGATCAAGTTCCAGTGGCCGGGCGGCGTCACGGACCTTGGGCCGTCTGCCCAGTACTCGGCGATCGTCTTCTTCCGGTCGTCGAGCTCGGCGCTGATCTTAAGAACCTCACTATGCTGGTCGACGTAATGCTGGTCCGGGTATGCCTTCAGCATGCCGGCGACTTCGTTGCGCAGCTCACTGCCTGAAGAGAGGGCGAACGGTCTGACCTGACCCCAGTGCGGCACTAGGAATGTCTGCACGAAGGAGCTACCCTCGGGAACGTGCAGCGGCTGCCAGTGGTTGGGGTCGCTCAACACATCAGGCGAGTTGACTGGCTTGTAGTTCGTCGTGTCAGCGTAGTTGTTCTCCTGGTTGGATCCGTCGTTACGCCGAGCGTCCAACACTCTCTGTGCGGCGAGGTTGCCGATCGCGCTCGGCGACGAGCCCCTGGTGGAGATGTCGGCAGGGTCGTAGCCGAGGCTCGTCATTAGGCCATCAAACGACTCCTTCTGTGACGGGAAGAGATCGAGCAGGGTGCGATAGGCCGCGTAGCTTGTCGCTTCGCTCTTGTTGTCCAGCGTCCGCTCGCTCTCTGGGCGACGGGGTGGACCCGACTGGGTCGGCTTGGCACGCTCGGTGTAGGGCGTCCAGGCGTCGTAGATGGCGGTGTGCACTATCGCCAGGGCGCGAGCGGTGATCGGTGGCCCCATCCTTGTCGTGACAACCGCTTGCAGCAGAACCTCGTTCCAGCTCACGACGACGCTGGCTCCAGCGGGCAGGGCGGAGGCAGTCTTCGGCAGGCTGCTCGGAGCCACGCACAGCAGTAGTCCCGCGCTGGCGAGCGACTTGAGGAAGGTCCGGCGACTCAGCGGTGACCTGGCCAGACTAGAGGCGAGTAAGTCGCTGCCGTTCACCGTTGCTCTCTCGTTGCTCATCGCTAGTCCCCCTTCCCAAGAGTGCGAGAACCTAGCCGCTCCGTCGACAAAGAACCGCTTCTCTGTAACTACAGACCTCATCCTACACGCGATTGCCCCATCACCGTATAACACCGTTGTGGTCCTCTTCAGCGGCCTTTCCTCTTCGCTCGCGTCTCACAGCCATTCCATGAGAGCATACTCCGATGAATTCATGATGAATTCGGGAGCTCAATTTTAGCCATTTGGGAGGAAAAAGGGATAGATACGCTCCTCACCCCACTGCGCAAGAGGCGCTAATCTCGAGGTGCCTGCCTCCTGCCGACCATGGTGATACGGCTCTTAGCTCCCTTCACGCCACTTCTCTCAAAAGGCCTCCGCCATCACGGCCCTCCAGTTACATGTGCTCGCCTAACTGCCTTTTACGGCTGCATCTTGTCCTGCTCGGTCTTCATGCGCAAACCCTGGCATCGGCGCGTCCGCAATTAGGTCTGCCGACACCCTATGAGCACTCCAAATAGTGCTTAGGTAAGGGGATGGGGGTCAGCGCGTAGGCACGCCGGCGTGTTGGGTGTGGCAGGGGGCCTCGATATTTGGCCCCAATTTTGAGGTCCGGATACCGAAGTGAAAGACTCGTACGCTGCGAACTAGTGCCGCCAGTGAGAATCTATGGACGAGTTGCCTGTTAGCAA
Source organism: Actinomycetota bacterium (assembly GCA_046734875.1). Taxonomy (GTDB): domain Bacteria; phylum Actinomycetota; class Rubrobacteria; order Rubrobacterales; family Rubrobacteraceae; genus Rubrobacter_D. The sequence continues at coordinate 83 of JBKPSF010000311.1, read as the reverse complement.
CGGCCCTATGCAGTAACTTCGCCTGTGGTAGATGTTCTCGCAAGGTGGGCAAGGTAGCCGCGCTTCGGCAGATGACATCATTC
>JBKPSF010000310.1:0-4055 GCA_046734875.1 Actinomycetota bacterium | reverse complement strand
GACGTCTTCGGCTCGATCCTGTTCCTCGTCTCCAGCGCCTTCGCAGTCTCTGCCCTGGGGGCCGGGTTTTGGCGGCCGCAGTCGCGTCTTTTTCCGTGGTGGATCGCGTGGCTCAACATGCTTGGCTCGGTGGCCTTCATGGTGTCGGCTATCGCGGGCTTCGTGGTGCCGAGCACGGATACTGTGCTCGACCTCCCGCTGGGCAACGCTGGGACGCTCATCGGGGCGGTGTGCTTCCTCTTGGGGGCGGCGCTCATGCTGCCAGCCTGGCGGGTCGCGGTGCGGCCTCGCGACGGGCGTCCGGCAAAATGAGCGCCTGCGGGCCGCGGCGTACGAGGTCGACGGAACACGGCCAACCCTCGGGCGCGAAACCCATCGCTTTGATCGCCCACTATCTGTGATGGACTGAAGCCAGACGGCAGAATCGAGCGAAATTTGCAAGGGCACCCATTACAGGAGTGCTAGGTTGCGCTACTGTTGGTTCTGGCAAGGCGAATCGGTAACACCACTCGGAAGCGTGTCTCTCCCGGTCTGGAAGCGACGTGTATCTCGCCACGATGCTTGTGGAAGATGATGTTGTATGCGATGTGCAGTCCCAGGCCGGTGCCAACACCGGGACCTTTCGTAGTAAAGAACGGTTCGAAGATGCGGCGCTGAACCCCGGGGGGAATCCCAGGCCCGTCGTCGATAATTTCGACCACGACTTTGCCGTCTTTGGTGTACGTGCGGAGAACGAGCTCTCCCTCACCTTGCATAGCGTCGATCGCGTTGTCGATGATGTTGGTCCAGACCTGGTTCAGCTCGCTCCCGTAGGCTTCGATGCACGGTACTTCGTCGGCGTAATGCCGCGTGACGCTGATGCCTTCTTTGATCTTGGGACGCAGTACGATCAGGGTGGTCTCCAGGCTCTCCTTTACATCCACTTCCTGGATCGGTGCCTGGTCAAGATACGAGTACGTCTTAACGGCCTTGACGATGTCCGAGATTGCCCCGGCGCTCGTCCCCACTTCCCCGAGCAGGCCGTAGACTGATGAACCGGCCGCCAACCACCGCAGCACGACTGCTCGCTGGGCGGTGGAGAAGGCTTCGGTCGCCCGTTCTAGCTCCTCTTTGTCCCAACCGAAAGAGACCAGCGCGGGCGCGAACTCCCACGCCAGCTCGACGCCCTGATCCTCCAACCAATCTTGCAGTTCGTCTTCCCGATCGCTCAGGGAGATCGGGTCGGACAAGACGGGCGCGGCTGCGCGCCTCACGGCCTCCTCCTGTAGAGCATCGACCACCTTGGCTTGGCGAGGATCGGAGAACGCGCCGAGTTCAATTGCCATGCGTTGCCATTCGGAGAGCGCGTCGCGCAGCTGCGGCGCGCTCCGCCGTATGGCGGCCGCAGGATTGTTCAGCTCGTGCGCGAGCCCCGCGGCAAGCGTGCCGAGCGCAGCCAACTTTTCGTTCTGTACCAGCATCGATTCGGTGCTGCGCAACCGGAAGGTCACCGTGCGCAAGATCTTAGAGGAAGCCGAAGCGCTGCGCGAGAGCAGCGTCTGGAAGGCAGCATGGTTGATCTCTAACAGGCGGCTCTCCCGCAACGCGCGCACCGAGGCAGACCGTGGTGCCTGATCGAGTAGCGACATCTCGCCTATAAACTCACCTGTGCGGCGCACCGCGAGCAAGACATCTTGCGGATCTTGCCGCCTGGTAACCTCGTGTCCACCATCGAGGATGACGTAGAGCGCATCGCCCGGGCTGCCCTCCTCGAATAACAGCTCTCCCGCGTTGACGGAAACCGTTCTGGACATCGCATAAAGTTGCTCCAGATCCTCGTCGGAGAGGTCGGCGAAGAGGGATACCCGGCGTAACTCGTCGAGCGTCACCGCGTCCTACTCCGGAACCTTGCTCAGATACTGGTGGACGAACTGCACGGCCATCGAGCCCTCTCCCACGGCGGAGGCTACGCGCTTGACCGACCGCTGGCGCACATCCCCGGCCGCGAAGATTCCGGGCACGCTGGCCTCCAACAAGAAGGGATCTCGATCCAGGCTCCACCCCTTCGGGCGTCGACCATCCCGCACCAGGCCGGATCCGGTCAGGATGAAGCCCGCCGGATCCCTCTCTACGACGTCGGCTACCCATTCCGTACGCGGCCTCGCGCCGATAAAGATGAAGAGGGCGAACGCCGGCACAGGCCGAGTATCGCCGTTCGCGGCATCGGTAATGATGATTTCCTCGAGGCTGGTGTCTCCATTCACTTCGGCGACGGAAGAGCGTGTCGACACCGTGATCTTCTCGTGCGATTCGACCTGCGAGACGAGGTAGTGAGACATCGTCCTGGCGAGCGAGTCGCCCCTCACGAGCACGGTCACCGAGTTCGCGTACTTCGAGAGGTACACCGCAGCCTGCCCGGCCGAGTTTCCCGCGCCGACTATGAACACGTCCTTGTCTTGACAGGCCAGCGCCTCGGTGATCGCCGCGCCGTAGTACACCCCCGCGCCGGTAAGCCTCTCGACACCGGGCACGTCCAGCTTGCGATAGGAGACGCCGGTAGCAATGAGCAGCGCGTGGCAGTTGATCTCGGAGCCGTCGGTAAGCGTGAGGAAGCGATATGGGTTCTGAACCCGTATGCCCCTCGTCTCCAGGGGCGTGAGGATCTCCGCGCCAAATCGGCTGGCTTGGGCCACGGCGCGCCGCGTCAGATCCCCTCCGCTCAAGCCGCTCGGGAAACCCAGATAGTTCTCGATGCGGGAGCTCATGCCCGCCTGCCCACCGGGCGCCTCACCCTCGACGAGCAATGTGCCAAGTCCTTCGGAGGCACCGTATACTGCCGCCGCGAGGCCAGCGGGACCCGCGCCAACGATGACCAGGTCGTAAAACGGCAGGTCCGGATGCATCCTCAAGCCGATCTTCTCCGCCAGTTGTACGTTCGTGGGCTGTTCCAGGTAAGGTCCATCAGGGAAGAGCACCAGAGGCAATCGGGAGCCATTGGAGCCGGAGAGCTCCAGCAAGTGGCGGCCTTCCTCATCGATCTCGATGTCCAGCCACTGGTACGGAACGAGGTTCCGGGCCAGAAAATTCTTGACCTGGTGTGACTGCGCCGACCACTGGTGACCGACGACGCGGATACCATCGAACGGCGGAGCAAACGAAACCCGCCAATCGTCCAGCAGGTCCGTGAGCACCGGGTAGAGATTCTCCTCGGGTGGATCCCACGGTTTCATGAGATAGTGGTTCAGTCCGACCTCGTTGATGGCGCGGATGGCGGCTTCGGTGTCCGCGTACGCCGTGAGCAGCACCCGCTTGGCGTTGGGGAAGATCCCGATGGCCTCATCGAGGAACTCCACACCTGACATAAGCGGCATGCGTTGATCTACCAGGAATAGGGCTACGGATGCGTTCCGTAGTTTCATCTCTCTCGCCACCTCGAGCGCTGCTTCACCCGAGTCGGCTCTCATCACCCTGTATTGCTGGCCGTACTCGCGCCGCAGATCCCGCACCACGGCGCTCAGCACCGTCGGCTCGTCATCGACGGCTAGGATGACTGGCCTCTCTGCCTTTTGTGTAGAATGCATAGGATCTCCCTTCGCACGTTCGGTGAGCCTCGCGCACCGGTGCGTGCTCGAACGAAAGCGAGATCTCGCATACCGTACCGGCCACCGTGCGTCCCTTGCCGTCGCGCTCACACTGATGGACGCGAGCACCGGAGCTACGCCCATCCGCACCTACTTTAGCAGCCGAATCCACCCTAAAGGACGTCGCACGTAGGAGGATGGTCTCAGAGGTGCTCGCAGACGCATCGCTCGGCGCAACCAACAGCATCGAAAGTAGACCCTCGGCATGTACCGCCACGTGTTCCGGTCTGACATGGTGGTTAAGTTGTCCTCTTGCCCTGGAGCAAGATCGCGGCGCTGACGGCGCTGGCTAGGGCCATCGCGGCGGCCACCAATATGACCCCCCGGTAGCCGAAGACGAACGCTTCGTCGATGGCACGCTCCACTTCCGCACTCTGCGCCGCGCCGAGACCCTCGGGAGCCTGCGCGGCGCCGAGCAGGACCTTCTCATCCTCC
>JBKPSF010000309.1:0-3316 GCA_046734875.1 Actinomycetota bacterium | reverse complement strand
TTGCTATACTGGCCGCCGAGAACGGCCCTTGGGAGGCTCGTGGGGAGAGTCCGGGGCGCAGCTGAGTTGGTCGCGGACGGAAGGAGATAGAGGATGGGCCTCATCCGCACGATACTCGCCCTGGTCATCCTGCTCATACTCATCCACGTCGGGCTGGTATATACCAATATAGGACAGGGCACCAACGTTTTGACGAGCGCCGTCTACAGTCTGGGGGTGTTGGTCGAGTCTCCCGCCCGTCTGCTACTCAGCACGGTAACGCCCTTGCAACAGTATTTGAACCCGAAAAACTTCTACGTCGTCGCCCTCACGGCCGCTGTGGTCTACTTGATCCTTTACGTGTTGCTCGGCGTCGGCCGGCGCGCCTAGGGCGGGTTGCCTCGCAAACCGTGCTGTCAGCTACTGGTTTTTGGCTGGTGGCTGAAGTCGCCATCAAGCGTAGTTACAAGAATCACGTATACTTACCCTAATGTTTTCCTGTTAGGTCGGAGTGGAAACTTGGTCGAAAAAGTAAAGATACTTGAGCGCAGGGAGAAAGAATGGCACATCTGGGCCCGCAGGAGGTGCAATGATCGAGTTTAAGCAGGTAAGCAAGACCTACCCCGGCTCCGAGAAGCCGGTGGTCAACGATCTCTCCTTCGAAGTGCCTGATGGAGAGATCTGTGTGTTGGTGGGGCCGAGTGGTTGCGGCAAGACCACGTCCATGCGGATGATAAACCGCCTGATCGAGATCACCGAGGGCGAGATCCTCATAGATGGCGAGCCGAATACAGCCATGAGCGGCACGCAACTCAGGCGCAAGATCGGCTACGCGATCCAGCAGATAGGCCTCTTCCCCCACCGCACCATAGCCGACAACATCGGCACCGTACCCAATTTGGTTGGCTGGGAGAAGGGCCGCATCAAGAGCCGCGTGGACGAGCTCCTGGACACGGTCGGCCTCGCGCCCGACGATTACCGCGACCGTTACCCGGCGGAGCTTTCCGGTGGCCAGCAGCAGCGCGTCGGGGTCGCACGGGCACTGGCTGCTGACCCCCCGATCATGCTCATGGACGAGCCGTTCGGGGCGGTCGACCCGATCACGCGCGAAGGGCTTCAGGACGAGTTCTTGCGCATCCAGCAGGACATAAAGAAGACCATCGTCTTCGTCACCCACGACATTGACGAGGCCATAAAGATGGGCGACAAGATAGCCATCCTCAAGCAGGGCGGTGTCCTAGCCCAGTACGACACCCCCGAAAACATCCTCTCCAGGCCAGACTCCGAGTTCGTCTCTTCGTTCGTTGGCGGGGACAGGGTCCTCAAGCGGCTCTCACTTACGCGCGTAGGCGAGATGGACCTCGAGCCGGCCAACGGCGGCACCGGCGGTCTCCTCCGAATAGACGAAGGGTTGACCGTCAAGGATGCTCTCTCAGAGCTGATCGGGTCGGGTCACAGCAGTGCCGTGGTGGAGAAGGACGGGAAGAACGGACTGCTGACCTTCGAGGCCATAGAAGATCTCATGGGCGGAGCCTCTGGCGAGGTCTCAAACGGCGGGGAGACGTCGGCGTGAACAACCCGGCGTTGCTCCTCTTGCAGGACGTACTCGGTGAACCCAAGCTAATAGACTGGGAGTGGATCAAGGAGAACTTCTGGGAGGATATAGTGCCGGCCCTCCAGGGGCACATCTTCCTCTCCGTCATTTCGGTCGGTTTGGCCCTCGTCATCGCGCTACCAGTCGGGATACTCTCGGCCCGCTACCGCAAGGCCTACCCGCCGGTCACGTTCGTTACGGGCGTCCTCTACTCCATACCGAGCCTCGCGCTCTTCGCCATCCTCATCTCCATACCGGGGGTGGCCATCGGGCCATCGCCCGTGATCATCGCCCTCGTCGCCTACTCGCTCCTGATCCTTATCCGCAACACCGTCGCAGGCCTCGATTCCGTGCCACCGGAGACCAAGGACGCGGCCCGCGGGATGGGGCTTACCGACCGTCAGATCCTCTTCCGGGTCGAGTTGCCGCTAGCGCTGCCAATCATCGTGGCGGGCATCCGCATCGCCACCGTAACGATCATAGGAATCGCCACCATCGGCGCTTACATCAACGGTGGGGGTCTTGGGACCCTTATCTTCGACGGCATCGGCCGGCAGTTCCCGACCATGATCATAGCCGGTGCTGTCCTCGCGACGGCGCTTGCCATCATCGCCGACCTGCTGCTCCTCGCGCTCGAGCGCTACCTGAGGCCCTGGGCGCGGGTCAGGAGGACGTAGAGTGCTCTTCAAGATAATCGAGGTCTACGCCCGTCCTGATTTTCCGGAGAAGCTCAGGCAGCACATCGTGCTCTCCCTGGTCGCCCTGCTCGTCGCCATCGCGATAGCGATGCCCGTAGCCCTACTGATACGCAACACGCGGGTCGGCGCACTTATAGCCATCAACATCGGTAACGTCGGGCGCGCCGTACCCAGCCTGGCGATCCTGGCACTCGCCCTGCCGTTTTTCGGGATCGGGTTCGGGTCGGCCCTGGTGGCGCTTACGGCGCTGGCTATTCCCCCGATCCTCATCAACGCCTCGACGGGGCTCAGGGAGGTCGACAAGGGTGTCATCGGCGCCGCCCGTGGCATGGGGCTCTCGGATGGCCAGATCCTGGCTCGCATACAGTTGCCCATAGCCGCGCCCGTGATCTTCGCCGGCATCAGAACCTCCGCCGTGCAGACCGTCGCGAGCGCCACCCTCGCCACGTTTATCGGGGGCGGGGGTCTGGGGGATCTGATCGTGGAGGGCTACTCGCGCCGAGGGCCTGAGATACTGCTCGCCGGAGCCCTGGCTGTCGCGATACTCGCGATCATCACTGAGATCGGCTTCGGTATTCTGGAGAGGGCGTTCACCCCGAAAGGACTCAAGATCGCGCAGAAGAGAGGTAAATGATGGGTCAAGGGAAAGAGGAGGAAAGATGAAGAACAAGACCAAACTGATCCGCGCGGTACCAGCGCTGCTTGTGGGCCTCTCGCTGCTGCTCGTCGTCGCCTGCGGCAATGTGGGCGGTACCGACAGCGGGAGCTCCGGCGGCAGCGGCCCGACCATCGTCGTCGGCTCGAAGGACTTCACCGAGCAGTTCATACTCGGCAGCATGTACGCCCAGGCGCTCGACGCCAACGGGTTCAACGGGGTTGCGAAGCTGGATCTTGGCTCCGAACAGATTGCGGACAAGGCGCTGCAGGACGGCCAGATCGACCTCTACCCCGAGTACACGGGCACCTCCCTGGTGGCAATCGTCCCCTTCAAGGGAGATCCCGCTACCCTGACGACCCCCCAGACGGTCTACGAGGCTGGAAAGAA
>JBKPSF010000308.1:0-22548 GCA_046734875.1 Actinomycetota bacterium | reverse complement strand
AAGTTGCCCTTGCCCGTCGCCTCGCTCAAAGACGCGAGCTGCCTGGCCACCCGCGGGTCCATGCTCGCCGGGAAATCCGACTCCACGAACGGCAACGGGGCGTTGAACGCGGCAGGCACCGCGGCCATCCACTTCGCGGCTCGTATCTTGTCCGCCGCGAGGTAGTCGATAAACGCTGCCGCGCCATCGGCATCCCCGGCCCGCGCGTTTACCGAGAGGGTAGAACCTATGCCGAGCTCGTAAAGTTCTTCGGGTATTCCCTGGCGCAGAGGGGGCAGCGGGGCCCAGTCCCACCCGTCGCCCGAGTCCTCGAAGAAGTCTTCTATGGTCGCGAGGAACCAGGAACCCTCGATGTTGGTTCCGGCCTTGCCGTCGCCGAGGTCGGCATGCAATGCGTCGAAGCGGTTGGAGAAAAACCTCTCCGTGCTGCCCCCAAACTAGCCCTTCTGAACGTAATCGTTGAAGAGCTCTATGGCCTCCACGAAGATGGGATCCGAGAAGGGGATCTCACCCGTCAGCGCCTGATACAGCGCGTCCGGACCGGAGTAGTGGTTCCAGAAAACCGTCGGGAACCACTCTATGGCCGCAGGATCGTCCCCGATGCCGGCCGCAAAAGGCGTGATGCCCTGGCCCTGCAGCTCCTCGGCCATCGACTCGAGCTCCTCACGGTTTTTGGGAGGTTGCATTCCCTTGTCCTCGAAGAGGGTCTTGTTGTAGTAGAGGAGCATGGTCTGTAGCTGATAGGGAATGGCGTACAGCTTGTCCTCGTAACGTCCGAGATCTATGGCCCAGCCGAGCAGCTTGTCGTCCCATTTGTACTCACTGGAATATTCGTCGAGCTCGGCGAACAGGTTCGCGTCGATGTACTCCTGCGCATACGCTGGCCCAGGCGTCATGATTATGTCGGGCCCCTCGCCACCCTGCAAAGCTGTCCTGACGAGCCGGTCCATCTCATCCGTAGGCTGGAAGGTTACCTTGAGGTCCGTGCCACCGTTCGCCTTCTCGAAGGGCTTCTCTATGCTCTTCTTGAAGTAGGCTTGCGGCCCCGCCCCGTCGAGGTTGCTCCAGTACGTAACCTGACCGCTGCCGCTCCCACCTCCCCCGCAGCCCGCGAGTAAAGAGCCCGCCAGACCAGCTCCGAGGGCGACCTTTCCTCCCTTCGCCAGAAACTGCCTGCGCGAAATCTCTGCGTACATATCTAGCAACCTTTCGGACGACGATACGAACACCTTGGATTCGCCCCCGTGCAGGTACGAAAACGCGGAGCCCGCCCGGCGACGGCGTTGTTCTTTTTCACCCCGTTGCTCCGCGCCCTTCCACGAGCGTTTCCGCCTCTTCCTCCCGTTTTGCCCGCATGTTATGCCAGATCGGAGCTTGGATCATTGCTTACACGCACTAAATTGTTGTAAAAAACGCTTGCAGGAGGAGACCGGGGCGGAAGGAGGCCGACGGTGCAGCGACCCATAGTTCCTTACGTCCGCGACGCCAGCTTCCCCGTGAGGTCGGCGTGGTACACGGCCCCGCGCAGGCTCCTGGACTACCTCTTGATGTACGTGCAGGAGGGAGAGATGATCGCGTGCGTCGAGGGTCGCGAGCACCTGTTTCGCGCCGGGGACTTCGTGCTGGTCGGACCGGGGAGGTTACACACCCTCGCAGGGCCGTCCTACACCATCACGCCATACATCCACCTCGACATCTTCTACAACCCGGCGCGGGAGCACAGTTTCGTGGTCCGATCCGGGCGGGTTGACATCTCCGGTCTCGACGGGCTCATGCAGCCGGGGTTGGAGGAGGAGACGGGGATCAGGGTTCCGACCAGGTTCGTGCCTTTGCAGGCCGCGCAGTTCAGGGACACTATGCTCAAGACCATAGGTATCTGGCAGCGCAGGGATTTGCTCGGCAGGCTCGAGTCCCACTACCTGGCGACGGGGCTGGTGCTCTCGTTGCTGCAGGCGTACTCTAGAGGGAGCGCCGACTCTCCGGACCAGCCTGAGTTCCTCAACTGGATCACCTCGTTCATGTCGCTCCATCTCTCGGAGCCCCTCTCCGTCTCGGAGATGGCGGCGCGGGCAGGGCTCTCGGCCTCCCGGTTCTCGCAGGTCTTCCGGGATCGCTTCGGCAGGCCGCCCCACCAGTTCCTGCTGCACCTGCGCGTGCAGCGGGCCCAGGACCTGCTCCACAACACGGGCCTGACCATGCGTGAGATCTCCGCCCAGTGCGGGTTCTCGGACGTTCACCACTTCTCCAAGACCTTCAAAAAGCTCTCAGGCCAAACCCCCGGCTCCTACCGGCGCATCAACCAGGATTGAGCCAGGATAGCGTAACCCGGCACGCCTCTCGCCCATCTAAGGTTAAGAGTTGTCGAAGTACGCAGGGCGACTGCGTAGACTAGGCGCACTTGTGGGTAGGATAAGAGTATGGTGACGGTATAGGCCCCGAGCGAAAGGAAGTGGAAGAGATGGCACAGAAACCCGCCGTGCATATAGAGCCAGGCGATGGAGGATGGGCGGTCGTCCGAGAGGGGAACAAGCGGGCGACCTCGACCCACGCGACGCAGTCTGAGGCGGCCGAGACCGGCAGGGAACTCGCCCGCCGGGACGGCACCGAGTTCTTCCTCCACGGGCAGGACGGCCGTATAAGGGAGCACCACGATTACCGGGATGAACTGCCCTCGGAAGACGAAGGCCTCGTTGACACTACGCTTGGAACCGTGGGAACTGTCACAGGGGCCGTCGACGGAATAACCGGCACCGCGGCGCAGAACATCGGGCCGGAAGACGTGAGGCAGGAACCGGCGAGGGGAGCCGTGGGGAACACGGACGACGCCGGATCCCGCGCCAGTCGCGAGATCAGCGCGGTAGAGGAAACGCCCGTGCCGATCGAAACCGGGCGTGAAGTGCCTCCTGTGACGCCCGAGGAACGGTACGTGGACTACGAGGTGTACGACGAGCACGGGGTGAGAATCGGGCCGATAAGCGACCTGTTCGTCGACGAGAGGAACGAGCCGGAATACGTCGGCGTCGAGCCCGGAACGGTCACGAACCGTTCGGTCCTGGTCCCCGCCGAGGTTATCACGATCGACGATGGGCTCAGGCGGATGGTTGTCTCGCGCCCGGTAACCGTGGTCGAGACCGCGCCGAGCCTGGGCCGCGACGAGGAGGTCACCCCCGACTTCGAGCGGCGGGTCAGGCTCCACTACGCACTGCCGATCACTCGCGGCGTCGGAGGAACGACCACCAGCACAGGCCTGGCGGAGGAGCCGGCGGAAATAGGAAGCGTCGGAGGAAGCGTCGGGTCGGTATCGGGCGCGCGTGGCCGTGAGGACGACGAGGTCAGGGTCAGGCGCTCCGAGGAAGAGCTGCGGGTCGAAAGGCGCGAACGCGAGGCCGGAACTTTGCGGGTCCGCAAGCGCGTGCGCACGGAGACGGAGCACATCGAGGTCCCCAAAAAGCGCGTCGAGGTTACGGTGGAGCGCGTGCCCGTCGAGGAGGGAACCGCCTCCACGGGCGACCGACCCACGGGCGCACCCGAGATCGGCGAAGAGGAGATCGTCGTTCCCGTCGTCGAGGAAGAGATCGTCGTCGAAAAACGGCCCGTGGTCAAGGAGGAAATCCGCATCCGCAAACAGGTGATCGAAGACGTCGAGGTCGTCGAGGAGGACGTCCGCAGGGAAGAGGTCGAGATCGACGACCAGACCCACCGCGACACGGATCTCTAGCCGCGGGCGGTTCTCGAACCGACCTTACATTCGGGTCCGGGACCAGGGACGTGTTACCCCCTCTCGATTCGGTCGAGCGTCTCGCGTTTGGTTGGGGTTTGATCCGGCACCGGCAGGCCGACGCCGGATGGTAGCTCGACGCGGAGGTCCCCTTCGCGGTCGATGCGGAGCTCGCCGGCTGTGAGCCGGCACTCGAGCACGTGCCCGCCGGCGCTCCTGTCTGCGGTTATGAAGTGGAAGTGGTAGCCGGCTACGTTCAGGCCCTGGGCGTAGTCGGGGAACCTGAAGCCGACCAGGCTACCCCGCGCGTCGTGCAGCTCGAAGACGGGCTGGTTCTGTACTACCTCCACTAGCGGCGGGTAGGGTTTGCGCTGGCGGGGTACGCTCCGCGTCCTGACGTACTCGAAGTGCCCGTCCACTCGGATGGCGCAGCAGATGCTCGTGTTCCTGGTAAGCCCGTCTACGAGGGCGCTGAGATCGGAGAGGTCCGTCGCCGTATCCAGTGGGTGTGCGTTTCCCGGCTCGAAGAACGTCACGACGGCGAAAGGCGTTTTCGTCTTTCCGTCTACCCCATAGGCCTTTCCGTCGGCCCTGATCTGGTAGAAATCGCCGTCGAGCGCGATCATCTCTCCGTCCAGCGCTTCTAGTGTGCCGAGGCCGAAATCTCCCCGTTCTTCGAGTTCGGCGAAGCTCACGTCGCCGTCGTAGTTGCCGTCGAGCAGTGCGTCGATGGTAGACGTCTGGAACAGGGTGTGGTGAAGGTGCTGTTCCTGCGCGAGATCCCGGCTCTGTAGGTAGTCAACGTGCAGCGCACCGATTAGCGCGGTGTCGATAGGCATTTCACTCCTCTGTGGATGACTTTCCCTCCGGCATCTCCGAACTACAACCAGCCCGATCTTCTAAACCAGAAGTACAGGGTTCCGGAGATCAGGAGCATAACAGCTATCATCACCTCGAAGCCATGATCTGCCTTCGTCCACCACGCATTGTTGAAGTTCATACCGAACACGCCCGCGATCAAAGACGGAACGATGAGGATAGCGCCCCACGCGGAGATCTTCTGTCCGACCACGGTGAGGTTGACCTGAAGCAGGCTCGAGAGCAGTTCCCGCGCTCCGTCGAGCTTCTCCGTCACCCGGAGCGCGCGGTGCCTTATGCGGGACAGTTGCCTCTGAACAACGGGATCGTCGCCCTCCGTTAGCCGTTCGAGCGCCGAGGCGAGGGGTTTGATCTCCTGTTGTAATCCAACCGCTTGACTCGTGAGCGCGTGAATCCGACGCAAGACGTCGCCCGATTTGCCTTCCATCACCGTGACCTCGGCATCCCAGATGCGCCTGTCGACGGCCTCGACGGCACTTTCGTAGTCCCCTATTACCCCGCTCACTATCCCGAGGAGGACCGTCGTCGAGTCTTCCGCCAGGCGATCCAACGTCCCTTCCATACTTCGACGCAGCCGGTCCAGCACCGGGGGGGCATCATCGGTGAGCGTGACGATCATGTTCGGCCCTTCCACGGCCAGAACGAGCACCCAGTCGCTCTCTACAGGTGTGAACCCGCCCTTGCTGTCGTCCTCTCCGCCCGACGCCCGTAATATCGGCAGCACGGCGACCAGCCGCTCCTCATGCCTGTCTATGTCCGACCGGTGCGGAAACCTTGCGGCCTCCTCCAACAGATGGGGTTCCAGACCAAAGCTGTCAGAGATCACACCAAGGTCTTTTTCGTCGGGCTCGACCAGCCGGACCCAGGACAACTTCCCGGGCTCCTGACTGGCCCGGCGAGCGTCAGCAAAAGTAGTGGAAACGCTCCCCTTCCCTCGCACGTAAACGATACTTTCGATGCTCACGGTAGCATCATAGACCGATCCGCCCTCGGCTCGCCCGACATCTCGAGCTTATCGTCGTCGAGCCCTATGCGCCGCATGAAGATTCTCAGGACCTCGGGCTCATCTCTGACGAAATTTTCCCTGTCGCGCTCCATACTACGGCCTCCGTACCTGCCGGGTTGCCATCCTGCCACCGCGTATCATATTCCATCCGGTGTGGTAGATTTGTTCGGATGAACGGGCGCAGCGGCTCCGAACCGAAGAGGCCAGGCGGTGGAGCAAGTTCGCTTGTAGATCGCGGGGAGTATCGCAGGCCGCCCACCGCGCAGGAGAGGGTCCTCCGGGAGATCCGCGAGGTCATCATGGCCCGCCGCATACAACCCGGGCAGTGGTTGCGGCAGTGGGAGGTTGCGAGGCAACTGACCGTCAGCTCGGTTCCCGTGAGGGAGGCCTTAAACACGTTGAGGGCCGAGGGGTAGGTCGTCTACGAGAGCCACCGGGGATACAAGGTGGTCGAGCTCTCCAGCGAGCAGATAGTGGAGTTATACCTTGCGAGGCGTCTGCTCGAGACGGAGGTCACCCGTCGGGAGATTCCCAAAGTCGAGCCAGAACTCCTCCGGGTTCTCGAAGGTTTGGTAGCACGAATGATCGACCTCGCGGCAATCGACGACATACTTAGATACGCCCAGGCCAACCGGGATTTCCACTTCCTGTTGTTCGAGCGGGCGGGTTTGCCGAGGATCTACCGCATGATCGAGGTCCTCTGGCAGAACTCGGAGGCGTACCGCAGCCTGATCGCCGACCCCGCCTGGTACGAGCGGGCCCACGAGAGTCACAGGGCGCTGGTCGAGGCCTGCAGGGTGGGTGACGTGGAGGGGGCCATCGCCGTCCAGGACGAGCACAGGCAAGACGCCCTCGAGAACATTATCGCTTTGCTGGACGGCCCGGGGTCTCGTTCCGGTAGCGCACAAGGGAGCGCACCCGGGCGGGGGTTATAGGCAAGGCCGTGATACCGCCGGGCAGCGAGAGTGCGTCTTCCACCGCGCTGCACACGGTCGCCCCACAACCCGTGACCCCCCCTTCTCCGGCACCCTTGACGCCCAAGGGGTTGTCCGGGGACGGCGCGTCCTCGCACACGAGGGTCTCTACGCGGGGGACCTCGGCCGCGGTCGGTTCCAGGTAGTCAATAAAGGTCGTGGCCAGGGGTTGGCCCGACTCGTCGTAGCCGAACTCCTCGAGCAGGGCGCCTCCGAGGCCCTGGGCTGCCCCCCCGATGAGCTGCCCCTCCACTAGCGTCGGGTTGACCGCGCGCCCGACCTCGTAGGCGATGAAATAGCGCAACACCTCCACCCCGCCGGTCTCAGGGTCGACCTCGACCTGCGCCAGATGCACGCCGTAGGGATACGTCATGTGGTCGACCGAGAAGGTGCGACGGGCGCCAAGACCAGGCTCTTCGTTCCTGCCTGCGCTGCTCATGGGATCGCAGGCTGCCGCGATCTCGCCCAAAGAGAGCGACCGGTCAGGGGAGCCCGCCACCACCGCCCTACCATCATCCAGGCGCAGATCGACTGCGGAAGCCTCCAGCAAGTCAGCCGCAACGCGCAACGCCTTCTCGGCCGTGGCCTTCGCCGCGAGCATCACCGCGCTGCCGCCGACGACCGTAGATCGGCTGGCCCAGGAGCCCACCCCGTCGGGCAAGAGGTCCGTGTCGGTGTGCACCACCTCGATCGCCTCGGGCGTGACGCTCAGCTCCTCGGCCGCGATCTGGGCCATAACCGTCTCGATGCCCTGGCCGAGCGAGGCGCCCCCGATTAACACCCGAACGGAGCCGGTGGGGTCAACCTCGACGGTGGCCTCCTCGTACGGACCGAGCCCGCTTTTCTCCAGGAAATAGCCGATTCCCGTGCCGACGAGCCTTCCCCGGGATCGCAGATCCCGCGCCTCTTCCTGCCACGCCCCGAAGTCCGCGCGGGAGAGCGCTTTGTCCAGCAGCCCCTCGTAGTCGCCGGCGTCGAGGACCACGTCGGTACCGAGGGTGGAGAGGTTCCTGACGTGGGGTATCTCCGCGGTGGAGAGCAGATTCTTCCGCCTCAGCTCGAGCCGGTCCACGCCTAGCTCTGCGCCGGCCACGTCGAGCAGATGCTCGCGGGAGAAGGTCCCCTCGTAGCGACCGGGACCACGGAAGGTGCCGCAGGGCGTCTTGTTGGTTAGCGCGACGTGGGCGGTACCCTCGTAGGCCGGAACCCTGTATGGGCCAGGCAGCATCGCGAGGGTAAGGTCGGGAACGATGACGCCGTGGGTGCGGACGTAGGCGCCGTTGTCGTGCCACACCTCGGCCCGCAGCCCGAGCAACCTGTGCTCCCCGTCGAAGGCCGCCTCCAGCCGGTGCCTCTGCTCGCGGGAGTGGTTGGCGGCCATGAGGTGCTCCTGGCGATCCTCGGTCCACTTCACCGGGCGCCCGGTGAGGCGTGCCAGGTAGGGCACCAGGAAGTCCTCCGGGTAGAATTCGCCCCGCACGCCGAAGCCGCCCCCCGCGTCGGACTTCTTCATGCTGATATGGCTCAGGGGCATTTCCAGCATCCGCGAGAGCACCCTGCGGTTGAAGTGGGGCACCTTGGTCGCCCCCCAGATGACGAGATGGTCGCTCCCCGCGTCGTAGTCGGCCACGAGCCCCCTGGTCTCCAGCGGCACCCCCGAGTGGCGTCCGATCTTGACGTCGATCTCGACGGCGTGCGCCGCTTCCTCGAACGCCGCTTCGACGTCCCCGTAGCCCATTTCCAGCGTCGCGGCCTCGTTGCCGGTCCCGCCCCTTAGTTGCGGTGCATCCGCCCCGATCGCCTCGCTGGCTTCGAGGGCGACCGGCAGTTCCTCGTACTGCACCTCTATGAGCTCGGCGGCGTCTTCGGCGAGATAGGCGTCCTCGGCAAGCACCACGGCGACGGGCTCACCCACGTAGCGCACCCTCTCGCGCGCCAGGATCGGCTGCAGATAGGCGTCGAGGTCGAGCTCGGAAGCGGTGCGAACAGGTATCGGGTCGGTCTCTTCGAGGTCCTCGCCGGTCAGCACGGTTTCGACCCCGGGGAGGGCGAGGGCCGCCTCCGTCTTTACGCTCTTCAGGCGCGCGTGGGCGAGCGGGGACCTCAAGACCCTCATCCAAAGCTGCCCCTGGAGGTTTACGTCGTCGACGAAGTGGCCAAGCCCGCGTAGCAGACGGCGGTCTTCGAGGCGGCCAACCCGCCTCCCGACGACGCTCACTGACCGTGGCCCCCAGCGTCGCGCATGGAGGAGACGCCCCCGACCTCCTCGCCGGAAGCGTCAGGGACCCCTGGCTCATCGCCTTCCAGGCTCTTGCCCGAGGCGGCGCGCACCGCATCGACGATTCCCTGGTACCCTGTGCACCGGCAGAGGTTGGAGGACATCGCCTCCCGCACCTCTTCTTCCGTTGGGTCGTAGTTCTCCCTGAGGAATGCCGTCGCCAGCATCAGGAACCCCGGGGTGCAAAACCCGCACTGCAGACCGTGGTGGGCGGAGAAGGCTTCCTGCAGAGGGTTGAGTCGTCCGTCCGACTCCAGGCCTTCCACCGTCTCGATCTCGCACCCGTCGGCCTGCACGCCGAAGATTAGGCAGGATCTCGCCGGAAGGCCGTCGAGCAAGATGGTGCAGGCGCCGCAGATACCGTGCTCGCAGCCCACGTGCGTGCCCGTGTAGCCCAGGTCGTGGCGCAAGACGTCGGCCAGCGTCCTGCGGGGCTCGACCTCGACCTCCTCGGTGCGACCGTTGACGGTGAACTTTGTGAGGTGGGTCTCCTTCATCGGCCAACTCCTCCGTGCGCCCGTGACTCCTTGATCGCCGCCCGCAGACGGTCCGGCGTGATGGGTAGCCGGTCCACCTCGACGCCCAGATGCGAGAGGGCGTCGGTCACCGCATTGGCAACGGCCGCTGGCGCTCCTATGGTGCCCCCCTCCCCCATCCCCTTCGCCCCCGTCTCGCTGAACTCGCAGGGCGTCTGTAGGTGGAAGATCTCGACTGCAGGTATCTCCGTCGAGGACGGAACCAAATAGTCCATCAAGGTCGATGTGACGAGTTGCCCTTCGTCGTCGTAGACCAGCTGCTCGTAGAGCGCGGCGGCGATGCCCTGCGCCACACCGCCGCGTACCTGGCCGTCCACTATCATGGGGTTGATGACCACCCCGCAGTCCTCCACCACCACGTAGCGGTCGATCCCGACTTCGCCCGTCTCCGGGTCGACCTCGACCATGACCCCGTGAGTAGCGTTGGAGAACGTTCCCGGAGGGTCGAAGCCCGCGCTGGCATCTAGCGTTCCCGCCTCACCCTCCGGAAGCAGGTGCGGCTCTATGTGGACGGCGCGTGCCACCCTGGCAACCGTTATGTTGTGATCGGGCGAGCCCTTGACGAAGACGTTGCCGTTCTCGATCTCCAGGTCCGCGGGGGCTGCTTCCAGCAGGTGACCCGCCACCTCCTTTACGCGCTCGGCCAGGATCTCCGCCGCCTTTTTGGTTGCCCCTCCCCCGATAACCGCTGAGCGACTGGCGAAGGTGCCCCAGCCGTAAGGCGTGGATTCGGTGTCTCCCTGACGCACCGTTATGGTCTCGGGGCCAATGCCAAGCCCGTCGGCGGCGATCTGGGCGAGCGTGGTCTGGTGGCCCTGGCCGTGGCCACTGGTGCCAACCGAGACGGTCACGTTTCCAGACGGGTCCATCCTGAGCCGGGCGTTGTCGCCACCCGGCGTTATGGCCATCCTCCTGAGGGCGAAGGCCCTGGTTCCGTAGCCCGTTCGCTCGGCGAAGCTGCAAAAGCCCAGGCCGATCAGCCTTCCCTCATCACGTGCCTCTTGCTGTCGCTGTTCCCAACCGCTCTCGTCCATTACCTCGGCGCACTTTTCGAGGGCCTCGAGGTAGCTTCCCGGGTCGTAGACGACGCCGGTCGGGCTCTCGTAGGGGAACTCGTCGGCGGAGATCAGGTTGCGACGCCGGATCTCCACGGCGCTTATGTCCGCTCTTTCGGCGGCCTTCTGCATAAGGCGCTCGAGCACGAACGTGAACTGGGGCCTTGAGACGCCGCGGTAGGGGGCCATGGGGGCCTTGTTCGTGGTCACAGCCCGCGCCCGCGAGCGGTAGCTCGGCAGACGGTAGGGGCCTGGCATCTCCGTCGCCGCCATGAGCGGCTCGACCCCGCAGGTGAACGGGTAGCACGAGTACGCGCCAACGTCGCACACGATGTCGGCGTCGAGGGCGATCAAACGCCCCTCTCCGTCGAAGGCGGCGCGGGCATCATAGCGTTGCTCGTGGCCGTGGAAGGAGGCGGTCAGGTTCTCCTGCCTATCTTCGACCCACTTGACCGGGCGACCAACCATCTGGGCGGCGATGGGCACCATCACCTCCTCGCGGCCGACCACGCACTTCTGCCCGAAGCCGCCGCCCACGTCGGGGGCTACGACGCGCACGCGCTGCTGCGGGATGCCTAGAACGTCGGAGACGGCGGTGCGCACAACGTAGGGCACCTGCGTGGAGGTGTGCAGGATCAGGGTGTCCTCCCGGGCGTCCCATTCGGCAAGGCAGGCCCGGGCCTCTATGGGAACGGCCGCGAGCCGCCCCGATTGGAACGTGGCCTCGACCACGATGTCTGCCCCCCCGAAAGCCTCTTCCAGCTCCGGGTCGTTGGTATCAGTCACGTCGAGAAGCACGTTGTCTTCGGTCCCCTCGTGCACCGTCCTGGCGTGTTCCTCGAGCGCTGCGTCCAGCGACACGATGGGTTCCAGGGGCTCGTACTCGATCCTGACGGCCTCGGCTCCGTCCTCCGCCGTGTGGGGGGAATCAGCCAAAACTATCGCGACGGGCTCGCCGGCGTGGCGGACCGTGTCGCCGGCGAGCAGCGGCATCTCCACAGGGACGAATTCCGGTCGGTTCAGAACGGCCTTGAGGCCAGGGATCTCCCCGAGGTCAGCGGCCGTTATGACAGCCTCCACGCCGTCAAGCTCCAATGCGTCTTCGACGGAGACCTCGTTCACGCGCGCCGCGCCGAAGGGGGAGCGGACGAAGCTGGCGTGGAGCATGTTGGACCGCTTCATGTCGTCGACGAAGAGGCCCCGTCCCGTGAGGTGCCGCCTATCCTCGACCCTGCGCATGGGCTTGCCGACCCACGCGTTGGGCGAGGAAGATTCCTCAGCGGGCATCGGCCGTCGCCTCTTCCAACGCCCTCTTTACCAGGACCGAGGCGAGGTCTCGCCTGTACTCCGCCGTTGCCTGGGTGTCGGAGGGGGGATCTATGGCCTCCGATGCCGCCAGGCCCGCCGCCTCGAAGGCCTCGGGACCGGCCTCTGCCCCCGCGAGGGTGTCCTCAGCTTCGGGGATACGCAACGGGACGTCGGAGACACCCCCGAGCACCACGCGGGCCGAGCGGCACTCGCCGTCTTCGACCTCAAGGGCAGCGGCGGCGGCCACGATACCGTAATCCCCGGCGCGCCTGGCAAACTCCTGGAGCGCGGCGCGCGGCGCCGGCCTGGGGAAGCGCACCTCAACGATCATCTCGTCGGGCTCGAGCGCGGTCATAAAGAAGCCCTGGAAGAAGTCGGAGGCCGCTATCAAGCGCTCGCCCCCTGGCCCGACCGCCACGATCTCGGCGTCAAGGAGAAGCGCGAGCATGCACCATTCCGCGGAGGGGTCGGCGTGCGCGATGCTGCCCCCGAACGTGCCCACCGTTCGTATGGGGTAGTGTCCGACCCATCGGGCCGCCTTCTTGAGCACCGAGAAATCCTCGAGCATGCGCCGATCCTCCATAGCCTCCACCCAGCGATGCGGCGTCAAAGCCCCGATCCTCAATCCCCCGTCGTCGTACTCGACGTACTGCAGCTCGGCGATGCGCTTTATATCGACGAGCGCGGAGGGACGGACCAGCCTGAAGTTCATCATGGCCACCAGGCTCTGGCCGCCCGCCAGCAGCTTGGCGTCTTCGCCCAGCTCCGTTAGCTGCTCGACAGCCTCTTCCACCGTGCTTGCCCTTCGATACTCGAACGCCGCCGGTTTCACACTCGCCCCTTCCCCACCGCCTCCCGAAGCCGTAGCTTAGATCAAGCCCAGGCTACAGGAAAGCCGGCGCTTTACTCGGATCTTATTTAACATTATATTGGGTGTGAGGGAGCAACAAGCGTGTGGAGGAGGAGACCGGGATGAGCAGGATGCTTGACCTAACGATGCCTTTCTCGGAGAAGACCATACCGGTCCCTGGCCATCCGTGTCCGCGGCTAGAGCCGCTTACGACGCTGGAGCGGGATGGGATACGCAACACGATGATGACGATAAGCATACACACGGGCACGCACATAGACGCGCCTTCCCACATTATCGAGGACGGCGCCACCATAGACGAGATCCCGATCGACAGGTTTCGGCGACCGGGTCTGTGTCTGGACTTGAGATCCGTAGCCGAGCCGGGGTCCCAGATCTCGCTTGGGCAACTGAAGAGCGCCGGGTTCGAGCCTACCGAGACGGAGGGCACCATCCTGATGCTTGCAACCGGCTGGTCGGACGAGGCGTGGCAAAGCGAGCGGCTCTACGGGGCAAACCCCTTCCTCGCCGAGGATGCCGCCGAGGCCATCGCGGAGGCGGCGCCGTCGGCGCTCGGGCTGGATTTCGCCGTGGACGACACCAAGCCCTGGCCCAATCACACCATCCTGCTGGGGGCCGGCGTGCTGCTGATCGAAAACCTTATGCGCCTGTCCGAGCTTCCTTCGTCCGGTTTCGAGGTCACGGCTTTTCCCTTGAGGCTGGTCGGCCAGAACGGGGGGCCGACGCGGGTGGTCGCGGAGCCGGGCGGGTGAACATCAAGCGTCTCAACCACCTGGGTATCATCGTGGAAGACCTCGACGACGCGGTTAGGAGCTTTACCGGGAACCTCGGGTTGAGGCTCGACCACGTGGAGCCTTACGGGGACGAACTGGAGATAGCGTTTCTCCCCTGCGGAGAGACGCTGGTCGAGCTGATCAAACCCCTCACCCCCTCGGGCTCCAACGCCGAATACCTGAAGGAACACGGGCCTGGCATACAACACGCGGCCTTCGAGGTCGATGATCTCGAAGCCGCGCTTGACGAGCTGAAGGCACGCGGGGTGGAGCCGCTGGGCGACCCCCCACTTCCCGGCGCCGGCGGCATGCGCATCGCTTTCCTCGACCCGCGGGCCTTCGGCGGGATCCTGGTTGAGTTGTGCGAGCCCGTCTCATAGGCCGATGGAGAAAACGAAGGAGCTGCTGACCGACAGCCCGGTGAAGGATGTCGTGCGCCTGCGGCTCAACCGCCCGGATCGGCTAAACGCCGTCAACCTGCCGCTCGTATCCGCCCTGCTGGACGCCTTCGACAGCCTCGAGGCTGGCGCGGTAGTCCTCTGCTCTACCAACCTCAGGGCCTTCTGCGCCGGGGCGGATCTCGACCTCGAAGACGAGGAACGGGCGAACGTTAGCGACCTCTTGTACGAGCTCTACGAAAAGATGGTGACGCTATCGGTCCCGATAGTGGTGGCCCTCGACGGGCACGCTGTCGGGGCCGGATTCCAACTCGCCATCGCAGGAGATTTGCGGGTTGCGGGTAGGGAAACGATGATGCGCGTCTCCGGACCGGGGCACGGCCTGGCGGTCGCGTCCTGGGGGCTTCCTTCCCTGGTAGGCAGAGGCCGGGCCATGGACCTCTGCCTCACGATGCGCCCCGTCGGGGCGGAGGAAGCCCTGGCCGTGGGGCTCGTGGACCGGGTCGAAGAGAATCCCGAGGAGGTGGCCGTCAGGCTCGCCTCAGAATTCGCGGGGTTGGATCGCGGGGCGGCAAGAAGGGTGAAACGCATCGTGAACGGAGCCTCCGGGCTACTCGACGCGCTGCGTGAGGAGAGGTCGGGCAACCGGGCGGCCTGGACCGGGTCGGTTTCGGGCCTGTCTCGTGGGGAGGGAGCAACTTGACCGGACTAGCGGACACCGGCCGCGTGGTGCCCGAAGCGGTTCGAGCGTGGCGGCAACATCTGGGGGAGGATGTCGAAGCCGGATCGCTGCGGGCAGACCTCGCGGAGGGGTCCTTACCCCTGGCGTTCCATGACACCGCAGCGCGTGACCCCGGGCGGCCTGCCCTGATCATAGACGGAGAAGGGATCACCCACGGTGAGCTCGACCGCCAGGCAGCGGCGGTGGGAGGCTGGATCAGAGCACAGGACGTCGAACCGGGGGGACGGGTTCTCCTGTGCGGCAACAACTCGCTAGACTTCGTCGCCGCCTACCTCGGCATCCTCAAGGCTGAGGCCGTGGTGGTTCCGGCCGGCGCCGGCCTCACGGAGCACGAGCTGCGCCACTTCGTGGAAGACAGCGGCGCGACGTGCGCGCTGGCGCAGGGCGACGCACTCGAGCGGCTCGCATCGCTCGCTCGTGGTGATAGTGCCCTCCGATCCGTCGTCGCGCTCGGGGAAGGGGTGTCTAACGACATCACGACGCTGCAGGAAGTAATCTCCAGGGGCGAACCCCTGGAGCCGGCCGACGGTAATAGTGCAGCGTTACTCGCCTATACCTCGGGCACAACGGGACGTCCCAAGGGGGTGCCGCTCTCCCACGCCAACCTGCTCTCCTCCATCCGCGCGGCGATGCGGGCGTGGCGATGGAGCGTCCGCGACGTGCTCGTGCACGCGCTCCCTTTCACCCACCAGCACGGGCTCGGTGGCGTTCACGCGACGCTTATGGCCGGATCTCGCGCCGTGGTGCACAGCAGGTTCGACCCTGCCGAACTCTGCGCGACGATCGAGTCCGAAGGCGCAACGATCCTCTTCGCCGTGCCTGCCATGTACGAGAAGCTCGCCACCTGGGAAGGCATTGGGGACGTAGACTTTTCGACCTTGAGGCTGGCCGTCTGCGGCTCTTCGGCCCTCTCTCCCTCGCTGGCCGAAAAAGTGTCTTCGCTGCTTGGCCGGGAAATCCTGGAGCGTTATGGCAGTACCGAGAGCGGCCTGAGCGTCTCCAACCCGTACGACGGTCCGCGCAAGTTCGGATCTGTGGGGCTGCCCCTTCCAGGGACCGAGCTGGCCATCGTCGACGATGAGGGCACCGTCGTCCCGGCCGGCGAGGACGGCGAGGTGGTCTTGCGCGGTCCGCAGGTGTTCGGGAGCTACTGGCACCTCCCTGAGGCCACGGAGGAAAGCTTCTACCCGGGAGGGTGGTTCCGTACGGGGGACATAGGGCGCGTGGACCCGGAGGACGGATACCTTTCCATCACGGGACGGGCCAAGGAGATGATCATCACGGGCGGGTTGAACGTGTATCCCAGGGAGGTAGAGCTCCTCCTCGAAGACCACGCGTCGGTGCGAACAGCGGCCGTCGTTGGCGTCCCGTCGGGGCGGTGGGGAGAAGAGGTGGTCGCCTTCGTCGTTCCCTCCGGGGAGGGTGAGGTAGACGACGAAGAACTCGCGGCCCACGCCCGCGGGCGCCTCAGCGCCTACAAGTGCCCCAAGAGGTTCTTCACGGTCGAGCAGCTTCCCAGGAACGAGATGGGAAAGGTGTTGAAAGATGAGCTGATCGAGACGGCCAGTGAAGGTAACAGGACAGCACCGTAGAGCGGGACAACCGGAAGGAGGAGGGGATGGACCTGGGTCTGGAGGACAAGGTCGTATTCATCACGGGGGCCAGCAAGGGCATCGGCAAGCGTTGCGCCAGGCTCTTCGCCGAGGAGGGGAGCACCGTGGTTATCACCGCAAGGGGGAAGGAGCTGCTCGAGGAGACGGCCAGGGAGCTCTCCGACGCCACAGGCCGGAAGGTCGTGCCCATCGCTGGCGACATGAGCGATCCGGAAGACGTCGAACGCGCGGTCTCCGAGACGGTCGACTCCCTCGGCAGGATCAACATCCTCGTCACCTGCGCCGGAAGCTCACCAGGGGGCCTTCTCGAGAACCTGACGGAAGACGAATGGTTCAGCAGCCTGAACCTGAAGTTCATGGGCTACGTCAGGGCTTGCAGGGCAGTGCTACCGCGCATGAGAGCACAGGGAGAAGGTAGCGTGGTGCTCGTCGTTGGCAACGACGGTCTCAAGCCAACCCCCTGGGAGACCACCGCTGGGGTTGCAAACGCCGCCGACATCAACTTCGCCTCGGCCATGGCGGATCAGTACGGTCCCCTCGGTATCCGCATCAATACGGTCAATCCTGGTCCTGTGAACACCGACCGGTGGGATGGGCTCGAGAAAGCGTTCGCCAGGGACAAGGGGGTCTCCCAGGAGAGGGCCCACGAGCTGGCCGTGGGGAGCATCCCGTTCGGCCGAATCTGTGAACCGGAGGAGGTTGCCAACCTGGTGGTCTTCCTGGCCTCCCAGAGGGCGAGCTTCGTGCACGGCGCACACATACCTATCGATGGCGGTCAGCGCAAGGCGCTCATGGACATACCGGAGCACGAATGAAGATCCAGAACCAGATCGAGGTGGCGGCGCCTCCCGATGAACTCTTCGACGTGCTCTCCGACGTCGAGCGGGTGGCACCCCTGTTGCCCGGCGCAACCCTCGAAGGGAAAGAGGACGACGACACGTACGCTGGCACCGTGAAGGTGAAAGTCGGGCCGATCACCGTCTCTTACAGGGGAACCATCTTTTTCCAGGAGCTGGACCGGGACTCCAGACGCGCGGTGATGAGGGCCTCGGGCAGCGAGATAAACGGACAGGGCGGCACGGAGGCCACGATTACGGCCACCGTCACGGGCTCGGATTCCGAGAGCGTGCTTACGATGGATACCGACATGGAGGTGCGCGGAAAGGTGGCGCAGTTCGGCAGGGGCGCCATCGGCACCGTCTCGGGGCGGATCCTGGACCAGTTCGCCCGCAACCTGGAAGCCCAGGTACTCTCGGACGGGGACACCGGGGAAGAGACGACCGAAAGCTCTTCGCGGGGCGAGCAAACCGCCGAGACGGGCGCGGAAGATTCTGGCACCTCCCCCCCACCCCCTGCTGAGGACGAGTCGCTCGACATGCTGTCGGTGGTCGGCATCCCGACCCTGCGCCAGGCCGCACCAGGAGTGCTTGGGCTACTCTTGGGAATCCTCATCGGGGTGCTCGTAGCGTCCCGTCGGGGGAGGCGCCACGATCGGGGTTACGTGCAGGTCCCCATGTGGTACCCGCCACCGATGGGCTACGGACCGCCCGCGCGATGGTACTGGGACTCACCCGAGCAAGGACGGAGCAGGTCTGACTGATCGGCGGGTGCGGAACCGTCGAGCCGTAAGTAGGTAAACAGGAGGAGGAACGGCATGGCGACCTCGGTTGGCGTAGCGGATAGTGGGGAACGCGAAGAGCGAGCCCGAAGCGCGCTGAAAGGGGCCTTCCTGGGCTTCTACGTTGACCTGTTCGACATCTATCTTCCCATCGTGGTGCTTGCGCCCGCGATAGCGTACTTCGTCTCCCCGGACTTGAGCGCCAGCGCAACCGCGATCGTCAGCGCCTCGATCTTCGCGGCGACGCTGGTCGGGCGGCCTCTCGGGGCCGCGATATTCGGCCACTTTGCAGACACTATCGGACGCAGGCGAACGGCCATTATCTCGGTCGCTGGCTTCGGCACGGCGACGCTGCTCATAGCGCTGCTGCCTGGTTACGAGCAGTGGGGCATATTGGCGGTGGTACTCCTGATCGCCCTGCGGTTTATCGACGGCGTCTTCCTTGGCGGGGAGTATACGTCGGCGAACCCTCTGGCGATGGAGTACGCGCCGCACGAAAAGAGGGGCCTCTACAGCGGCTTGATCGACAGCGCCTTCCCGCTGGCCTACGCCACCATCTCGCTGATCACGCTGCTCCTGCTGTTCCTGCTGCCCGCCGAGGGCGTCGGCTCGCCTTACGTGCAGTGGGGGTGGAGGATTCCTTTCGTTATCGGGGCACTGCTAGCCTTCGCGTTCGTCTTCTACTACGCCCGCACGGTCAGCGAATCGGAGCTCTGGCAGCATTCCGACACGCCGGATGCCCCACTCAAGACCCTGTTCAGGGGCGAGAACCTGAAGAGCTTTCTGCAGGTTTTCTTGCTCATGAACGGCCTCTGGCTCACATTGCAAACCGTGGCCGCCGTCCTGCCGGGAGTGCTCGCCGAGACCGGATTCTCCAGCACGCAGGTCACGGTGACGCTGGTCGTCGCTTACCTCGTCCTCGCCCCGGTTATCGTTGGGGCTGGCGCGCTCAGCCAGGTGACAGGACGCCGTCCCTTCCTTATCGCCGTCGGCCTGATAATGGCGATCCTAGCCACCGCGCTCTACTACCTGATCATAAGCGGCGCGGTGAGCAGTTTGTTCTGGGTAACCGTCCTGACAAGCGTCGTCGTGTCGCTGGTGGTATCCCCGTTCGCCCTCACGCCGGCCTACGTGAGCGAGCGCTTTCACGTCGGCGTACGCGCCTCGGGCTACGGGCTGGCTTACAGCCTCGCAATCGTTCTTCCCTCCTTCTACGCCTTCTACCAGGCCGGCCTGTCAGCGTTCATACCCTTCGAGTACACGGTTCTCGCGCTCCTCGTCTTCGGCGCCCTCCTGATCGTCGTCGGAGCCGCGTGGGGTCCAGAGACCAAAGACGTCGAGTTCACGGCAAACGATTGAGGAGACGCAAAGAAGTTAGCGGACATGTGCCCGCCCCACACCGTCGCCCACACGACCGGGACCGGTGCCGATGTCCAGGAACCGATACAATACAGTGAATTGCATAAGAATTGACCCTCTTCGAAGGGAGCTATCAGCGGTCAGCCATCAGCTTTCATACCGAATCCGGGAGAATACCGCTGCATACTCTCGGCTGCCGCGACCGTGCTCCGGCGCTCCCGGTAACGACTCATAAAGGTCGTGGATTCCCGCTCCCCGCCTTCGCGGGGACAGGCCCCGCGGGAATGACGGGGGACGGAGCCGCTACGACCGCGAGGACAAAAAGCAACGGCGTTTTCCCGGATTCAGTATCAGCTTTTCGATCTTGGCTGAAAGCTGATGGCTGATAGCTTGCACACACTGGCTCAGTTCCATTGCAAGCTGCTGTAATCGCCGAAAGGAGGAGCGAGGCGACGGTCGGGCTTCGCGTTGGCACGGGTCCCGCCGTAGCTTCACTGCAGCATAGGGATGACCCGCTCCTCGATGAGGCGCAGCTGAGCCCTTGTGTCGGGCAGACCTTCGATGCTCATCCCCGACCAACTCTTTACGAGGAAAGGGTCGGCTATAGCGACGATAAGGTGATCGAAGCCGTTCGGCAGTACGTCGGTCTCGATCTTCTCGACCCATTCTTCTGGCGTGCCCGCGATGGAAAGCTTCGCTCCGACCTCGCTCGAGGTCAACTCCAGCGCTCTGCCGACGTCCCCCGAGCCGAAGGCCTCCACGATGGGTCGAACGCTCTCGTAGTCGATGCCGTGCCGCTCGATCAGTTGCCGGGGCATCGAAGGGATGTAGAAGGCCGAGATCACCCTGGCGGCTTCCCTGGCTGCGTTGGAGTCGGTGCCAATAGCCGTGAGTACGTTGGCGCCAAGATCCAGGCTCGACCAGTCTCTCCCGGCGCTTTCCGCCCCCGCTCGGAAGTGGTCCGCCGCGTACCCGAGGGCCTTGGACGAATACGCGCAGGCGATGTGCAGCCCGTCGGCTATCTCACCCGCAAGCTCGAACGACCTGGGGCCACCCATGGCGCCGATCTTGAGCGGCACCCGCTCTTGCACGGGTCTCGCCGCGGTGAAGAGTCCCGTGTACTTGTAGAACTCGCCCTCGAAGTCGAAGGCGCCCTCGTCGAGGAAGCCGCGCATCACCCGATAGGCCTCCCGCAGGCGCTCCATCGGACGCGTGCCCTTCCAATCGACATGGTACTGCTCGAGCATCGCGATGTTGCCTATGGAGAAAGCCGCCTCGGCCCTGCCGCCGGAGAGCTCGTCCAGGGTGGCGACCTGCTGGGCGATGATAGTAGGGTCCTTGATGATCACGTGTGTTACGTCGGGGCCGAGCCGTACATGCTTCGTCCTGGTGGCCGCGACGGCGAAGATCTGCCACATATCTTTGTGGTACGTTTCGTCGGCGCTGTAGCAAGCGTAGAAGCCCAGCTCATCGAGCAGGTCGACTATCTCGAGCAGCGCAGGGACGGGCTGTTCCGGAAGCATCTCGTAGCTGAACTTCACAGTAGTAACCTCACGGGTGGTAAAGTGCGCTCGCGTACGCCAGCTGCTCTCAAGCCAAGAATAGCAGACGGGAAAGACCGGCGCCCCTGCTGAAACTCGCTTGCATCCTTGCACTTCTTCATGATGAGTAGGTTATGCGACCCCCCTATTTCTGCCACCAGTGGTAGCAGTTTTTCGTTATCGTGCCCAGCCCGTGTCCCGCTGTCGCTCGAAGATCAGGCCCCGGTGCGGTAGCGCAGGTAGACCATGCCGTTGCCGAACCGGCGTTCGTCTAACAACTCGAGCATCACGCGGACGTTGGCAGGGAGGGCCCGTTTGCCGCCTCCTACCACGACGGGCGCGACGAACAGGTGGCACTCGTCAACCAACCCGGCCCCGAACGCCTGGGCGGCGAGGTTGGCACCGCCCACGATCATGTCCTGTCCCGCCGACGCCTTCATCTTCCGGACCGCGTCGGGGTCGAAATCCCGTTCGATCCTCGTCCTCGCGGTGGATACCGCATCCAGCGTCCTGGAGTACACGATCTTGTCGGCAGCCTGCCAGAGCTGCGCGAAGTCGCGCATGAGGGGCGACTGCTCAGCGAGAGTGGGGTCGGTCTCCCAGCCGGCCATCGTCTCGTACATCCGGCGCCCGTAGAGGTTGGTACCCAGGGGCCGGTCGAGGTCGTTGATGAAGGCGTGCACCTCCTCGTCCGGCATGGCCCAGTCGAAGTTGCCGTCTACGTCCTCTATGTAGCCGTCCAGTGACGCTATCGCCGAGTAGATCAAGCTGGCCATGTTGCATCTCCCTTGCGCGCATATCGTGTTTTGCAACCCTCCCGAAGAGAATAGCGTACTGCTCCTGAGATCCAACGGTTCCCTGGTCCCTCGCTCCCCTCCCAGATAAGCTCCGTTCGCGGGTGTCCGGAAACCGCATATTTGTGCCACGTTCGCACTGGC
This sequence comes from Actinomycetota bacterium, assembly GCA_046734875.1. Lineage (GTDB taxonomy): Bacteria > Actinomycetota > Rubrobacteria > Rubrobacterales > Rubrobacteraceae > Rubrobacter_D. The sequence goes on along the minus strand of JBKPSF010000308.1, from coordinate 941 downwards.
TTGGCTCGTCGGTGTTCGCGAGCGTTCGCGGGGGTTACTGTACGGTCACTGTCAACGGCATCTGGTCAAGCTCGAAGCGCTAGCCTACAGCCGACCTTAGGCGGTTCCTTGATGGTCCAATGGCTCCGCTCGCAGGTATTCCCAAGTCGTGCGTTCCGGACCGCGCCTTCGCACCCAGAAAGCATACTGCACCACCATCAGCGGTCCCAGTCCGGTCATCAGCGGTACTGCCACCTCCAACCTGGCTAGCTGCAAGAACGCCAGCGTGGCGGCGAGCGTGCCCAGGTTTATGATGATCGCCGCGATCCCAGCCGATCGGCCGAACGCCTTGCGCATGGCCAGCGGGAACACCGTCGCCAAAAGCAGATCTCCGAGGCCGATGACGAACCGCTCGGGGCCAACGCCCCAGCTTAGGATGGGGGCAAACGGGATGCTCGCCAGGCGCGCAATCAAGTCGGTCATAAGCGGCAGGAGGGAGGTCGCGATGAGGTCGTAGAGTGCCAGCACCCCACCTAGCACGGCCACGTCTCTGGCCTTTATGCCACTCTGCGCCCAGAGGCTCGTGACACCCACGACGGCCAGGACGAGTACGGTATTGTTCACCAGGAAGAACGTGGCGCTTGTGGCTCCAAAGTAGAGGTTGGCCCCCACATCGGCTCCGATGAGCGAGAGTGCAACGACCCAGTTCGCCCAGCGGGCTCTCAGGAGCGGCTCTCCCACGAAAAGGAGGATGCTCAGCATCGCCAAGGCGAAGATCGCCGCCACGAGCCACAACGGGAGGGCAAGGTACAGGTAAGGGATCAATATGATTACGCCGATCATGAACGCTACGTCCCCGAGGTTGAGGACGCCTATGGAAGGACGCGCGAGCTGGTAGTTGCGGAAGTAGATCCAGCCCAGTAGCACCGCGCTTGCGGTGAAGACCACAACCACGTAGAAAG
>JBKPSF010000307.1:0-3001 GCA_046734875.1 Actinomycetota bacterium | reverse complement strand
CTAAGCTGAGTTTTTGGCCAGCACTTGCATAGGGCTTGCCTCGGGAGCCTTGCTCTTGGACGTTACCCACGTAATCTCGGACTTTCTTCGAGTCTCCACCGATTAACGCTGCACCCGCTTGAGGAGGAACCCGTCGAGGGTTCCCAAGAAGCGATCGGGGCACTCGAGGTAGGGCATGTGGCCGCAGTCGGCGAAGACGGCGTCGCCGCGACGGTCGCAAGCGCCAGCGGCACCGAAGCCGGGGATGTAGCCAAACAGGACGCGTCTGACACGGTGACAGAACGGTTCACCCGCCCCGAAGAAGTCGCTGATCTGATCGTTCTGCTGGCCAGCGACCGCGCCGGCAACGTCACCGGCTCAGACTTTGTCATCGACGGCGGACTCATTACCACCCTGTGAACCCAAGGCAGCGCCTTCTAATGGCGCATCGGCCTTCGAGGAACCATCATCTCTGCCGGGAGCAGGTCTGAGCCTTACACTGAAGGTTCGACGGAAGGACCAGGAAGGTGGTCTGCACTGGACGGGGATCGAGAATACTGCCGGGAGGCAAACCATGGATCATAGAGATTTCCGCATACTCGGCCTCGCCGCTAGCCTCAGGCGGGCCTCCTTTCACCGCGGGATCGTGAGGGCGGCGCACGAGGTGGCGCCCGGGTGGATGAGTTGCGAGGGCTTCGACCTCGCCCGTATACCCTACTTCAACCAGGACATAGAGGATGAGGGCAACCCCGAGCCTGTGAAAGTGCTTAGGGAGAAGATACACGCCTACGACGCCGTGCTCATAGCGACACCTGAGTACGATTACGCTGTGCCCGGCGTCCTGACCGCCGCCCTGGACTGGTGCCTTCGTTCGCGTCACGACCCAACGCCCTTCCGTCACAAGCCGGTCGGGATTGTAGGGGCGAGCCCGGGAGGAGGCGGGACCGCCCGGGGCCAGATGGTGTTGAGGCAGATGCTCTTGCACCCCCCGGCCTACGTGATGCCCGAGCCTCAGATGCTCATCCCCTTCTCGCGCCAGAAGTTCGACCCGGAGACCGGCGACCTCGTGGATGAAGAAACGCGCGAGAGGCTACGCCGCTTCCTCTCTGCGCTGGCCGAGTGGACCATGCGGTTTGACGAAGCCACGAAAACCCCACCAGAGACAGTCTCGCGGGGGAAGCGCCCGATTAGGGAAGGACAGCCATGACGCAGGAGCATCGTACGGCGCGGGCGTTGCCGCTGTTGCCGCTGGATGTATGGAAAGACACCAAAGAGACACTGCACCGCTACTGCCAGATAGTGGGCAAGGTGAGAATGGGACTCTCGCCGTTCAAAAACCACTGGTGGCACGCTACTCTCTACGTTACTACCCGCGGCCTCTCCACCGGCCCCATCCCCTACGGAAACATAACCTTCGACATCTCCTTCGATCTGCTTGAGAACCGGCTCTCCGTAACCACGAGCGACGAAGGCGTGTTCTCGTTCGCACTCGATGACCTGCCGGTCGCGAGGTTCTACCGCAGACTGTTCGAGGGGCTCCGGTGGCTGAGCATAGACACCGCCATAAACACGAAGCCTTTCGACCTCGGCGACGAGCAAACCCTCGATAACAACACCTTCCACTGCGTCTGCGACGGGGAGTATGTATGGCGCTATCATCGGATACTCTCTTGGGTGGCTCAGGTCTTCAACGAGTTCGCCGGGCGTTTTGACGGCAAGACCAGCCCCGTCCAGCTCTACTGGCACAGCTTCGACCTCGCCATAACCCGCTTCTCCGGCAAACAGGTGTCGCTGCCGGAGGAAACCGATTCGGTAACTCTCGAGGCGTACTCCCATGAAGTTATCTCCTTCGGCTTCTGGCCCGGAGATGCTAGCGTGCGCGAGCCCGCCTTCTACTCTTATACCGCCCCCGAGCCGGAAGGTTTGACCGACCATCCGCTCAGTCCGGAGGCCGCGAGCTGGCTGCCGGAAGGCGGCACGGCGTTGTTGTCGTACGAAGAGGTACGCACCAGCGCCTCTCCCAAAGAGACCTTGCTGGAGTTCATGGAGAGCGCGTACCAAGCCGGGGCGAAGAGCGCGGGATGGGACATCGAGGCGTTTCGGACACACCCGCCGGCCAGGGAAGCGGCCAAGCTCACCAGGAGTAAATAATGGCGAACATAGCAAGGCCGCAGTGCGCTGAGGGCGTTGTCCGCACCAGTCTGGCCTCAGCCCCTTGCTCACCCGCCTTGGCGCCGTGGGTGCTGGCGGCCACGATCATGGGCTCGGCGATGGCGACGGCGAGCGCGGGTCTGGGCCGGAGATCGCGCCGAGCATCAGGGCGACGTCGCGAACGGAGCAGGCCATCGGGCCATCGGCGCTGATAGGTTTTTCACAGCACCCTTTATCGCAGACGTATTCCGCTTATCTAAGCTAATTTGGGAGAGCCGACGAGCGGACTCGAACCGCTTACCCCTGCTCATTACGAGTGAGATTCGAGGCGTTTGTAGGGATTGCACGCACTTGCAAAACTCGCTTAGATAAGCTGGAATCTCTTCCCTCGTTTGCCTACCATTGCACGTGATTGCGCCGTGGGTGATGTAGAAGTGATGTAAACTGGAGACCCCGCACACTTTTGGGCTAGCCATAGCTATCGATTGAGATGGTTGGCTATCAAAAGGCTATACGCGAAGAACTTACCAGATGCGAGTACATTGGCCGCTGCGGCTGCTGCCTGTCGGGAGGCACCGTCAGAACCTCCCTGGTGCCAGCGCCAGGTCCCGTGCCTAGATGCAGGCTCGCCTCCAGCACCTCTGCCCTCCCCATCGTGCAACGCGGACTGATCCGAGTGTCGTAGTAGGCATCGATCCTCCCGTATCCTCATCAACCTCGTTGACGGGGCCGTCGGCTTCTGCCCTCAACGGGCAGTCCGGCAGCGATCCATGCTTTCTTGCCCTCGCCGTACTCCCGCACGTTGGTGTAGCCCATGGCCGCCAGCTCACGGGCAGCCTGCAGGGAAGCGGGTCACGCCGAGTCCCAGCAG
>JBKPSF010000306.1:0-5598 GCA_046734875.1 Actinomycetota bacterium | reverse complement strand
TCGTTTGCCGCGTGCCACTCGACCGTGAAGCGCTCTTCTCCGCGTTCTACGTGAGCGGGTAGTGTGCCGACGGCGAAGCCGTAGCGTTTGTGGGATGGTTCGTCTTCTTCGCAGACGTAGGCGATGCGGCAGGCGTTTAGGGATTTGAGGCCGAGGTGGCGCCCGACCACCGCGACGACGGTGCCCTCGGAGATGGGGGCGTCCGGCCAACAGAGCCTGGTCCAGCCGGTGTCGTACATTTTCCACTGTTTCATTGCCTCTACTGCCCGTGCGAAGGTTTGTGGGCCCGTTCCTAAGCGGCCGCGGTGGTGGTTGGCTCCGTAGCCGGGGGGCGTTCCTTCGCGCGAAGCACCTACCTCGGGGTAGGAGAAGGGCAGGGGGCGCTGGCCTTCGAGGAAGCGTTGGATCTCCGCGTCGGACGGTTCTCGGAGCAGTAGCACGTTACTCCCCCAGGACAAGCAGGGCAGATCCGTAGAATAGCATCGCCTCTTCTCTATCGGACGAAGCCGGCTGTGTGGTGCTCGAACTTCCTGCTTACTATGTCTCCGAACTGTGAGATCCAGGCTTCGGCCTCGGCGTGCAGCCTGCCGTAGACCCTGACATCCAGTGGCTTTACGGTGGCGAAGAACCTCCGGTATTCCTCCCAGGAGGAGACCTTGTCCATGTGTTTCAGCATCGCTTCGCTGTCGGAGAAGATGAGGATCGCGCCAGCCTGCGTCGAGCCCGGCTCCATGTAGAAGTTCACGGATACCAGCTCGCGCACGCCCTCCGCTTCGAGACGTCTCGTCGTCGCCCGGATTGCCTCTTCGAACTCCTCGTAGGGCGCCGTGATCTCGAGCGCCTCTACGAGGGTCACGTACTCCGCCGCCGGCTTTTTCATCGGGGTCTCCTTCGCTCGTGTTTCGACTTTCATCGTCCGGTCCTCGCCCTGTAGCGGAGCAACACGACGCCGTAGTCGTTCCTCAAGGATTCCAGAAACTCGGTCGCGTGATCCCCCTCCGCCAGGAACCCGTCCACCGAACCGTCCTCGTGGCCGATAAAACCGTCTACCGTCGTGGCCACGTGGTATTTCAACTCTCTCATCTGCTACCTCTCTTTCCGCGCGATGGTGACCCGCTGTCGCGGCAAAGGAACGACCCCGGCGGCCGGTCCCAGTCGACCGTTATGCGGCGACAGTCTTCGGGTTCTCGATCAACGGCCGTGCGCGAAACTCCGTCACCTCCGCGTCGATCATCTCGACGCCATGATAGCGTGCGACGCTTGCGCGGTGGTTGCCGTCGAGCACGTAGTAGTGGTCACCTACCTTGTTGAGTACCACGGGCTGCAGCTCTATCCCGCCGTGAAAAGCTCTATCTACGATCTTCCACCTGCCCTCCAGGCTCCTCTTCGCTGGCATGAACCCGCTGTCGAACTGCCCGCTTCTGCCAACGCTGCCGAAAATGCGATCCATTCTTACCACCCTCCTGCCCAAACAAACCCGCCCCCGAGCTTCCCGCCAGCCTCCTCGAAGGAAGCCATCACTGTGGAGGGGGGATTTTTTCTCAGGCGGGTCCTCACGCGCCGCAGGAACGCTCTCCGACGGGCGCGGATAAAGTCGGCGTCCACCTGTTCCTCTATAGTTATGTATCCGATCATCTTCTGTCCCTTTCTCCGGGGCTGCGGGAACCTTCCCGCAGCCCGTTTGCTCGTCTTTAGGAGATCCTGCGCTAGCGGGCGCGGGTTCTCGGGTTCCGGAAGAGGCGTGCGGCGGTGATCGTGACCCACCCGAAGGCGAGCGCGATCAGGACCCGGTTCAAAATGCCCCCTATCGGGAACAAAGGATCGCCGGGATCGCTGCCCAGGACCCCGTAGATGACCACGAGGCCGAAGACTACGGAGGGCGTGGCCGCCGAGTACACCGCGAGGGCCCCCCATCCCCGCTCCACCTTCAGCCGCAGCGCCGTCAGGGCGTAGGCCGTCGGTAGAGGTATGAACGTCCAGAAGAACGCCATACCGTGGATAAGGCCACTCGGCGTCGGCTCCGCGCCGGGGGGCATGCCTTTGAAGATTCCAGCGACAATCAGGGCCAGGCCGCTGATGGAGAGCAGGATCGCCGCCCCCATCCTCCCGCGCCCTTCGAGGTCACGATACAGCCCGAGCGCGAAGGCGATTGTCGCCGCACCCAGGGCGTAGAAGTTGGCGGTCTGCACCCACCCGAGAGGCCCCCAGGCGAGGGCGCTAACCGGCTCGGTCATCACGTCGAAGCCGGGATCGAAGAATCCGAGCAACGTAGAGACCACCAGGAACAACACCGGCCCGGCCGCACCCACGACTAGCAGGACCTTGTTGAGCGTCCACCCCGCGGTGTCAGCGGCCTGCGCGCTCTCTTGCGTGGGTGATTTGGTCATGGTCATCTCCTTACGTTCCTTGTGGCTCTTTGTCTCCTTCAACATCTGTGTGCGCTCCTTCTTTGTAGGAGGCGGGGCCGCGTGGTCCCGCCCCTTGGGTTCGCGTAGATGGGTATGTCCCTCTCGCCGCTACTTCACGATGGTGAACTTCCAGGTCTTGGGCTGGTTGCCTGAGGTGGTGGCGTTCTGGTCCAGCGCGTTGCCAGCCAGATCCTTTGCCCCAGTATTCACCGTGGCCACGTAGGTCACCCCGCGGCTCAGGCCCGCGTTGGGGTCGAGGGTGGCCCTCCTGGCGGCCGCGTCGTAGGTGACCGTCGCACCCACGCTCGTGCTCGTCCCGGCCTTCTTGAGCTTCACCGTGGAGGTGCTGATGGTCGATGGGTTCATGGCCTCTGAGAAGAAGGCTGAGGCGTTGGCCGTGGGGGAGACGCCCGTGGCGTTCTCGGCCGGGACTACGCTCGTGACCGTCGGAGCGGTGGCGTCGGCTGCGGAGACGCCCCAGTCGGAGTCGAAATCGTCCGCCGAGCCGAGGTTAGTAAGGTTGATCTGGCCCGTGCCATCCGGGTTCATGGCATAGATCTCGAAGTTGCCGTCCCGATCGCTCTCGAACGCTATCTTCTTGCCGTCGGGAGAGAAGGCGGGAAAGTCATCGAATGCCTTGTCAACAGTGAGGCGGGTCTGGGCCGTGCCGTCGGGGTTCATCATGTAGACTTCGTCTACGTCGCCGTCCCTGGCGCTTGAGAAGACTATTTTCTTGCCGTCAGGAGACCAGGCCGGCGCAACGTCTCCCCTCAGGCTGCTGTTGGAGAGGTTGATCGGCTGCGTACCGTCGGCGTTCATCACGAAAACCTCCTCGTCGCCGTCCCGGAAGCCCGCGAAGGCTATCTTCTTACCATCGGGCGAAAAGGCAGGATATTCATCGATTGACGCGTTGTTGGTGAGGTTGGTCGCGTCGTCGGTGTTGGGATCGGTATCCATCACGAAGATCTCGTCGTCGCCGTCCCGGTCGCTGTCGAAGACGATCTTCTTGCCGTCAGGAGACCAGGCTGGGTCGAAGTCAGCCCCTGCCGCGTCGTCGGAGATGTCGACGGGATTGGAGCCATCGGCGTTCATCACGAAGATATCCGAGAGGCCATTCCGGTTGCTCCTGAAGGCGATCTTCTTGCCGTCCGGAGACCAGGCGGGCGCGAAGTCCTGACTCGGGTTCTTGGTAATGTTGGTCTGGCCGGAGCCGTCCGGGTTCATGGTGTAGATCTCGTTGTTGCCGTCCCGATTGCTCACGAAGGCGATCTTGCCATTCTGTCCCGGGAAGGCGGCCCTCGCCGGCCTCTCCGCCTGCGTCAGCAGCAAACTCGCCGCCAGCGCCAACGCCGCCACCAGGGCCACCAGCGTCCCGAAATAGTGATTGGTCTTCGTCGTCGTGGTTGTCCGTGTGCTGGTCATCGTCCGTTCGCTCCTTTTTCGTGTGCTCTTTACTGATCTCTGCTCACTCAAGAACTGCTTCCGTCTGTGCAGGCTCGCCTTCCTATGCGGCCTCCTTTCGGATTTCCTCGATGCCGATCATCTCCGCCACAGCCGTTGGCTCCCTGACGAAGAAGCCCTCGGGCTCTATGGGGAACACCAACCGGACCTCGCCATGCGGGTACCTACCTCCCACCATGCCGAGCGCCCGCCGGATGCTCTCGGCCTGAACCCCCACCCGAAAGCGGGCGGTCCCCTTGCGGACCTCTACGGAAACCCTGACCATGAGCCTCTCCTCTCGCTCTTCGTTCGGCGGGTGCCGCCGTTTGCAAGCGCAAGATAGAGCGAGGACGAAAAGCACGAATCACCGGAACGACCCATTGGGGGTAACCATTCTTGGAAAGATGGGCAATGGTTACCCCCTGACCATGGAGGCAACAGGCTTCGGGTTTCAGGCCTCAGGTAGGTTCGAGGCGCAAGTCGTAGGGGAAAAACACTCGTCTCGGACGGTTGGTCGGCTGACGTGCTGACCGGCTGAAGGTATGACTAGCTGTTATGCGAGGCGGTGTTCTGTGGCGAAGCGGGTGGCGGCTGCGCGGGAGCTTACGCCGAGCTTGTGGTAGATGGAGTTGAGGTGGCGGTTTACGGTGTTGGGGCTTATGAAGAGCTCTTGGGCGATCCTGGCGTTGGTGAGGCCCTGGGCCACCAGCCTTAGGACTTCCGCCTCCCGGGCGCTGAGGCCCGCTGGGTAGGTGGATGGAACTTCTGATTCTTCGGACGTGTCGGGGGGGGTCAAAGCGTAATCGACGGCTTTTTCCGTAGTCATTGCCTTGCCGTCCGCCTGCGCTGCCTCGAAGGTTTTCTCGTCCAGTTGCGAGCGCGTGGTTGCAAGGACGGCTTCGTAGTCTGTGGGCGTATGGTCCCAGAGCGGCAGGCCGAGGCCTATGCCCTCGCGCAAGGTCTCGGCAGCCACCCAGAGCCTTACCGCCCGGGCCGGTCTTTTCTGCAGGGCGGCCACCGCTGCTAGCCCGAGGAGACAGTAGGATATCTTCGGCTTGTTTCCAAGCTCCAGCGACTCGCTGAGCTCCTCCTCCAGGAGCGCTGTTGCACGGCGGTGATCCCTCTGTTCCATGACGGTCAGCCACATGTACTCCTGGGCCTGTCCCGCGACCAGGTCTATCGCCGTGGAGAGCCCGACGCCTTCCTGTTCCGGCGCGGCGCGCTGTTCGTTTTGCAGGTTTTCGAACAGGTCCAGGCTCTCCTGGAGGAGCGTGGTTGCCCTTTCGAGGTCCCCTTCGTACAGCGCGACCATCCCGAGGAAGACGAGCAACTCGCCTACCGCCGGTCGGTCCGTGAACGTCGTCCGCAACCTCTCGGCCTCTGTGCACAGCGTGGCCAGGTGATCCCTGTCGTCCTGGTGCAACACCGCGTGCCCCAGCTTGGCGAGCGCAGCCGCGATACCCGGTACGTGCTCCAGTTCCTCGAACAGGTCCAGGCTCTCCTCGAGCAACGTTGCCGACGACTCGAGGTCTCCCTGGTAGAGAGCGAGCCAGCCCGCCTCGTCGAGGGCCGTGGCGCGTTCGATCCGCGATGATGCGCCCCCGGCGGTGAGCTCCCTTTCCAGCCACAATCGCCCCTCGCCCAGGTGTCCGCGCTTGTACCAGAACCCTCCCAAAGCCCCCGCCAGCCGCAACCCCAGCGCGGCGTCTCCCCCTTCGAGCGACCAACCCAGGGCGGCCCTGAGGTTGCC
>JBKPSF010000305.1:0-7941 GCA_046734875.1 Actinomycetota bacterium | reverse complement strand
CTGGGACGTCCCGCTCATCACGGTAACGAGGGCGTCGTAGAGCTCCGACTGCCTCACCGGCTTGGTCAGGTACGCCTCTATCCCCGACTGGCTGGCCTCCTCGCCGCGGCGCCCCATCGAGGTCAGGAGCACCAGCCGAATGGGGGAGAGGTCGGGGTCGGCTTTGATCCTCCTGGCCAGCTCCATGCCGTCCATGACGGGCATCTGCATGTCCAGGACCGCGAGATCGTAGGGCTCGCCGGCAAAACTAAGCTCCCGAAGCGCCTCCCGACCACCCTCTACGGCCGTAGTCCGTACGCCCCAGGAAGTGAGCTGCTTCTCGAGGATCGTGCGGTTGGCCTCGTTGTCGTCGACCACCAGCGCCCGCCGCCCTGCGAGGTCAGCCTGCACGCTTCGCGCGGGGCCCGCGTACTCCGGTTGCTTTTCGAAGGTCACGGTAAACGAGAAGGTGCTGCCGGCGCCAGGCTCGCTCCGTACGCCCATCTCCCCGCCCATCAGGGTCACGAGCTGCTTGCTGATGGCGAGCCCTAGCCCCGTGCCGCCGTAGCGGCGGGTGGTAGAGGCGTCGGCCTGGGTGAAGGCCAGAAACAGGCGCCGCTGTTGCTCGGGCGAGATGCCGATGCCGGTGTCGGAGACCTCGAAGCGGACCGTGGCACTCTCCTCGCTTTCCTCGACGGGCTCGACCCGCACTATCACCTCTCCCTCGTCGGTGAACTTGATGGCGTTGGAGAGCAGGTTGGTCAATATTTGGCGTAGCCTGCCGGGGTCGCCGCGCAACGCCCCTGGGACGTCGGGCTCGATCAGGCTGGCAAGCTCCAGGCCCTTGTCCTGAGCCCGGCCGCCCAGAAGCACCGTCACGTCCTCCACCGTAGAGCGCAAGTCAAGGTTTATGTTCTCCAGACGCATCGCGCCTGCCTCTATCTTGGAGAAGTCCAGGATATCGTTGATGATCATCATGAGGTTCTGTCCGGAGAGCCTTACCGTCTGGGCGAACTCGCGTTGCTCCTCGCTCAAGGGCGTATCCAGGAGCAGCTCCGCCATGCCGAGGATGCCGTTCATGGGCGTACGGATCTCGTGGCTCATGTTGGCGAGAAACTCGCTCTTGGCGCGGTTGGCCCTCTCGGCCTCTTCCCTGGCCTCCTTGAGCTCCCGCTCGTACTGCATACGCCCCGTGATGTCCGACATGGAGCCGATCATGCGCACCGGCCTGCCCCCCGCGTCGCGCACCACGTAGGCGCGGTCGACGACGGTCGAGTAGGCGCCGTCGGCGCGCCGGAAGCGGTACTCCCCTGACCACACCTCCCCGCCGCCTTCGAGGACGGCATCGATGCTGGCGAGTATCTTCTCCCTGTCCCCGGGATGGATGTGCCCCTCCCACCAGGCGGTGCTGGTCCTCTGTTCCGGCGGGTAGCCGAACATCGTCTCGACCGCCCCGTTCCAGGTCTGCTCGTCGGCGAGGATGTCGCTGTCCCAGATGGTCTCGTCGGTGGCCCTGGCCACGAGGCGGTAGCGCTCTTCGCTCTCTCTCAACGCCTCTTCGGCCTTTTTGGCCTCCGTGATGTCGAGCATGAACCCCTGCCAGTAACGCGACCCCGTTTCCTCGTCCTCGACCACGACCGACTCGTTGCGCACCCAGACCGTGTGCCCGTCGCGATGCACCACGCGGTACTCCGTCGTGATGACCTCGCCTGGTTGGGCCTCGCGCTCGTCCTCGGATTGCATCCGCTTGCGGTCTTCCGGATGCACCATGAGCCACCTGAGCTCCGGGTTCCTCCTGAGGTCCTCCGGAGAATATCCCGTGAGCGCCTCCAGCTTGGGGCTCATATACATCGCCGCATCAGGGCCGCCTATCTCCTGCAGATACACGACCGCCGGCACCTTCTCGACCAGCGCCCTGTACCTGTTCTCGGCCCCCCTGAGCCGCCTCTCGGCACGCTTGCGGCCCGTGATGTCGCGGATGGCGGTAACCCTGACGGCGCGCCCCCGGTACTCGGAACTTTTTCCCCTTACCTCCGCGTCGAAGGTCGTCCCGTCTTTCCTGAGCGCGACGGCCTCGTACGGCTCGGAAGAGCCGGTGGAGATGTGCTGCGCCACCGCCCCGCGAGATTCCGGAGCGACGAAATCCACAGCGGGCATGCCGACGACCTCGGAAGCCCCGTAACCGAACATCTCGACGAAGGACCTGTTGACCTCGAGGACCCTGCCGCCTTCGCTCAGGGCTATCCCCTCGAACGTCGCGTCGGAGAGGCCCCGGAAACCTTCCTCCTTGTCCCGCATCGTGCCCGACCCCCCGACACCCACTCTTCCTCCAGCCCTGCAAGCCCGCCGCGTTCACTACAGGTACGTAGTCGGTGACCGCCGAGATGCCTCGCAATCCCCAACGCCGGGAATTATACTCCCGCCCCTAGGACGCGCGCGGTAGGTAGACCGTGAAGGTGGAGCCTTCGTTGGGGGCGCTCTCGACGGTGACCCTGCCGCCGTGGTTCTGGGCCACGTGCCGTACTATGGAGAGCCCCAGGCCCGTCCCGCCCGTGGCCTTCGAGCGCGCCTTGTCCACACGGTAGAAGCGCTCGAAGATGCGCCGGATGCTGCCCTCCGGTATGCCAATTCCCGTGTCGGAGATGCTTATGATTATCTCCGGGCCTTCTGTACCCCCGACCACCTCCACCCGCCCACCAGGCGGCGTGTACTGGACGGCATTATCTATCAGGTTAGTGAACATAGAGGTAAGTTGGGTTTCGTCACCGTAGACTGTGTAGCGGGCGGCTTTACCGAAGCGTTTCCACTGGAGGGTAATGTCTTTGTTGCGGGCGACGCGCCGCATGCGGGCGAGCACGGCCATAAGGAGGCCGCGCACGTCCACGAGGGTGGGGTAGTCGGTGGGTTCCTGGCTCTCCAGGCGCGCCAGGTCGAGGAGGTCGGTAATGAGGCGGGCGAGACGCTCCGTCTCCCTCTTCAGTTGGGCGGCGAAGAGGCGTGCCTGGGCGGGGTCTTCGTCCAGGGTCTCTTCCAGGCTTTCGGCCAGCAGTTTCAGGCTCGTGGCCGGCGTCTTCAGTTCGTGGGAGACGTTCGCGACGAAGTCGCGCCGGATCTTGTTGACCCTCTGGAGCTCGTCGGGGTCGACGGAGTGCGTGCCGTTTCGTCTCTGCAGCGTCTACTCCCCTTGCTTCGACTTCGGCTCGAAGCGGTAGCCGAGGCCGCGGGCGGTGTGGATGTACTCGTAGGCCGACTTCTTCTCCAGGGCGGCCCTGATCCTGCGTATGTGCACGTCTATGGTGCGCGAGGACCCAACCCCCGCGTGCCCCCAGACCTCCTTCGCCAGTTCCTCGCGGCTCCTCAGCACGCCGGGGGTCGAGGCCAGGGCGGCCAGCAGCTCGAACTCCTTCAGCCGCAGCGCGAGCGGCTCCCCCGCGACGTGGGCCGTAAAATTCTTCGTGTCGATGGAGAGGTCTCCGGCCTCGATGATCTTGCCCCTCGCGCCCGTCTCGCTGCGTTTGAGGTTCGCGTTGATGCGGGCTACGAGCTCCTTCATGCCGAAGGGCTTCGTCACGTAGTCGTCCGCTCCGGCCTCGAAGCCGCGGACCTTGTCTTCCTCCGAGTCCTTCGCCGTGATCATCACTATCATAACGCTCTCGTCGCGCTCGCGGATTCTCTCGCAGACCTCGATCCCCGACTCGCCAGGGAGCATGATGTCGAGCAGGATGAGATCCGGCCTCGACTTCCTCGCCAGCTTCAGGGCGTCTGAGCCGTTGGTCGCCCGGCTAACCCCGAAGCCGTTGCGGGAGAGGTTGTAGGCAAGGGTACCCATGATGACCTCGTCGTCCTCGACTATCAGGATCTCCGCAGTAGTGGTTACCAATGCGCCTGATCTCCCTCTAAATCTCTCGCCTGAAGCCAGTATAGATGCTGCCTCCGCAAGCTTCATCGTTTTAACCCCGTTTTAACAAGCAATGAGCGGGACGGGAGGCCGGCGAGTTCGACACGTCCCGTGTAGTTCCTGTCCGAACCGGGTAGAAAGCGTCGAAAGGATCAAAGCGCATACGCGCGGAAGGAGTAGAGGAATGACTGATCAGGGGAAGGCAGGAGACGTAAACGAGGCTGCCCGGCGTTTCGCCGAGACCCTCGCCGATTCGTACAGGCTGGTCTACGGCCAGGCCGCCGAGTCGGCCGAGCGCCAGCAGCAGCGCGCCCAGGAGTTCTCCGATCTTGTGCAAGGCAACCTCAAGGAGCAGGCCGAGGCCGGCCGCGCCAACTTCGAGCAGCTCTCCGAGCAGGCGAGCAGGCAACAAGAGGCGGGACAACAGTTCGCACGCGAATCAGTGGAAGCCTACACGCAGTTTCTGGACGACGCCTTCTCCCGCTACCGCGCGGGCACCGATCAGGCCGTCGGAACCGTCCGTGAAGGCGCCCGCACCCTCTCCGACACGACCACGGGCCTGGTGGGCACCGTGACCGGCGCCGCCGGCGCAGCAGTGGGAGCCCCTGTGGACGCGGCGGAGGCGGCCGTCTTCCCCATCTCCGGCTACGACGACATGAACGTCGAGGAGGTCTCCAAACACCTCGGCGACCTCTCCGTGGAGGAACTCAGGATCGTGCGAGATTACGAGGAGCGCAACAAGAACCGCGAGTCGCTCCTCGAGCAGATGGACCGCAAGATCAGGGCGGACTGAGAGTTAGTCAGCCATCAGCGGTCAGCATTTCAGCAAGGACCTGAAATGCTGACCTGCTAAAAAGGAGGTTACGTGACCGAGGGCGGGCCGACCGGCAACCAGGGTGCGAAACCGTTGAGCCTCCCGGTTTACGGCAACTACTGCGGGGTCGGGCACGGAGATCCTACCTGGAAGACCCCACCCATAGATGCGGTGGATCTCGTCTGCAGGGAGCACGACAGGTGCTACAGCCTGCTCGGCGACTTCGACGACAGATGCGATCGAAACCTGATCCAACTGATGCCGACCGCCATAGAACAGACACGCTCTCCGCTGGGGAAGCAGGCGGGGCTCATGACGCTGCTGTATTTCTCGCTGGCCGAACGCAACCTCGGCCTCGGTGAGATCCTCTTCGGGAGAACCTGACGCAAAGACGAGGATTCCCTCCGACGCTACAATGCGGTCCGAGATGTCGGAGGAGGGGACGACCTTGCAGACGAGCGTGAAGACCGTGGAGGTGCACACCCGGCGTACCTTCGCCATCGCCCGCAGCTCGGCCGATGCCTTCGAACGAGTGATCTTCGAGATAGAAGCCGATGGCGTCACGGGCAGGGGCGAGGCGGCGCCCACGGGCTATTACGGCCAGAACGCCACCGGCGTGGCCGCTGCTCTGGAAACCGTCGTGGTCGAAGACCCCTGGGACATCGAGGGAACGTTGGCCCGCAACGGCGCGTTGCTCCCGTCCGCGCTCGCTGCATTGGATAACGCCCTGCACGACCTCGCGGCGAAGAGGCTCGGCGTGCCCGTCTACCGCTTGCTAGGGCTCGCGAAGCCCGAGCCCGTCTCTGCCTACACTCTGGGCATCGCCGACAGAGAGACGACTGTTACCGACGCCAAACGGCTGCGAGATTATCCCATCCTCAAGGTCAAGGTCGGGGGATGGGAAGAGGTCGAGACGCTCCGGGCCGTGAGGGAATCGTCGGCGGCAAAGCTCTGGGTCGACGCCAACGAGGCGTTTACGGCCGAGGAGGCCGTAGAGGTCGTCGCCGGGCTGAAAGAGATGGGGGTCGGCATGATCGAGCAGCCCGTCCCCGCCTCCGCCGGACCGGAAGCCCTTGCCAGGGTGACCGACGCGGCGTCCCCCGTACCCGTGATGGCCGACGAGAGCTCCATACGGGCAACGGACGTGCCCGCGCTCGCCGGGTACGCAAGCGGGGTCAACGTCAAGCTCGCCAAGTGCGGCGGGATTAGGGGCGCGCTGGAGATGATCCACACGGCAAGGGCCCACGGCATGCTAGTCATGCTCGGCTGCATGGTAGAGACCTCGCTAGGCATCTCGGCGGCGGCCCAGATCTCCGGCCTCGTAGATTTCATCGACCTCGACGGCGCGATGCTCCTCGCCGACGATCCCTTCGAGGGGCCCGTCTACGAGAACGGTCGTATTCTTCTGTCCGATAAGCCGGGCCTCGGGGTGGAGCTGCGGTGATCCGTGCCGAGGTAACGGATCGGCGGTACGCGATCCTGGCCGAGGGATGGTTCGCCAGGGCCGCCGCCAAGACGGCGCACGGCCTGATCCGGTACGGCAAAGACGAGGTAGCCTGCGTGATGGACTCGACGTTGGCCGGAAAACGCGTCTCCGACGTCCTGCCCGACCTCGGCCGCGACGCGCCCATAGTAGGAACGCTGCACGAGGCACTAGCGTTCTCGCCGACCTCGATCCTGGTAGGCCTCGCCCCCCCTGGAGGAAGGCTCCCCGAAGAGTGGATGGAGACCCTGAGAGCCGCGGCCGACGCCGGCATCGAGATAGTCAGCGGCTTGCACCAGCGTCTGGCGCCGGAGTTTCCGGGAGAGCCCGTCTGGGACGTGCGCGAGCCACCCGCGGACATCCCACTCTTCTCCGGCGAGGGCTTCGGGGTGGAACCGAAGGTCGCGCAAACCGTTGGAACAGATAGCGCCATAGGCAAGATGACGGCGACGCTGGAGATAGAGCGCGCGGCGAGGGAGGCCGGCCTCTCCCCCGAGTTCGTCCCGACCGGGCAGACCGGCATCATCATCGCAGGATGGGGCATCTGCGTGGACGCCGTGATCTCGGACTTCATCGCCGGCGCCTCGGAACAACTGGTCCTCGAAGCGGCCAAATCCTCGCCCGACCTCATCCTTGTCGAGGGCCAGGGCTCGCTGGGCCATCCCGCCTACTCGGGCGTGACGCTAGGCCTCATGCACGGCTCCTGCCCCGACTGCCTGATCCTCTGCTCCGCAGACCCCACCGAGGAGGTCTTCCACGGCGTCCCCCGCCCCTCCCCGGCCCGCGTGGCCCGCCTCTACGAGGAGGTCGCCGCCCTCATCAAACCGGCCCCCGTAGTAGCCGTCAGCCTCAACACCAGAGGCATGAACGAAAAAGTCGCAAGCAACCTGATCGCCGCCGTAGCCGACGAGACCGGCCTCCCCACCGCAGACCCCTTCAGAAGCTCAGCCACCCCCATCCTGAAAGCCATACTAGAAGCCCCCAAAACCAAAATAGTAGGACTCTAACTGATCTTACCAGCCGGCTGACCACCTAGAATGCTGAAAGCGAGGCGAAGCCGAAGCGTGCTGACAAACGAGGGCCGCAGGCCAGAGTGTGCTGACAAGCGGAGGCGAAGCCGGAGCGTGCTGAAAGCGGCCGAATGGAGCGTGCTATGTTAATATCTCCGCGTGGCACGATGCTTGACGCTCAACGCGAGCTATGAGCCCGTGGCCCTGGTTACGGTCAAGAGGGCCATCGTTCTCGTTGTCTCCGAAAAGGCCGAGATCGTGGAGGCGAACCTGGAGCGCCGCTTCCGCTCGGAGAGGGCGGAGTACCCTTACCCGCTCGTAATTCGCCTGGTCAAGTACGTCGAGATCCCCCGCCGCCTGCGCAAGCACGTTACCAACGCCATCCTCTTCGCCCGCGACAACTACCGCTGCCAGTACTGCTCGAAGCACCGCAACGACCTCGGGCGCCGTGACCGCCTCACCCGCGACCACGTAAAGCCGATCTCACGCGGCGGCGCGAACACCTGGGACAACGTGGTGACGGCCTGCACCAAGTGCAACGCCAGAAAGGGCAACCGCCTGCCCATGGAATGCGGCATGTACCCCAAGAGCACCCCCAAAGAGCCGCGCTACGTCGTCATGGTCTGGTACTCCCGCGATCTCAACGAGATCCAACGCCGCTACGTTGACCAGTTCTACGGAGGCCTTTCGGCCTCCTAGCACGCTACGGCTTCGCCTCCGCTTGTCAGCACGGCGCTTCGCGCCTTGTCAGCACGCT
>JBKPSF010000304.1:0-14922 GCA_046734875.1 Actinomycetota bacterium | reverse complement strand
TGGCCATAGAGCTCGCGGCGGTAAGGGTCAGGGTGCTCTCCGCCTCCCAGATCGCCGCCCGCCTCGACGACCGTTTCCTGCTGCTCACCGGCGGCAGCCGGGTCGCCCTGCCCCGCCAGAGGACCTTGCTGGCGACGATGGACTGGAGCCACGAGTTGCTCTCGGGGCGAGAGAGGGCGCTGTTCCGCCGCATCTCGGTGTTCGCGGGCGGCTTTACCCTGGAGGCCGCGGAGGCCGTCTGCGCCGGCGGGGACGCCGGAAGCGGGGAGATCCTCGACCTCCTCTGCAGGCTGGTTGACAAGTCGCTGGTGCTCGTGGGACGGCGCGGCGACGATGCGCGCTACGGGATGCTCGAGACGGTCGGGCAGTACGCTTTGGGGAAGCTCGAAGGATCGGGGGAGGAAGCGAACGTCCGCGGCAGGCACGCGGACTTTTTCCTGCGGCTGGCCGAAAGGGCCGAGCCCGCGCTCTCGGGCCCGCAACAGGGAGAGTGGATGAACCGGCTCGACGCCGAGGTGGGGAACCTCAGGGTGGCGATGGCGCACTTCTCGAAGGCCGAAGGTACTGAGGCGGAACTTCGGCTGGCGGGCGCGTTGTGGGGGTTCTGCCACGCGCGCGGCCACTACGAGATGGGAAGGATGTGGCTGGAGGATGCGCTCTCGAAGGGCCACGACCCCACGCCGCTGCGGGCCGGGGCGCTTACCGGAGCGGGGCTCCTCGCTTTCTTGCAGTGCGACTACGGACGTGCCTGGGAGCGCCTGGAGCAAAGCCTTGCTCTGTACGTGGATCTCGCCGACCGGCGTGGGGTGGCCGAGGTGAAGGACGTTCTCGGTGGTGTCGCCCGCGAGCAGGGGGACTACGGGCGGGCAAGGACGCTGCACGAAGAGAGCCTCGCCCTCTGGCGCGAGCTCGAAGACGAGCACGGCGTCGCCGACTCGTTGTACTATCTCGGCCTCGCCGCGTGGTTGAACGGTGAGAACGAGCGGGCCGGGGAGCTGAGCGCGAGGGCGCTCGAGATGAACCGCGCCTCAGGCCACACGGCGGGTGTACTGTCGTCCCTGATCAACCTCGGGTCCGTCGCGCTCTACGAGGGGGATTACGACAGGGCCGAAACCATGCTCGAGGAGAGCCTCGCCATCTCCAGGGAGGGAGGCTTCAGGGAGGGCGTGGGCTGGGCGCTCAACCAGCTCGGGATGGTGGCATACCGAAGGGGGGATCTCGAACGCGCGGAACGCTTGCTCGGGGAGAGCCTCATGGTTCACAAGGATCTCGGCGACATGGGGCGGGTCGCGAGCGTGCTCGAGGCCCTCGCCGAAACCGCCGGCGCGCTGAAGCGGTTCGGGCTATCTGCAAGACTGTTCGGCGCCGCCGGCGCCCTCAGGCAGAAGATCGGGGCCCCCGTGCCACCCTGCGAGCGCGCCGAACACGATCGCGTCGCGGCCTCCGTCCGTATCCGTATCGGCGATGACGAATTCCTAAGGCTGCGGGCCGAAGGCGGGGCCATGACGCTCGAAGAAGCCTTCTCGCGGGCGCTCGAGCCAGGGCCGCCTCAGGTATCCGCGCAGGACGTGTTGAGCGCCCGTGAGGTTGAGGTTCTCGGCCTGGTCGCCGAGGGTCTCACCGACCAGGAAGTGGCAAACAGGCTCTACCTCAGCCCCAGGACCGTCGGACAGCACCTGAGCAGCGTCTACCGCAAGCTCGGCGTCAAATCCCGCACCGCCGCCACCCGCGAGGCCACCGAACGCGGCCTGGTGTAGGGGCGGTTCGCGAACCGCCTTGGTAGGCCCTAGGTAAAACTACTCAACCTACCTGTACGTACCCGATTGCGTAATTCTCACGATGTAGTCATCTCGCTGTCGTCGCATCATGCCCTTCGACGGCAAGCATAAGGTCCCCGGAAAAGGGGCCGAAGGAGGTGAAAGGCGATGCTCGAGACCTGCTACTGCGGCCGGACGGGCGAGCTCGAGGACAGGAACCTCGTCTCGGACGATGACGGGCGGGAGGCCCTGGAGTGTCCGCAGTGCGGGCACCTGGATCATCTCTCCTGGCTCGGGAACCCGGAGAGCGTGTTCGAAGAGGCGAAGCGCCGCGCGAACGAGCGTCGGATATCTGCGGCGTAAGCCAGGTGCACCGCCGGACGGAGGGGCGGTCGATACCGGCTAATTCCTCCGCCCGGCCGGGCGAATTACACGAAAGGACGTACCCGTGATGCCGACCGATACGAACCCTTCATCAGGGGCTGACACGCACGCTGTCGTGATAGGGGGCAGCATGGCCGGGCTTCTGGCCGCGCGTGTCCTCTCGGACCAATTCGGGCGGGTGACGATAGTAGAGCGAGACCGATTCCCGGAGGGCAACGAGAACCGCAAGGGTGTTCCGCACGCCCGCCACGCGCACGCCCTGCTGCCGAGAGGGTTCATGATCATAGCCCGTCTGTTTCCCGGCCTTCCCGAGGAGCTGGTTTCGGACGGCGCCATCGCCTCCGACGTTCCCGCCGAGAGCCGCAGGTACCAGCTCGGCGGCTACCGGATGCGCTTCTCCATAGGCAAGAAGAGCCTGCTGATGAGCCGGCCCTTCCTCGAAGGACACATCCGCCGCAGGGTGCGCGCCCTGGCGAACGTCGCCGTGCTGGAGGAGCACGCCGTCACAGGCCTCCTCTCGGACGACGATAGAGGGCGCATCAGCGGCGTCAGAGTAAAGCGACGCGTCGAGGGCGCGGCAGAGCGGGTGCTCGATGCGGACCTGGTGGTCGATGCGAGCGGGCGTGGGTCTCGCGCTCCCTGGTGGCTCGAAGAGATGGGCTACGAGCGTCCCGAGGAGGAGCGGATCGAGGTCGGGGTCGGCTACACCACGCGCCTCTATTGCAGCCGCCCCGGTGACCTCTCCGGCGACAAGTTCGTGATAATAGAGCCGACACCGGGCCGCGAGCGGTCGATAGGCGCGATGTTCCGCATGGAGGACGAGCGTTGGATCGTCACGCTGGGCGGCTGGCTCGGGGAGCGCGCCCCGGCCGACGAGGCGGGCTTCGTCGAGTTCGCAAAGAACCTGCCCGCCCCGGATATCCACGAGGTCGTCAAGGACGCCGAACCCATTGGCGAAGCCGTAAGGTACAACTTCCCGGCGAACGTGAGAAGACGCTACGAGCGACTGCGCAAGCTCCCCGAGGGCTACCTGGTCACCGGCGACGCCCTGTGCAGCTTCAACCCCATCTACGGGCAGGGCATGTCGGTTGCCGCCCTGGAGGCCGAGACGCTCGAAGGAAGCCTGGCGGGCGGTCTCGAAGGCCTGCCGCACCGCTTCTACCGGCGTGTCTCGGAGGTCGTAGACGTGCCGTGGAAGCTCGCCGCGGGTGCGGACTTCGCCCATCCGGGAGTCACGGGCAAGAAAGCGCTGAGTACCGACGCCATCAACTGGTACGTCGGCCAGGTTCGGAGAGCGATCTCCCGCGACGAAGTGGTGTGCCGGGCCTTCGTGATGGTGACAGCTTTGCTCGAGCCGCCCAGCGCGCTGTTCCGCCCAAGGATCGCGCTCCGGGTGTTCCGCCAGATGTTCGTCCGCGCCGGACGGAGTGCGGCTCCCCCGGTGCCCGGCAGAGAGTTGCCCGACGTGGTCCCGGCGGGTGACGCGACATGATCCGTGTGGCCGTCGAAAGCAAGGAGCATACGGTCGTCAGGCGGGACCGTAGACGAACCGGTTTACGGGTACTGTTCCTGACGAGCGCGCACAACACCATGAGCCAACGCGCCTACGTCGAGTTGAACCATCTGGGGCACGAGGTCTCGGTCGGACTGGCGACGAGCGAGAGGGCCATGTTCGAGGCCGTCGAGCGGCATTCGCCCGAGCTTATCGTCGCGCCGATGCTCAAACGTGCGATACCGGAGGGTATCTGGCGCGAGCACGTGTGTATCATCGTGCATCCCGGCCCCAAGGGGGATCGCGGGCCCTCCTCCCTGGACTGGGCGATCCTCGAGGGCCACGAGCGCTGGGGCGTGACTTTGCTGCAAGCGAACGCCGAGATGGACGCCGGGGACATCTGGGCCTCCCACACGTTCGAGATGCGGGCGGACGCCTCCAAGAGTAGCATCTACAAGGAAGAGGTCATAGATGCCGCGATGCGCGGCCTGCGCGAGGTCGTCGAGCGCTTCGAGGGCGGAGGCTTCACCCCCGAGCCGCTGGATTACCGTCGTCCGGACGTTACTGGTAGCCTGCGACCCTCCGTAAAGCAAGAAGACCGCAGGATCGACTGGTCCGGGCCGACGGAGGACGCGCTACGGAAGCTGCGTTCCGCCGACGGAAGTCCCGGGGTGCTCGACGAAGTCGGGGGCCTCGGCGTCTTCCTATACGGGGGCCACGAGGAAGATCTCCTGCGCGGCAAACCAGGTGCGCTGCTCGCCACCCGCGACGGTGCCATCTGCCGGGCGACCGGCGACGGGGCGGTCTGGATCCCGAGCTTCAAGCGGGCGGGTGACGGTTTCTTCAAGCTCCCGGCGACGATGGTTCTCGGTCCCGAGCTCCTGGACGGGGTGCCGGACCTGCCGCTCGCGCCCCATGCCCCCTACCAGGGGCGGACGTACCGCCAGATCCGTTACGAGGAGCACGATGGGGTCGGCTACCTCCACTTCGCGTTCCCCGGCGGCGCGATGAGCACCGATCAGTGCCGCCGGCTCGGGGATGCGGTGCGGTATGCCTGTTCCCGGCCCACCAGGGTCCTCGTATTCATGGGCGGACCCGATTACTTCTCCAACGGCATCCACCTGGGCGTCATAGAAGCCGCCGAAAGCCCCGCGGACGAATCCTGGCGCAACATCACCGCCATGGACGATCTCGTCCACCAGATCATCACGCTGGAAGGCAAGCTGACCGTCTCCGCCCTCAGGGCGAACGCAGGGGCTGGCGGCGTCGCCTTCGCGGCCGCCGCCGACCTCGTCTGGGCCCGCCCGAACGTGGTGCTCAACCCCCACTACAAGGGTATGGGCGGCCTCTACGGCTCCGAGTACTGGACCTACCTCTTGCCCGGCCGCGTCGGAGAGCGCAAAGCCCTGGAACTCACCGAAGGCATGCTCCCGCTCGGCGCTTACGCCGCCCGCAAGATCGGACTGATCGACGCTATCTTCCAGGGATCCCCCTCCACGTTCCACGAGAGCGTCGCCGTGGAGGCCGAAGCCCTCGCACGGGATCGGAACTACCGGATGAGGTTGGCGTTGAAGGAGGCGCTCCGGTGGCACGATGAGCGGCGCAAGCCGCTCATGCAATACCGCGAAGAGGAACTGGCCAGGATGCAGGAGAACTTCTACGGACCTGACCCCTCCTACCACGAGGCGCGCCGGCGTTTCGTCCACAAGCTGGTGGGCCCGCCGGCCTCGCCCTTCCCACAAGCCGTGCGTGCGCTTGCACCCAGCGTCAGGTCGACCCGAGAGCTTCGCGTTTCGTAACTGGCGAGGAGTAGAGCACGAGTACCGAAAGCGACCAGTTGAGGAAAAAGAAGGCAGATGCGAGCCAACCCCCGAGGCCACGCTGTTGGTGGGCGGCAATGACGCGGGTCGGTTGTGAGGTATACGATGTGTACGAAGGGTAGCCCCCGCGGTGGGCGGGGCGATACGGGAGAAAGGAACAGAGAGGAGACGAGATGAGACCGCAAGTCGGGCGCATGCTGCTCGTTCTGGGCACGATCCTTGCCCTGGGAATAGTCCTCGCGGGGACCGCGGTGGCGGCCGCAAGGAACAACACTTTCAGGGTGGTACGCCCCGTTGCGGCCCCCAGCGGATGCCTCGAAGGCGCGCGCGGCGACGTCGCGGTCCGCTCGCTCGGGCCCGTGGAGGTGCTGACGATGCGCGTGGAGAACCTGCCCCCGAACACGACATTCGACCTGTTCGTCCTCCAACTGCCGAAAGAGCCGTACGGCATCGCCGTCTACGAGGGCGACATCGAAACGAACGCGAACGGCCAGGGCAAGGGACGCTTCGTCGGACGCTTCGACCGGGAGACGTTCGTGATGGCCCCTGACAGCGGCGACGCACCGGTCATCCACGATGGCGGCGCTTACCCCGACGCCTCGGCCAACCCGGAGTTCGCCCCCATCCACACCTACCACCTGGGGCTGTTCTTCGACTCGCCCGGGGCCGCCCAGCGGGCCGGTTGCCCCGATGACGTGACGCCGTTCAACGGCAAGCATAGGGCTGGGATCAAAGCCCTCTCCACCCGCAACTTCCCCGACGACCGCGGCCCACTGCGCCAGGTCGCACCGTAAAGCCATCAGCGGGCAGCCGCCAGCTTTCTCTTTCTTGGCTAACGGCTGCCCGCTCTAAAACAGCTCCCCTTCGCAGATATACTCGGCGGGTCCCTTCATGTACACGGGCTCGCCTTCGCCGGACCACTCTATCTGCACGCCGCCGCCGTCGAGGTGCACGTTGACGGGGGTGTTGGCGAGGCCTATCGCCATCGCGGCTACGGCGACGGCGCACGAGCCGGATCCGGAGGCCAGGGTCTCGCCCGCGCCGCGCTCCCAGATCCTCATCCTGACGTCGTGGCCGCCCCGCGCGAACCCGAACTCCACGTTCGACTTTTCGGGGAAGACAGCATCTCTTTCGATGGGCGGTCCCACGGCCGGAAGGTCCAACGCTTCGACCTCTGCCTCGTCCTCCAGGAACGCCACAGCGTGGGGGTTGCCCATCGAGACGCGCACGAAGCGGAAGCCGCCGACCTCGACCTCGGGGGCGAGGCGAGGCGCTCCCATATCAACCCGCGAGGAGCCGTCATCGAAGAGGAGGACCTTCTTGACCCCCGAACCCGTGGCGATGGTCAGGGCATCGCCTTCTACCAGGCCGCGGTCGGTAGCGTAGCGGGCGAGGCAGCGCAGGCCGTTGCCGCACATCTCCGAGGGTGAGCCGTCCGAGTTCAGGTAGACCATCTCGAGGTCGGCGATTCCGGATGGGACAGGGACGAGTATCCCGTCGGCCCCGACACCGAAGTGCCTGTCGCAAGCTCTTCTGGCGAGGCCGGGAAGGTCTAATCCTTCTACCTCGCCGGGGTCGAAGACGAGAAAATCGTTGCCACAGCCCTGCATCTTCGTGAATCGCATATTTCGCTAACGCCCTCTCTAGCCTTACGGGTCAACTCCAGCGTGCCATCTTCGTGAGCGGCGATACCGCGACCAGGAACAGTGTACCCGCCACGGTAGCGCTCCGCCCCATCGTGCCTGAGCTCTTCCGTCTGCAGCACCGAAGGGCATGGGTCCGACTAGAGCGAGTAGAATCCGTGCCGGTCGTGAAGTTGCGTAGGAAGGAGGACGAGGTGCAGCGAGCAACGAGACAATAGCGTACCGGCTCGGAGGGCGTCCCGGCGTGTATTCTGACTTGGGTTGCGTGTTCCGAAGACCGGTATTTTCTGTGAAGGGCTTGGCAGAGAACGAGGCGCTCCAGTGTCTGCGAGGGTGTTCGACCGGACGTTGGGGCCGATTAGCGGGGGTGAGCTTGTGCGTCGTCAGCAAACGTATTGGTTGGTCGGGACGGTTCTAACGATAATTGCTCTGGGTGGTTCGATTCTGTTGTGGCCACCGGGAGCCCCGGCCAACAGCAGCAATCAACTAGGAGCGGCATTGCTCGGGGCGGTTATCGTTGCCCTGGCAGTGTTGGTCTCCGAGCACCTTGTGAGCATGCAGATGAGGGAGATCGACGAGCGCAACTCGCTGGACGCCCGGGAGCGCGAACTACGGCGCGAGGAAGCCGAGGAGGTGCTGGAGAGGCAGCGTAGCGAAAGGATCGACAAGTGGGTCCTACAGTTCATGGCGAGCTTCCAGCAAGACCTGAGGCGCGTAGACCTGAGTGGACGTGACATGTCGGGACTCTATTTGGGGGCCTGCAATTTCCTAAGGGCCAACCTGAAGGGTAGCAACCTCAGCGGGGCGAACCTTCATGGGGCTTACCTGGCTTGGGCCTACCTCAGCGAAGCAACCCTCGAGAAAGCCGATCTCGGGGACGCTGATCTGGCCGGCGCGAGCCTGGAGGGGGCTGACCTTTCGGAAGCAAACCTCCGCGGAACGAACCTTACGCGGGCGGATCTAACCGACGCGAAGCTCGACGGAGCAAGGTACGACTTTCGTACGGTGTGGCCCGACGGTTTCGAGCCTCACGATAGCGGTGCCGTTGGTCTACAGGGGTAGACACGCTCCTCTCATAATGCCCGAACAGGCCGGACGTCCCCAGCCCGGCCGTTGGTGTAGGGAAGGTGCCTGAAGGAGTCCTACCCTGGACTCCTCGCGGTTTTTCGTTCAGGCGATGGGCCGAACGGCAGTCGGACCTGAGGTCGATAGGCTATGACGGTTGGCGGCAAAAATACCGTTGGGAACCGGTAGTCGCTTCCGTATATTTATTCCGTGAAATCGAACCGCGCAAAATATCGTCGCCGCAGGCTCGGAGCCCTGTTCGTTGCGGGCGCCCTCGCGGTGGCCGTGTATTCGGCGGGCGGAGCTGGGGCCGAGACGCAGCCCGCGCATTACACCGTTGCTCCCGGGGACACGCTCTGGGGGATAGCCATCGAGCGCACCGCGCCGTGGGAGGACCCCAGGCCCAAGGTCGAGGCCATCCGCGAGGCGAACGACCTCTCCGGGTACGAGATCTACCCCGGCATGAGCCTGGAGCTTCCACCCTCCATCTGAACGGAGCGCGTGGTATCCTCGACGCACTTTTCTCGAACTTTTGGTAGCGGAGGAGGGTCGTGCAGGAACGTGGCGAACTTTGCCTGGCCGAGGAAGTCGAACGCCTCAGGCGACAGGGCTTCTCTGACGAAGAGGTCGCAAGCAGGCTGGGCGTGGACGTGGGTTGGGTGGAGACATTGATCTCACCGGGCGAAGACGAGCCGGAGATGGGTCGCTGAACCGTATGGGGGGCCTCCGAAGGGCGCTTCGCGAAGCGCCCCTACATTCGGTGGCGTTGACGGAGCGTTTCTATGGGCGCGTTGTTCTTCTATTCCTCGGCTCGGCCTCCGAGATGTTTGGCTAGGAAACGTTCGGCTGCCGCGTAGAACTCGAGGCGGTTTTCGGGGCGGGCGAAGCCGTGGCCCTCGTCCTCGAAGAGCAGGTATTCGTGGTCGATGCCTTTCTCTTTCATGGCGGCTACGAACTGTTCGGATTCGGCCTGTTTCACCCGCGGGTCGTTGGCGCCCTGGGCGATTAGCATCGGTATCCTGACACGGTCTACAGAGAAAAGCGGGGAGCGTGATTCGAGGAACTCCCTCTCCGTCTCGGGGTTGCCGACCCGTTCGTGGAAGGTGGAGAGGAGGGGTTTCCAGTAAGGAGGGATGCTGTTTATCAGCGTGATCAGGCTCGAAGGACCAACGATGTCCACGGCGCACCTGAAGAGGTCGGGCGTGAAGGTGGCCCCGACGAGCGCCGCGTACCCGCCGTAAGACCCGCCGTAGATTGCGACCTTTTCCGGGTCCGCGACGCCCTCCTCGACGGCCCACCCGACCGCGTCGACGAGGTCGTCGTGCATGCTGGCTCCCCACTCCTTGTTGCCGGCGTTGAGGAACTTTTTGCCGTACCCCGTCGAGCCGCGGTAGTTGACCTGCAGACAGGCGTACCCGCGGTTGGCGAACCACTGCGCCTCGGGGTTGTAGCCCCACCCGTCCCGCGCCCACGGACCACCATGCACGTCGAGCACCATGGGCATGGGCCCCTCTGAGCTTCCCGGCGGCAGGGTCAGGTAGCCCTCTATGGTCAGGCCGTCGCGGGAGGTGAAGGAGACGGGCTCCATCCTGGCGAGGTCGTATTCGGCGAGGTCGGGCCTGGCGTCGAAGAGGTGCTCGCCGCGTCTCGTCTCGCGGTCGTAGGAGTAGTACGATGCCCCGCCGTCGTCGACGGTGAAGGCGACGAGCCAGTTCTCGTCCGCCCGGTCGCGGCTCGCCACGGCAAAGTCCCCGCGGTTCAACCCCGCCATGACCTCGAAGTCTTCCCTGATGGTGTCATCGAGCACGACCCAATCGGCCCTGGCGCGCTCGATGGCGGCGGCCTGCGCCTCGTGGGTTTCGGGGTTTATGAGTACCTGGCCCACGTCGTAGCGTTCGTCCTCGACAAGTACTTCTACGTTGTCGCTCGCGGGGTCGAGGAGGACCAGGCGCGAGGCGTTGGCGCCACGCGAGTCCAGGAGGTACAGCTTCGTGCCGTCCCCTGTAAAGCCCAGAGGAGCACTGGAGAGCGAGTCCTCCTTGTCCCAGCCGAAGAGCTTCTCCCAGTCGGCGTCTTCGGCGTCCCTCAGGAGCAGGTCGAAGCCACCGTAAGGGGTGGCTGCCATCGCGGCGCGGACCTCGAAGTCCGCGTCTGCGACCCAGCCCACGGCGTTGCCAGGGTTTTTGGCGGCGAGCTCGAGGTCGCCTGTGGAGATAGTCAGGCGGTAGACATCGTGAAGTTCCGCGCTCTCCCTGTTCAGGGCGACGAGCAGCGTATCCGGGAAGTGGCGGCTCTTGTCCACGATCTGGGCCTGCACGCCGTCGAAGGGTGTGAGGTCGCGGTCCTCCTTCGTGGACGCGTCCACGGCGTGCACCCGCCAGTTCTCGTCGCCGCCCTCGTCCTGAAGGTAGACGATGTGCCGGTTGTCCTCGGCCCAGAAGCAGACCCTGATGCCGCGTTTGCGATCGTCGGTCACGGGCTCGAAGTCCTCGAGACGGCCCCCTACAGGTCCGACCCAGACGTTGAGGACGCCGTCTTTGGGGGCAAGAAAAGCGAGGCGCTCCCCGTCGGGGGAGAGGCGGGGTCCCATTCGCTCGGGGTTGCCGAACAGGACCTCGCGTGGGATCAGGGGCACGGTCATTTGTTCCTCCCTGCGGTCGTCACAGCATTTCAGCACGCCGCCTGCGGCGGCTTGTCAGCACGCTCGGGCTTCGCCTTCGCTTGTCAGCACGGCGCTTCGCGCCTTGTCAGCTTGTTGGTGTCATGGAGTTTAGCGCGTGGTGGGGAGGATGGGTGTGGTAAGGGTCAGGCGCGGTGCTGGAGTACGTCTGGCATGGAGTAGAGGCCGGGTCTTGCGTTCGCTGCGAACCTGGCGGCGCGGAGGGCGCCGTCGGCGAAGGTGCGGCGGGAGAGGGCGCGGTGCGTGACCTCGATTTCTTCGCCTTCCGAGTAGAAGATGAGCCTGTGTTCGCCGACTACCGCGCCGCCGCGAAGGGCGTGGATGCCGATTTCGCCCTCCCGTCGGGGCGAGAAGCCTTCCCGCCCGTGGAGCGCGACCTCGTTTAGGTCTTGGCCTCTACCCTCGGCCGCCGCGCGTGCGAGGAATAGGGCTGTGCCCGAGGGCGCGTCCTTCTTGTTTCTGTGGTGCGCCTCAACAACCTCTATGTCGTAGTTTTTGCCTAGTTTCTCAGATATCTCCCGTACGAGGTCGCGCAGCAGGTTCACCCCTACGCTCATGTTCGGGGCGAGCACGACGGGGATGTCCTGCGCCGCCTCCTCGACTTTCTGGAGTTGCTGCTCCGAGAGTCCCGTCGTCCCGATGACGTGCGGCTTGCCGTAGGAGAGGTGCTCGACGGTAGCTTCGGGCGTGGTGAACTCGATCAGGACTTCGGCGTCATCGGGAGGGTCTTCCGTGGCCGGCACGTCTATCTTGCCAGAGCCACACAGCTCGCCGAGATCCGAGCCCAGCTCGGGGGCCCCCGCCTCGACGGTGCCGCCGGCGAGTTCGATGCCCTGCGCTTGGAGTGCGGCGTGGCAGATCTCACGTCCCATGCGGCCCGCCGCCCCGATTATGGCTACCCGGGTCATACTTCTTCTGGGGTGGGGAGGAGGTGGTTCGACTCCTCCATCGTGCGCCTCAAAGCTTCCAGGTTGTCGCCTTGCAGGGGGATCATAGGCAGGCGCATCTCGTCCGAGCAGAGGCCCAGGATGGAGGCCGCCGTCTTGACCGGGATGGGGTTTGTCTCGACGAAGAGCGCCCTGAAGAGCGGCAAAAGGTCGTAGTGGAGCTCGCGACCCCGCTCCCAGTCGCCGTTCGAGAGGGCGTTTACCAGGTCGGAGACCGCCGCGGGGGCGACGTTGGAGGCCACGGAGATAATACCGTGCCCCCCGAGCGCCATCAGGGGCAGCGTCATGGGATCGTCCCCCGATAGCACGGCGAACTCCTCGCCGCAGAGGCTCTTTACGTCGCTCACCATGTTCATGGACAGGGTGGATTCCTTTACCCCGACGATGTTGGGCACGTCGGCGAGGCGGGCTATGGTCTCGGCGGAGATGGTAACGGCAGTCCTGCCCGGGATGTTATACAGGATTATGGGAAGGTCGGTGCTCTCGGCGACGGTGGCGAAGTGTCTGTAGAGTCCTTCCTGGGTCGGCTTGTTGTAATAGGGGGCGACCTGCAGGGAGCCGTCGGCGCCCTCCTCCTGGGCCATCCTGGTGTATTTGATCGCCATGTCCGTGCTGTTCGAGCCCGAGCCGGCGACGACGGGCACGCGGCCGCCCGAGACCCTGACCACGGTGCCGATGACGAGCCTGTCTTCCTCTTCGCTCATAGCCGGGGTCTCGCCCGTGGTGCCGCAGGGGACGAGGCCGTGGATGCCGTTTTGGATCTGGAACTCGACCATCCCCTCCAGGGCCTCGACGTCCACCTCCCCGTTCCGAAAAGGCGTAACCAGGGCCGTGAACGCGCCGCTAAACATCTCTCTCCTCCAGCTCGAAGTCTCTGTGCAAAACCCTCACCGCCTCTTCTACTCTCCCGGCGGGCAATACGCAAGTCACCTGTATCTCTGAGGTGGAGACAAGCCTTATGGGGACGTTCGCCTCCCCGAGTGTTGCGAACATCCTGGCCGCGTAGCCGGGACGGTTGAGCATCCCCGTCCCCACGACGGAGACTTTGCCAAGCTCTTCTTCACCCTCGACCCGCCCATCCATAGATTCGGCGACCCGGCCCGCGATCTCTAGCGCCTCCCCGAAGTCGGCGCGGCGCACGGTAAAGGCCACGTCTGAGGCCCCCTCTTTCGGCGCGCTCTCCACGATGACGTCTACGGAGATGCCCGCTTCGGCCAGAGGGGAGAAGATCCTGCTCATCGTGCCTGGGCCCGTCTTTATGCCGGTGAGGGTGATGCGTGAGACGTCCAGGTCGTGGACGATGCCTGCGACCGTCTCGCGCGTTTCGAGGTGTTCCAAATCGTTTCCTCCCGTGATGATCGTACCGGGGCCCTCCTCCAGGGAGCTCTTGACGTGGACTTCGACCCCATAAAGCGCCCCGAGCTCGACGGCCCTAGGATGCATCACCCTCGCGCCCCGCCACGACATCTCCGCCATCTCCGACGAGAGTATGACGGGTATGCGCCGTGCTTTCGGGACTATGCGAGGGTCGGCCGTATAGACGCCGTCGACGTCCGTGAAGATCTCGCACCGCTCGGCCCCCAACGCCGCCGCTAGCGCCACCGCCGTGGTATCCGAACCCCCGCGCCCGAGCGTCATTATGTCCCCTAAAGTGTTCACCCCCTGAAAACCGGCGACGATGGCGACCTGACCCTCGTCGAGCAGGCCTCGCAACCGGTCCGGTTGTATTCCCGAGATCACCCCCGACCCGTAACGCCCCGTAATCTTCATGCCCGCCTGCGGGCCGGTGAGCGAGGTTGCCGCGACGCCCCTGTCGTGCAGGGCCATCGCCAGCAGCGCTACGGACTGGAGCTCTCCCGTGGAGAGGAGCTGGTCGATCTCGCGCGCAGAAGGGTCGCGGCTAACCTCTCCGGCGAGCCGCAAGAGCCTGTCGGTCTGCTTGCCCATCGCCGAGACGGTAACGACGAGACCGAGCCCAGAATCGTGGACCCGCTTTATCCTCTCGGCGACGGCCCTGACGTGCTCCGTCGTCGCCACCGAGCTCCCGCCGTACTTCTGGACGATGATCCGCAAGAACGATGCCCTCCGAAGATCCTTCGCCTGGAAGGATAAGGCATCAGGCTTCAGGTTTCAGGCTTCAGGAAAGGACCGCATGCGTCTCTCGGTGGCAGAGGGCGAAGTCAAGAGCCTGATGCCTGCCGTAAGCGCGGAGCGTTCACGGCAGAGGTTGTCCTCCCGTTACGCCGAGGGTCTCGCCGTTGACGTAGCTGGCTTCCTGTGAGGCGAGGAATACGAAGGCGGGGGCTAGTTCTGCGGGCTGGGCGGGGCGGCCCATCGGGGAGGTGCCGCCGAAGCTGGAGACGGTGTCGCCGGGCATGGAAGCGGGGATGATCGGGGTCCACACCGGACCTGGCGCGACGGAGTTGGCCCTGAGCCCGTACTGCACGACCTCCTGGGCGAGCCCCTTGGTGAAGGTGATGATGGCACCCTTCGTCGAGGAGTAAGGGAGCAGGGGCGGCGAGGGCTGGTAGGCCTGGATGGAGCAGGTGTTGATGATGGAACCACCCTCCGGCATGTGCGGCAGCGCCGCCTTGACCAGCCAGAACATCGCGTAGATGTTGGTCTTGAAGGTACGGTCGAGCAACTCGGTGGAGACGTCGGCTATCCCGTCGACCGTCATCTGGTGGGCGGCGTTGTTGACCAGCACGTCTATGCGGCCGAACTCATCGACCGCCTTCTGGATGAGGGCCTGGCACTGGTCTTCTTCGGCGATGTCCCCTGGCGCCCTGATGGCCTTGCGCCCCGAGTCCTCGACGGCCCTGGCCGACTCCCTGGCGTCGGCCTCCTCCTCTTCGAGGTAGGAGAGCACCACGTCCGCGCCCTCGCGGGCGAAGGCGAGCGCGACGGCCCGGCCTATCCCCGAGTCGCCGCCCGTGATGACCGCCTTCTTGCCTTCGAGCTTGCCGCTCCCTTTGTAGGTCTCGACGCCGTAGTCTGGTTCGGGCTGCATCTCTCGCTCGAGGCCGGGGTGCTGATCCATCTGAGTCTGCTCCGGGTACTCCGGCTGCGGGTATTGCTCTGTCGGGTTTTGCCGGGTGTGCTGGTCTTCCGTCATTTCGGCCGTCCTTCCTGAT
>JBKPSF010000303.1:0-3677 GCA_046734875.1 Actinomycetota bacterium | reverse complement strand
TGCGGGAAGAGGCCGGAGAGCTGGTCGCCATCTTCGACGAGCAACCCAAAGACATCGCTCCAGGGAACGGCTCGAATACGCCCAAGACGGGGCAATCCGTTGTCTCCGCAACCATTGGCGAAGCCGTTCCCGCGGACGTGGGGATGCGCCCCACGGTAAGCATCCACGTTCAGGTGAGGTGCACGGCCGATGAGATCGAGGACCTCGCCCCGCGGCTGAAGGCGCTCGTCAGGGAGCTCTCTACGGAGGACTAGCGCAGAGCGCGAGGAGGTCGGAGAGCAGTACTTCTCGCTTCGCCCTGCGCTTGCCGCCGATGTAGAAGGTCGAGTACGATTTGCGGTCGGGGTAGAGCTCCACCCAGTTCGCGACCCTTCGCCTGACCGTGCGGGTAACGCGGCTACAGATCACCAGGTCAGGGCCGAGACGGGCGACCTCCCCGTCCAGAGATTCCGAAGAAGCCTCGAAAACCTCGACGTGGGGACGAAGGTCACGGATCACGATCGCCAGGGTCTGCCTGTAGGAGGCAAACTCGTTGGCCAGAAGTATGCGTCTCGCGCCCACAACGAGATAGTGACCTTCCGAGATGGCTCCGGCATCGCGAAAACGGGCTATCTTTTCCTAGCCCAACCGAGCTAGTTAGTCTTCGCTAGCTCTTCGGCCTTGTCGACGATGGAGAGGAGGTCGGGGAGTTGTATTTCGGTGTATTCCATGCGCCTTCCGCCGATGTTCGCAATCGACAACGCGCCGTTTTCGGGGTAGAGTTCCACCCACACCTTTACCCTTCCCTTCAGCATCTCGGTGGCCTTGCTGCAGATGACCATGTCGGGCGAGAGGCGTTCTATGGAGTCGTCCAGGGCGCTCGGCTCTACGGTCTCTACCTCCACCGTGGGACGTAGCTGGCCTATCACCGCCGCTATCCCCTCACGGTAGGCGCGCGGCTCGTTGGCCATCAGGACCCGCGCCCCGCCCCGCCGGCGGGTGGAGGCGGGGTCCCCTGGGCGATTATCGGGCGGTTTCGGCAAAAAGTTCATGCCTCCTGGGGTAGCTTCGTGCATGGGGTTGGTCTGCGCGGCCATCGGCACGAACGAGCCTGATTTTAGCACGACGCATCCCTGGAATTATCCGGGGGCGCCCAGCCTGGGCCGTCGCCGAGATCGTGAACCCTTCCACGGCGGCCTAACGGATCTCGACGAGGCCGTGACGGGCTGCGAAGACGAGCGCCTGCAGCCGGGAGTGGACGTCGAGCTTGCCCAGGATGTTGACCATGTGGGTGCGTTCGGTCTCCACGGTGATGTGCAGCCTCTCGGCGATGTCTTTGCTGTCGAGGCCCTCGCCGAGGGCGGTAAGCACCTGTCGTTCGCGGGGGGTGAGTTTCTCTATGGCCCTCCTGGCCTCGTACTCCTCCTGGCGCTTGCGGCTGACCATGCGCAACATCTTCACGACCTCCGCCGGCGAGAGCAGGGCCTCCCCCGACTTCAGACGCCGCACGGCGTCGACGATCTCGCCTATGGGGGCGGACTTGTGGAGCACGCCCGAAGCACCCGCCTCGACGGCCCTGGCGAAACGCGTGGGTTCCAGGCTCGCGCTAAGGACGAGCGTCATCATGCCGGGACGGGAGGAGAGCTCCTCGATGAGCCCGAACCCGTCGCCGTCAGGGAGCGCGAGATCCACCACGGCGACGTCAAAAGCGTCGGGAGACTTGCGGAGGAATGCGCGGGCCTCTGCCAGCGAGCCTGCCTGGCCGGCCACGGCGAACTCCCCCTCCCGCTCGAACATGAAGGCCAGCGCCTGGCGGAACGACGCGTGGTCCTCAACGAGCAGAATCCTGGTCGAACGATCTTGCGTATGATCTTCTATGATGGTCACCCTTCTTTTCCTAGCGTCTGGCCATGATGGCTATACACCATACTATCTTAGCCAGGACAAACCGAAATGGACCGCTATTCTTCGGCGAGGCGGGAGAGGGGTATGGAAAAGCGTACCCTCGTCCCCTCCCCAGGCGCGCTCTCTACGGCCAAAGTGCCGCCGAGCTCGAGGGCACGCTGGTCCATGGACTGCCTGCCTATTCCCGTCCTCGCGCTCCGTGGATCGAAGCCGCGTCCGTCGTCGGATACCTCGACGTGGGCGTCCCCGCCATCAGTCCCCAGCTCCACCCTGACGCGGTCGGCCCCGGCGTGGCGGCGCACGTTCGTTAGCGCCTCCTGGACGAGGCGCGTGAGTTCCTGGCCCGTCTTTTCCGGGAGACTGGTCGGGAAGTCCTCGCCTACTATCAGGTCGATGTCGTACCTCTCGCGGGCCATGCGCCGGTTGAGGTCGATGAGGCCCTCCAGCGAGGCCACGAGCGAGCGGTCGAGGGCATCTTCGAGGCGCAGCTCGAAGATGGCGCCGCGCAGCCCCTCGACGGAGCGCCTGAGGGCCTCCGCCGTGTCCTCGAGGGCAGGGTCCCCCCCATCCCCCGCCATCACCTGCATCACCTGTACCTCCTGAAGGGCGTAGACGATGTCCTGGAGGGTGGCATCGTGGAGTTCCCGGGCGATCCTGTTCCTTTCGGCCTCCCTTATCTCCTCCAGCATTGCCTCCGCGCGCTTGCGCTCGGTGACGTCGTGGGCGACGATGCACATAGCCCTCTCGCCGTCGTAGGGAACGGCGCTGACGTTGACCTCGACGTCGGCCAGCGAGCCGTCCTTGCGACGGTACTGCCTCTCGCCCAAAGAAGCCCTTCCCTCCTCCATGACGCGCCCGATGTTGAGGTCCACGCTCTCGCGGTCGTGGGCGACGATGTCGTAGATCGTCATGCCTTTGATCTCGTCTTCGGTGTAGCCAAGGGAGTGGAGGAGGGCGTCGTTCGCCTCCAGCACGCGCCTCGTCCTTGTGTCGACTAGAAAGATGTTCTCGGCGGCCTGCTCGACCACCGTGCGGTAGAGGGCCTCGCTCTGCCTGAGGGCCTCCTCCTGGCGCTTGCGCTCCGTAAGGTCTATCACGGAGGTCACCCTGATACGGCGCCCGTAATACGGCAGGTGCCTGGGCCTTATCTCTATGGGGAAGACGGTTCCGTCCTTCTTGAGGCCCCGCGACTCGTAGTTGCTGGTGTCCTCCTCCAGGATGTGCCGCCTCACCATCTCCCTGTAATCAGGCGGCGTCAGGTCGCTGGCCTCCAGGCCTATCAGTTCGTCCAGGTCGTACCCGAACATCTCGGCCAGGCTGCGGTTGGCGTCGATGATCCTGCCGTTCTCGCTCAGGACGAGACCCTCCACGACCTCCTGGGAGAGTACCCTGAAACGCTCCTCGCTCTGCCTTAGCTCCTCCTCGGCCTCCTTGCGTTTCCCGATGTCCTCCACGACCGCGATAAAGTAGAGGGGCTCGTCCGTGGCGTCGTAGACCAGGGAGACGGTCAGGTTGATCCAGACCCTCCTGCCGTCCTTGCCGATGATGAGCTTCTCCTCGGTGTATTCCCTTAACTCCCCGGCCAGCATGCTGACGCCGCGCTCGAAGTCCCTGTCAAAATCCTCGGGGGAGATGAGGCTGAAGACGCTGGCCGCCCCGAGCTCCTCGCGCGCGTAGCCCGTGATGTCGCAGAACTTGTCGTTGAACCTGAGCCACCCCGCGTCGAGCCCGACCTGCAGGATGCCAACGGCGGCCTGCTCGAAGGTGGCCCTGAAGCGCTCCTCGCTCCTCCT
>JBKPSF010000302.1:0-3516 GCA_046734875.1 Actinomycetota bacterium | reverse complement strand
GGCCTCCTCAACAGGGACCGAGGGGCGATTCCCTTTGAGCCATCGGACGGCAGAGCGTGCATAGCCATCCTCGGCCCCCATGGACGTCATTCAGGAACTGTACCCGAACGACAAACACAATCATAAGGAGCGTGCTGAAAGTGGAGGCCGAAGGCCGGAACGTGCTGACAAGCGGAGCCCGAAGGGCGTAGCGTGCTGAAGAAGGGGCTAAAGCTCCTTCTTCAGGTAGAGCCATTCGCGGGTGTTGAGGAAGTAGGCGGTGATGAGGGATCTCTGGCGGGAGATTTCTCTGTAGCCTTCGGATTCGTACAGGCGGAGGGCGTGCAGGTTGTCGCCGGTTACGTGCAGGCCCACAGTTTGTTTGCCGCTGTTCCTGGCTAGGTCTTCGGCCGCCGAGAGCAGGCGCCTGGCCATGCCCTGGCGGCGGAAGGATGGCGAGACCACTAGTCGTTCGACGTAGGCTTCCTTGGGCACTGAAGAGTATCTGGGGTAGGAGAGGAGGGTTGTTGCCCACACCGCGCGCGGGAAGCCGAGGTTGCGGGTGAGGGCCCTCCAGAGGCCGCGGGCGAGGACTTCTTCTCTTGAGGCTTCCGTCCTGATGCCGATGCTGCCGGCGAGATCCGTGGGCGCGTAACCTTCCACTACCAGCGAGGTAACGCCGCCAGAGGCGTGTTCCAGGGCGACCCAACGCTCCATTATCTTGAGCGAGCGGTCCATCCTGCTGCCGAAGACCGGCCTGAACTTGTCGAGGAAGCCTTCGACGACGAGGGCGGCTATCGCCGGATCGTCTTCCGGCTCGGCGAGGCGTACGGTGAACTGCTCGGCTTCCACCGGGCTATCCTACCAGAGTCCGATCGTTAGCCGATGAGCCGGCGACGCATGATCTGGACCGGTATCAGGGCCAGGACGCCGGTGAAGACGACGATCCAGAGTACGTCCACGAGCACCGCGGGCGAGGGGCCAGTCGCGAGCTCCCTGCACACGTTTACCGCGTGGTAGAGCGGGGTGAACCAGGCGACCTGCGGGACGGGCGCGGGGAAGTTCTCGACAGGGAAGAAGATGCCCGAAAACAGGAACAGCGGCGTCACGACCAGGGTGAAGTAGTAGGCGAAGAGGTCTATGTGGCTTATGAGGCTGGTGAACAATGTTCCCAGGACGCTGAACATTATTCCTATGAGGAGCAACATCGGCGGGATGAAAAGCGCCCACCAGGAGGTGATCAAGGGCTCGCCGAAGGCGGTCCCAAGGACCATCAGCATCGCCAGAAAACCCGTGCCGTAGAGGGCGGCACGGGTGCCTGCCCACAGGTACTCACCGGCGATCACGTCTTCCGCGTTTACGGGCGTGGTTATTATGGCGTCGTAGATCTTGTCGAACCTTAGCTTGACGAAGGTGTTGAAGGTGCTCTCGAAGGAGGCGGCGAACATGGCGTTGCTAGCCAGCAGCCCTGGCGCGATGTACTCGACGTAGCTCTGCCCGGAGATGCCGCCCTGCTGGATAAAGGCCCCGAGCCCGAGGCCGAGAGCGGCGAGGTAGATCAACGGCTCGATAAAGTTGGGGAAGAGGCCGCTGATCCAGAACTTCCTGAAGATGGTTACGTTGCGTTGCCAGACCCTGTAAGCGCCCCGCATCGAAGGTATTCGTAGGGTAGACACTACTCGATCAGGCTCCTTCCAGTAAGCCTCAGGAACACGTCCTCGAGCCCAGCCTGGCGATGGACGGTGTTCTCCACCTGGACTCCCCACTCATGTACCTTGGCCACGAGCGTGTCGGCATCATCGGTGTAGACGAGAAGAACCTCATCGCCGGTCCTCTCGACGGCGTCGGCGACCGGCTCAACGAGCGGGAGCAACCGGTCGAGAACGCCCGAGCTCGCGCGGAACTCGAGGACCTGGGGGCTGACGTGCTCCTCAACGAGGTTCCTGGGCGTCCCCTGGGCGATGATCCGCCCTCCCTCCATGATGACGAGGCGGTCGCACAGGCGCGCGGCTTCCTCCATGTAGTGGGTGGTGAGGACCAGCGTCTTGCCCTCGGCTGTGAGCGCCCTGAGCCTGTCCCAGACGAGGTGGCGCGCCTGCGGGTCGAGGCCCGTCGTCGGCTCGTCGAGCACGACTATTTCCGGGTCGTTTATGAGGGCGCGCGCGATGAGGAGCCGGCGCTTCATGCCGCCGGAGAGTTGCTCGACCCTGGCGTTCACCTTGTCGGAGAGCTGCACGAAGTCGAGGAGCTCGTCCGTCCTTTGCAGGACCGTCTTTTTGGGGAGGTCGTAGTACCTGCCGTAGATCAGCAAGTTTTCGCGCACCTCGAGCTCGTCGTCAAGGTTGTTCTCCTGCGGTACGACCCCGATGCGGCGCTTTATCTCCCGCTCATTGCGGTAAACGTCGAGGCCAGCCACCGCAAGCTCCCCGCCAGTCGGGATGACGGCGCCGTAGATCATCTTCATCGTCGTGGTCTTTCCGGCCCCGTTGGGACCGAGAAATCCGAAACACTCCCCGCCGAAAACCTCGAAATCGACGCCCTTGACCGCCTCGAACCCACCGTAATCCTTCGCGAGCCCACAGGCCACAAGGGTAGTCCCAGACCGGGTCACGGCGTTCCTCTCCGTCTGCGTGTTCAACCGCAAGCCTCTCCAAAGTCCCACAATCGACAACAAATCTCCGGCCCCACAACCGACGTCAGCACGCCCGAACCCTGAGGTACTCGGAAGGCCGCCCCGGCGGGGAGGGCTATGAAAACTACCCTAATACTACCGTGTCCCCGCCGTCGGACCAGTGTTAGAAACCACCGGTGTCCCGGGCGAGACACCTGTTACAGACGTAGCAACATTGCCTGTCGTTAAGAAATGTTCACTATCTCCTCTACCGTTTTGCGAAAAGTGCTGATAGAATCGCGCGCATGTTGCGGCGACGTAGCAGCGACGGGGACCGGGCACGACTTTTGCGCAGGTGAGTCGACTGGAGAGGGTGCATGGGCAAAAGGTCTGATCGACGCAAGTTCAGGAGGCGGCGCCGGTGGGCCGGCTTTCTGTTGCTCGTGTCGTTCGCCCTTATCGTCTTCGGTGGGCAATTCCTTGTGGGGATGGGTTCCCCCGACCTGCAGCCTGCCGCTTCCCGCACCGCCCAGAAGGTCGGCGTCCAGAGGGTAGAGTCTCCCGACGTCGCCAGCGCCCCCGATGCCGTCGGCAAGAATGCCACGGACAGGGTGGCGTTGCTGGCCGCGGAAGAAGAAGACAAAAAGACCCCGGCCGAGAAGAAACAGGTCGATCAGGAGGCTGCGCAGCGGGCCGACGAGAAACAGGCAGCCGAGCAGAAAGCCGAAGAGGGGGCCAAGAAGCCGGATGAGCCAAAGCAGGCCGCCGTGCCAGATCCCAAGACCGACGACCTCTGGTTCTCTATTCCCGCCCTAGGACTCTGGGATCAGTACGTCACCAACACGAGCGACTTCTCGGCGATGGACTACGGGGCCGTAAAGCTTCCCAACTCCGGTTTCCCCTGGCAGAAAGGGGCCAACACCTAC
>JBKPSF010000301.1:0-13758 GCA_046734875.1 Actinomycetota bacterium | reverse complement strand
CTAGATAGTTTCTCAAGCCCTGTTCTATTGCCGCGCTTCTCTGGGCAGGCATCCGGTGGAAGTCGGCGTAGGAGACCATCACAGCACGCAGGTTCGACAGATGGTAAGGAGAAGTCGAATCCCAGACATGCGGCTGAAGGTTTTTCAAACTCAGTCCCGCGACAACTAGCAAGCTTACTGCCTCGCCTACCATCGAAAGTCCTGTGCGCCTCCTCTAACGCTTCGAAGGCGTCCTTCTCTTCCCTTTCGCCCTGCGATTCGGGCTCCTTGATTTTGGCGAGCACCGGGAAATTGACGAGATGACCCGAGAGGATAGCTTCACCTACATCCAGGTCGGGCAACATCTGTGCCTCGTCCTCGCCCAGGGTCTCTACCACCCTCCGCACAAAGTTTTGATCGGCGGGATTGAGCATCCTCATGATGATATCTCCAGCCTGATCTCCATTTAGCGTGCCATCAATCTTGCTCCTCTCGTCTTGAGTAGCTCGGTGGCGGGCAGGAAGGCAATATCGTCATGCCTACTCCCGCCGCGAGATCGTCCACCACGAAGGCGCCGCGCCCGGTTCGCACAGCGTCACGGAACCCACGCCGGCGGGACCGGTGAGCGTGAGCAGTCGCACCTCCTGGCGGCACAACACCTCCAGGATCGCCTCAGGATCTTCCTCGCGGCCGAGGAGCCGGGTTGGCTGCGCCTTAAGGTGGGTCATCATACCCGTCGTCGTTGTTCTTTCACCGGCAAAAGTATCCCCACCTCACCAAACTGAATCGATCGTGAGGAGATCAGCGACTCCGCAAGAAGCGCTGTTCGTGTACCACGAAGCTCTGGGTTAGTATGTCTTTCGTGGATGGCATGAAGGAATACTACGATCGTCGGGCTCCCGAGTACGACGACTGGTACCTTGGCACCGGCGTGTACGCCGACCGTGATCGGCCCGGCTGGGAAGAGGAGCTCTGGGAAGTGGAGCGTGTCGTCGCCGAGCTACCCCCGAAGCGTACTTTGGATGTGGCGTGCGGAACGGGGTTTCTCACGCGGTTCCTTCGAGGCGAAGTTCTCGGGCTCGATCAGAGCGAGCGCATGGTCGAGATCGCATCCTGGCGGGTGCCCGGCGGACGCTTCGTCGTGGGTGACGCGCTTGCCTTG
The DNA here is from genome assembly GCA_046734875.1 of Actinomycetota bacterium. GTDB lineage: Bacteria > Actinomycetota > Rubrobacteria > Rubrobacterales > Rubrobacteraceae > Rubrobacter_D. The sequence continues at coordinate 12,617 of JBKPSF010000301.1, read as the reverse complement.
CCCTTCGATGACGCCTCTTTCGGGCGGCTGTTGACCGGCCACTTCTACGGACATCTGAACCCCGAAGAGCGCAAGCGTTTCCTGTCGGAAGCATACCGGGTGGCCGACGAGCTAGTCGTGATCGACTCGGCGTTGCGTGAGGACGTGCAGGCGGAGGAAATCCAGGCGCGTGCCCTGACGGACGGCTCGCGACACGAGGTCTACAAGCGGTATTTCACGGGCGAAGCCCTGGCTGGGGAGCTCGGAGGAGGCGAGGTACTTTTCTCCGGCACCTGGTTCACAGTGGTAAGCCTAGCGCTGTCCTGACTCGGCGGAAACCAGGGCTCTGCGCCAACTGCTAGCCACCCTATGGCTAGACTCTGTCGGCAATTTTCCACCGAAGGGGGTACAGGCATTCGTGAACCTTTTCTGGCGAGGTCTGTAGATCTCACCGGCGATCCACAGCCGGTGCATCATTAGCGGGAGCTTCCTCGCTACGGCCCCCACCGCTCGCTTCTTGGCGTTCTTGCCGCCACGTTGCGCGATCTTCTTCCACGCCTTCGGGCTTGCGAAGGCGGGCGGCGAGGCGATTCATCGGAAACTGGTATCGATTCATTCGGAATTCATCGCTGTCTGCTCTCATGGGTGGCCAGCGGATACGTCAGGAGGATGAAAAGCTCTGTACCTCGATGGCCAATCTTTATCCGTTAGGAAGGCGGGGTTGTGAACCTATGAGAACGGAAATCACGATCGACGGCGCTGGTAGCGCGGACGCGAGCTACGTCGCCTGGGCACCTGTGCAAAGCAGCATCAGGATAATAAAACCGGATGATGACGTCGATTTCGTTGACGTCGTGCTACGGAACCAGCACGAGGACCGGGGCGGACAGATCGTCTTCCTGGACGCCATTCCGGGAGAAGGTAAGGACCGATTGCGGATCCGTCTGTCCGCCGATGGAACTCCTCTCGATTTCTTTATCGCCGGCAAGCCCGGTCGCCCGAGCCAGCAGGACAAAGACGCCGTTCTGGAGACCGTCGAGGCGGACACCGAGGTCGTGCTCTCCACAAGAGCCCTGATGGTACGCGTTCGGAAAAACGCCAACGATCTGACCGCGGGCGAGCGCGACCGCTTCCTGTCCGCATTCGCCAAACTCAACAACCAAGGCATGGGCCGATTCCGCGACTTCCGCGACATGCACAGGGACGACACCAGCCTCGAGGCCCACGGCCGTGCAGGCTTCCTCCCCTGGCACCGGGCGTACCTGCTGGATCTGGAGCGGGAGCTGCAGCGGATCGACCCGAGCGTAGCCTTGCCATACTGGAAGTTCGATGAGCCCGCCCCGAACCTGTTCACGAGGGCCTTCATCGGAGTTCCGAACATCCTCGGAAGGGTCCAGTTCGATCCCGGCAACCCTTTAGAGTTCTGGGCTACGGACGGGGCGGTGGCTGGTATCGAAAGGAGCCCGCGTTTCGACACGAACACGTCGGGGGCCTTCGTGATCGGCGAAGAGGATACGCTGCTTTTGGGAGGACCGGGGAACCGGTATGAGGGATTCATGGACATGGAGGGTGACCCCCACGGGCGGGCGCACACCAGTTTCCGGGGCTCCATCTCCAGGATCGATACAGCCGCGAAAGATCCCCTGTTCTTCTTGCTGCATGCCAACGTGGACCGTTTGTGGGCCAAGTGGCAATGGTTGAACGGGCGTTTCGACGCGGCAGACCTTGCCACATACCCGTTCCTGGGCAGCGCCGGTGGTCCCGGAGCGACCACTAGAATCGGGCACAACCTGAGGGATACCATGTGGCCGTGGAACCAGGAGACGAATCCTCCTCGCCCGCCGACCGCACCCGGAGGTGATTTCCCGCCTTCGCCGACCGAGAACGCGCCGGGCCTCGTCCCGATGGTGGGTGATATGATCGACTATCAGGGAACGTTCGACCTGGGGGACCGTCTCGGTTTTGATTATGATGACTCTCCCTCCCTTATCGTGGAACACCGGAGGTAGGAAACGATGAACACACCAGAACATCGCAGGCGGTATGCGGAACGGATCGAACGCGCTGCCCAGGAACAGCGCGAAGGTTACCGCGCCTTTTCGGACAGGTCCAGGCCCGCCGAAGAAAGACAGAGGGCCCTCCGCAGGGCCGCCACGCTGCGGGGCCAGGATGAGGTCACCGAAGCGGTCGACGTTATCCTCGACAGAGAGGAGGATTCCGATCTCAGGGCGTCGGCGCTGAGCGCCATCGGTATCGAAGTCGGCAAGAGTCACGACCTGATCGACATGGCGATCGGCCTGCTCAGGGACGGCGATGAGCCCGAGACGGTGCGCCAGGCCGCGCTGGGAGTCCTGCAACAGAGCAGCTTTCGCGCGGCCACGTTCAACCCGAAACTGCCAGAGTATACGGACGCACTGCGCACCGTCATCGATGATCCGGATGCTTCGCTGCGTGAACAGGCTCTCGAAATCCTGGCGCAAGGGAGAGACGAGTACGCCCAGAGGAGGTTACGCGAGGGCCTGGAGGACCCCAGACAAGCGCTAGTCTACCCGGGGAAGGCCGTGCAGTTGCTCGGCTACGACATCCATGCCGACTATTACCCTCTGCTCAGGGAGATGGTAAAGGATCCTCCTTCTACCGAGGCGAAGCAGGAGGCCGTTCGCCTGCTGGCGGCCGACCCGACATCCAAAGAACTGCTCGTGGACACTCTCAGGGACAAGGACGAATACAGGGAAGTGAGAAACGCCAGCGCTGCCGCGCTTCATTCGCTGGACCCCGAGGAGTTCCAGAAGCAAGCAAGGCAGATCGTCCTCGATGACGGCGAGTACGGCGACCTGCGCGCAACCGCGATCGACGCGCTGGCCCTTTTTGCGGACCAGGAGGCGTTGAGCGAGGACGCCGAACTCACCAGTCGCGTCGAGCAGTTGAAGGAACAGTCTCCTTCGGAAGAGGTGGAGCGCTCGGCGGCCAGGTACATCTCTATGCGGGTGAGCGGTGAAACCGGCCCAGCGGTCGCCGGAACGGACACGTGAGGAAGAACGCGACGTGTTAGCGGACCGACCCCTCGGCAAAGATACCCCAGAAGAAACCGTCGCCGGGCTGGTGGACGCGGTCGTGCGCTCGCCGGAGCGCCGGGACCTGTTGGTGCGGCTGCTGCCAGAGCGCCTCCCCCTCTACGAAGGCAGGAGCACCAACGAAACGACGCGGATACGCGGCTACATACTTGCGGCCTTCGAGCAGACGGGACTGCCCGATGCGGCCCTTCCGTACGTGATGGAAGAGTTGGAAAACGGCCGCGACGCTTATCTCGTGGCCGGCGCCGCCAAAGCCTTGAGGGGCCTCGACGGCCCTACGGGCCGGATGACGCGCCTTTTGCTCGAGGCGGTCGAGAACGTCAAGTACGTGGACGATGCGCTGACCTTCGAGACCTACAAGCCGCGATGGCCGATCAAAGACCATACGACCGCTCTCAGGGAGATCTTCCGAACCTTCGGATGGCTCGGCGCACTCGCGAAATCCGCCCTGCCCGACCTGGAGGCGCTGTGTAATGAGAGAAGCGACGAATTCTCCCAACCTATCAGGGCAGAGATCGAGTACGCCATCGATCGTATTCGGTCGGACGGAGGAGCCGCCCACGTTTGCTGCGGCGCCGTCTCCGCCGATCAGGGTCCTGTGATCCATGCTCCTCGAGAAGCGCAACGGGAGGACATCGCTGGTATCGAACTCGAGGACCAGGATGGGAACAACTCGACCTACGGCGAGTTTTTCCGCGGCAAGCCCTCAATCGTAGTCTTCTTCTATACTAGATGTAACAATCCTAACAAATGTTCTCTGACCATTACGAAGCTAGCCAGAGTCCAGAAAGCCTTAGTGGAGGAGCGATTAGAGGGACTATTGAAAACGGCGGCGATAACCTATGATCCGGAATACGACCTACCGGCCAGGCTGAAAGCGTATGGCGAGAGTAGGGGGGTAGCATTCAGCAACGACGACCGTATATTCCGGACTCGGACCGGGTTCTGTGAACTGCAAGAGTATTTCCAGCTAGGCGTGAGCTTCAGCGGATCGATCGTCAGTCGGCATCGAATAGAGCTCTTCGTGCTCGACGGTCGGGGTGAGATCGCCGCCACCTTCACCCGATTACAGTGGGACATACAGGAGGTACTCGAGCAAGCGAAGGCGCTGCTGAGCTCTGAAGTCGGTGTTGGCCGATGGTAGTAAAGATCGAGGTTCAGAGCAACAGCAAGAGAAGCACCAGGTGCGGGAGGTGTGTGATCAAGAGCAGGACGCCGGCCAGGATCGGCGCGAGCAGGGCCGTGCTTTGCCCGATGACACGCCGCAGCAGAAGCGCGCCTATCGCGACGACGATGGCCGCCTCGGACGCGGTCGCGCACACGTCGACGAGCCCCACTTCCTCTACCTCCCCGGCCTGCGGCCCGAAGAGCGGTATACCCACCGCCCGCGTCAGCAGGTACAGGAGCACGATCGCCGAGTTGCCCGCGATACCCAGCACCAGGACCACCCGGTTGGGCCAGCGGAGCAGGAGGGGGAAGTAAGCCATTTGGGCCGCGGCGGCCACCAGGAAGAAGGTACCGTAGCCCCACCACTCCTCGAAATGCTCGGGCACCACCCACAGGTGTATGAGCCCGGCGAGCAGCGAGAGCGCTGCTATCGGGTAGAGCGCGCTCCTGGGCCGAAAGGCGGCATGCCTCACGTTCATCTATGGTGCTCCTTCCCCTCGGGCACTGAGTCCGTCACAAGCGGCGTACTTTCACGGGAACGCTCTCTCGCCAGCGTCCGTGCCAATCTACAGTCATAACCCGCTCGTCACTCATGTGCTCCTCGACTGCATCCCCTGGACTCCGTCGCCCGGCCGGTTATTTTTGCGCTCCACTAGCCCTATCCATAAGAGCATACTGCGATGAATCCGCGATGAATCGTGCGGAGAAAGCCGTCGGCGTGGTCACGAGTGGAGTGCCGGAGCATCGTCTCTATGAGAGACGGCTGCCACAGAAAGGAGGGTGGGAAGTCGGTCAAGAAAAGGAGACGAGGCGCCAGACTCGACCAGTACCTGCTTCGGCGACAACTCCTCGCTCGCCATGCATCTCGAACCGCCCGAAGTCGATTAGGTAGAGACCTCCGTCGACAGGATCGAAGCGGACATCGATCGATCGAGAAAGCCCTTCCAGGGCTATCTCATGCAGATTCCAGCCATCTGGATCGATCCGTACCAGCGTGCGCCCGACCGGTGGAGCATCGGGGGCCGTCATTGGCGTCTCGTCGCCGAAGAGCGCGGCGAAGATCTGTCCGGCCCACTCACGTGTGGCCTTCGGTGCCACGTCGAATTTTGCGACCGCGGAGTGAGGCGGGAAGCGGAGCAACGGTCGGCGCGGGGACGGTAACTCGTCGTGGTTGGCGAGCACGAACGTCGGAGCTGGTCCTCGCTCCGGCCGGTATGTCGCGGCGGTGATGGGCTCGTCGCCTATGAAGTCTGGCCATCCATACCACTCGCCTTTCTGGATCTCGAAGAGCATGTCGGGCGCATTGCCCATGGGGCGGCTCCCCGGTCGTCTGCCCCCTGATCGGCGGCGAGCAGCCGTCCGTCCGGCAAGAAACCAAGCCCGTAGGCGTTTCGCAGCCCCCAGGCGACCAGGTCGAGATTACTCCCGTCAGGATCGCACCGCATGACCGCCGCCGTGCACGGCAGTTGCGCTGATACGCGTTGACCCGCCTCGGTCTGGGTGCCGAACGGGGCGAAGGCGCCCGTTCGTGCCCGCGCGGTCGGGTCGTCGTTCAGGGGATCCTCCGTCTCGAAGTCGACGCCCGTAAGGGTGATGTCGTAGCCGGGTAGATCGTGGGCGTGAGGCAGGCGCCGCAACCAACCCAATGCGTACGCGTCCAACCCCACGACGCCGGTGTTGGTCATGGCCCCTTGGCTAAAGTAGAGCCTACCGTCAGGCCCGAAGGTGACCATGTTCGTGTGGTAGTTGCCAGGGCCGGGCAAGTCATCTACGAGGTCCGCGAGGGAGAACCTCGACATCCTGGGCTGGGCACGCGCCCGCACCTTTATGCCCGCCGAGTCTACCGAGTCGGCGGAGAGCCGCCCGGTCCCCGAAGACGATCTGGTGGCGCGCATGCTCGGCAGCCGGCTATGGATTAGCGAAGGATGGGCCGAGACGGCCACGAGGATGCTCAGACTCAAGCCCAAGGGCAAGAGCGAGGAGGAACTGCGCGCGATGGGGTGGCCAGTAACCTCCCAACAGATGCACGAGCGCCTCGAGGAGCTGGCGCCTGTTCTTCAGGGCAAGAACCCCGACTGTAGGCATCACCCTGTGCGAAGGGAAAGGTTTATACACGCCGAGTACTGGGTGAGGGAAAGCGCGGCCGAGGGGCTTTGGGTGTTCATCGCTGCCCGCGAAGGAGGACCGACCGAGGAAGAGGTCGAGGAGATGGTGTGGCGGGAGGTGACCCACCTCGAAGGGATAGCGTCCCCTAATCCTTTCCGCAAGGACTGAAAGACTACTCCATCGGGCTCCGATGCGGGTCTTCGTGCTGGTAGTAGGGTATGACAGGCCCGCATCGTTGCGATCGCTCTCGTCTCCGAAGAACGGCGCGAAGAAGGAGGCGTGACGATAGACGCACCCTTGATCTAGGATGTGGTTTCCGTCCCCAGATCCGCGGATCATCGCGGTCACGGCCCTGGGGACGCTCGTAAACGGCGTAGATAAGCCCCGAAGGCCGACCCGGGGTGCTCCGGTCACCGGCTCAACGTAGCCGGTCACCGAGATGGAGCCAGTCGTGGATGGGTCTGTGATCCCCGAGGTTTCGCGGTGATCGGCCGCACCCCGATCACGTAAGGGGCTTAGGTGAGCGGCAAACCACCCCTCACGAGGAGGCGATCGGCCCGATCACCGGGTTCAGAGATTCTGAAATTTTTTATGACCCCATCGCATCATCGAGAACACCCCTGAAGAGTCCCCCGATAGTTCTCCTGGCCCTCAGCCACATGTTCCACGGCCCTTCAAAGCCTTCTCAAACGTCTCTGTAACCGAAGAACGTGGGCTCGACGAGCCTGCGGGCCTGACCAAATATAACGGCCTTCAAACCGGCTTGTGCAACACACCTGCGTCAGGCACGCCGTAGCTCTCGTCGTGGACCGGGGTCGTAACTCCTGCCTACCCCCCGCCCTCGTATCGGCGTCCTGAGGGAGTGCCTCGTATTGGCCGGAGCGCCTCTCTGGCCGGACATACAGCATGTAGCGGTGGGCCTTCTGGGCCCTGGGTGTCCGAAGCGGCCGAATCCGTCGGCGTACCGGAGCCCTATGCACGGTTCTGCATATGGGCCTCGGAGAATCTTCCTTCCACGCACTCGGGTGAATAAGGGCAAGAAGTAGAGGAAGGGCCGGGGGTAACATCCCAGCCCTTTCGTCGCTCCTAGCCGCTTCTCCTTACAGCTTGGTGGTGAAGGTCCAGCTATTTTGCTGGGCGAGCGCGATGCCCGCCAGATCCTTCGCTCCGGTGGTAACGACCGCCTTGTACTTGGTGTTCGACGCAAGCAAGGTCGTCTTCGTCCCGAAGGGGTCTAGCTTCGCCTTGAGCCCGTCGGAGCTCAGGCTCACCACCACGTCGGTGACCTGCGTCTGGGTACCATCGGGGTTGACCTTGAAGAGCTTGAAGGTCGACTTGGTGAGCGTGCTCGGGTCCATCTTCTCCGAAAAGGTGGCCGTCAGGTTGGTGCCCCGCGCCACGTTCGTGGCCCGGTTGAGTGGCGTAGTGCCGATCACCGTGGGCTTGGTTGTGTCCACCTTGACCGTTATGGGTCCGGAGGGCCCGGAGGTGTTGCCAGCGACGTCGGTTGCCTTGGCGGTGTAAGTGTGGCCACCCTCGCCGACGACGCTTAAGGTCTTCGACCAGGCACCGCTCGAGTCGACCGGCGGGGTCGTGCCTTTGGGGGTCGTGCCGTCGAACACCTCGATGGTGCTGCCCTCCTCGGCCCTTCCAGCCAGGGTTACGTTGCCGTCGGTGTCGAAGGAGTTGTTGGCCGGGCTGGTAATTACCGGGACAGTGGGGGCGCTCTTGTCGAGCTTCACCTTGAAGGTCTGCTGTTCCTCGACGTTGCCCGCGTTGTCGGTGGCGGAGTAGGAGATGGTCGTCTCGCCCTCGTTGGTAATAGGGGGGATTTGAACCGAGCTCTGCTCCACGGTTGTGGACTGGCCCCCGTTTATGGAATAGGAGATATCCTTGACGCCCGAATCATCGTCGGTGGCATTGAGCGTGACGGTGACGTCATCTTTGTTCCAACCAGCAGCGTTGGGCTGAGGCGAGACCGAGCGGGTGGTGATGGGCGCGATGCAGTCGTTCGGCAGCCCGGTATCATTCCCTCGCTCGTGCACGAAGATATCGGCGAGACCGTTGGTGTCGCCCTCTACCAAATTGGTTGCCCCAGAGCTGAAGGCTACGAAGGTCCCGTCAGCGCTGATGCCACCGGACCCGCTGCCGCCATTCGCCTGGGCCCTGGACCCGTGCACGACGCTCACCCGCTGAGTCGTCCCCATCTCCAGGTCGCGTACGAAGACATCGTTGATGCCGTTGGTGTCGTCCGCAACTAGGTTGGTGGCCCCAGAGCTGAACGTAACGTAGCGCCCATCGGGGCTGATTTCGGGATCATAACTACCGCCGTCCGCCTGGGTTCCGCACCCGGACACGCTCACCCGCTCGGTGGAGACGGCCCCCGCCTCGTCGAAGATGCCATCTTCGTCGGTGTCGCGATCGCGCACGAAGACGTCATCGACACCGTTGGTATCTGCTCCCGACGCCACAAGGTCGGAGGCAAAGGTGCTCCAGGCCACGTAACGCCCATCAGAGCTGATGGAGAGATCGCTTCTGGTGTTGGGGCCGCAGAAGAATAGACAGGCAGCCCCCTGCGATGCTTGGTGCCCGGCACTGTCCAGGCTCACCCGCACGGTCCTCCAAGTCTGCCGGTCGCGCACGAAGACGTCGTAGCCTTGGCCAGGACCTGTGTTTGTGTCGCCCGCTACCAGGTCGTCGGACGCAGAGATGAACGCCACGTAGCGCCCATCACCACTGATGGCGGGGAGGATCGCGCCGTCGCTCGAAGACCACCAGTATTCGTTATGGCCGTCGGCTAGGTTCACCCGCTCGGTAGTCCCCGCCACAAGGTCGCGCACGAAGATGTCTGAGGCAGGGGAATCAGCCCCCGGCGGCACCAGGTTGGTGGCATCAGAGCGGAAAGCCACGAAACGCCCATTGGCGCTAATGGAAGGCCAATCGCCGTTACTGCTATTATCGTTCGCCTGGGCCTCGGAGCTGTCCACGCTCACCCGCTCCGTCGTCCCCTCCTGGCGGTCGCGTACAAACACATCCCATTTGCCGTTGGTGTCGCCTGGCACCAAGTTCGAGGCCTCAGAGTGGAAAGCCACGTAGCGCCCATCGGCGCTGATGGAGGGGTGGGTCAAGCTGCGACCATTCGCCTGGGCCTCGGAACTGTCCACGCTCACACGCTCGGTGGTCCCCTCCCTGCGGTCGCGCACGAAGACATCCTGCGCACCGTTGGTGTCGCTCTCTACGAGGTTGGTGGCACTGGAAATGAAGGCCACGTAGCGTCCGTCGGCGCTGATGGAGGGGGTGCCGGAGCCACCAACTTCTGCCTGCATTCCGGTGTTATCCAGGTTGATGCGCGTGGTATCCCCGGCAGCCGCTCTGCTGCTTCCGGCCACAATGCAAAGTAGCACCATAGCCGCTGCCACCATGAACACTCCGAGGTAGCTTTTTCTCCTGATCGCGCTCGCCATCGCCCGCCATCCTTTCGTCATGAGGGCCTAAGTGGCTTCGACACCCGCCCTCTGTGTACGTATCCCCACGATATCTGGAGGGTGTTATCTGAGCGTTAACTTGGAGGGGTGAAGATGTGAGTATTTCTACTCATTTTCGGTTCTGGCCTGAGATTTGCCGCCTGCTCCGGTAACGTCGAAGAGTGGACGGAGCCCTAGTCTGGGCGAGGCGCAGGTAGCCGATTTTCGGACGCCCAGCTAGCGATCTGGGCTCGCGAGTGGAGCCCCAGCTTCTTGAGGATCTTGGCCACGTGGTTACCGGCCGTGCGCTCGGAGATGGACAGCTCGGTTGCGACCTGGCGGTTGGTGAGGCCCCGGGCGACGAGGAGCACGATCTCCAGCTCTCGAGGAGTAAGGTTGCCCATCGGTTCGGCGCTGGTTAAGTGCTCTTGGGCAAAAGTAGCCTCAGGCTGATCTGCCTCCTCGGAGAGGGCGTATTCTGCTGCCTCCTCGAGCGACATCGCCCGCCCCTCGGCCAGCGCTTCTTGCCACGCTTCATCCCCGAGCCGGGAACTGGCCGAGACCAGGTGCGGCTCGTGCAGCGCCAGCTCTCCGGGCGAGAACATAATAATGCCGGTAGCCTGGCGTGCCGCCTCCGCTGCCCCCACAGGTGTGCCGCCCGAGTAGCCTTTCCCATGGCCCCGGCCAGGCTCGCCATCCCCTCCAGGGCCTCGATGACTTGCGGCGTTATGCCCATATCCTGGCCCATCATCAGGGCTTCTTCGAACGAGTTCATCGCCCGCTCATGCTCGCCCAGGCCAAGCGTAGCAAGACCCAGGTTGACGCAAGCTGTGGGGACGAGCTCCACGCCCGCGCTCCCGAGTTCATTGGCGAACGCTAGGGCCTCTGCGCTGCGTGCCTTCGCCCGCTGGAAGTCTCTCTGCAGGAGCGCCACGTGCCCGAGGTTACCTAGGGTTACCCCGACCGAATAGTCGTCTCCTACTTCCCTGGCCGACGCCAGGCTTTTCTCCCAGAGGATCGTGCCTCGAGCGTAGTCGCCTTCATCGTTGATCGCCAGGTATCCCAGCAGGTTAGAAACGTAGAACTTCTTGATCGGCGTGGCGGGGTCTCCTTCCGCCTCCAGTTCTTCGATTACCTTCAGGTTCTGCTGCAGCAAGTTCCTCGCCCGCTCGTTATCGCCCTGCTGCGCAGCCACCGTACCCAGGCTGTTTAGGGCGGTCGCTATGTTCCCCTTGTCGCCCAACCCTCGGGACAACTCCAGCATCTCTTCGTATATTGCCCTCGCTCGCTGATGCTCGCCCTGGAACTGAGCCAACCATCCCATCCCCTCTAACGCCTTCACCCGCGCCGGCGATGCCGCCGGTTCGCCCACCGCGAGCACTCGCTCGAGCCATTTGGTCCCCTCGCTCAGATGGCCTCGGGTGTGCCAGAATCGCCACAGGGCTGCTCCCAGTCGCAGCGCGGTTCCGCCCTCCTCATGTTCGAGGAACCAAGAAAGCGCCTCCCTGAGATCGTCATGCTCCCTTTCCAGCCGCTCCAACCACACGCTCTGCTGCGGTCCGGCGAGCTTCGGTTCGGCTTCTTCGGCCACGGCGAGGAAGAAGGCAGCGTGACGGCTCTGTACCTCTTCCGCTTTTCCGCTCTCCACCAGCTTCTCAAGGGCGTACTGACGGATGGGCTCGAGCATCCTGTAGCGCAGGACTCCTTTCGTGCTCGTCCCGGCGACCACGAGCGACTTGTCGACCAGCCCGCCGAGTAGATCGAGAACATCGTCCCGCTCGATACCGTTTCCCGAGCACACGATCTCTGCCGCCTCCAGCGTCCAACCTCCCGCAAACACCGAGAATCTCCTGAACAACATCCGCTCGTCATCCGAGAGGAGATCGTGGCTCCAGTTCAGGGTGGCCCTCAAGGTCTGCTGTCTGGGAGCGACGCTGCGGCTGGTGCCCTTGAGCACGTCGAGCGAGGCTTCCAGTCTCTGGGCCACCTGCTCGACCGCAAGCACCCTCATCCTTGCCGTCGCCAGCTCTATGGCGAGCGGTATCCCATCGAGCTTGCGGCACACCCTCGCCACCGCCCCGGCGTTCTCTCGGGTGACCTCGAAGTCGAGCAGCCTTAGTCGGGCGCGCTCGACGAAGAGCCTGACCGCCTCGTAGCTCATCATGGCCTCGACGGTAGGCACTCCGTTCGTCGCTTCCGGCAGGGTGAGCGGAGGCACCGCCCAGTTGACCTCGCCGGAGACGCCCAAGGGCTCCCTGCTCGTTGCCAACACCTTGAGGTGGGGGCAGGAGGCGAGTAGCGAATCCACCAGCCGTGCAGCCGCCTCGACGAGGTGCTCGCAGTTGTCGAGCACCAGCATCCCTTTGCCCGCCAAAGCCTCCACGAGCGTGTCGACAAGCGGTTCACCGGGGCGCTCTTGCACCCCCAGAACGGTCGCCACCTCCTGGGCCACTAGCCCAGACTCGGAGTGTGGCGCGAGCTCCACGAGCCACACACCCTCAGGGTAGGTGCCAAGCATGTCGCGGGAAACCTCCAAGGAGAGCCGAGTCTTGCCCGAACCTCCCGCCCCCGTGAGGGTCAGAAGGCGAGTCATCGCCAGTGCTCTCTTGAGCTCCACCATCTCCCTCCCACGTCCGACGAAGCTGGTTCTCAGTGCGGGGAGGTTGTGGTTGCCTGTGCTCGGCTGTTCCCCCTGCGGGTGGGAACTAGCAGGTGGCCTCATCGTAAGCCTCCCTGCCGCTATCTCGTCGCGCAGGCGGCGTGTCGCCTCGGTAGGCTGGGTGCCCATGCCCCTCTGAAGGGCGTCGCGTAGGCGTTCGTATTGGGC
>JBKPSF010000300.1:0-6492 GCA_046734875.1 Actinomycetota bacterium | reverse complement strand
AGACCTGGAAGAGCGCTCCGACGACAGTGGCCACCTGACGTGCCAAGTCCCGTTTAGCGTTGTTGCTCAAGTTTACCTCTCCTTCTGTTAAACTACTTATATGAGTAAATATTTTTATAGTCGAATCAAGTAGATGTCAAGTCACCCACAACAAAACTTGGCTAACTTGGTACGTGAATACACCTCGGCCGTCCTGCGCCACGCGGCGGCCACCGCCAAGCGTATGAATCTCGAAGCCTCAGAACTTGCGGCGCTTGAGCACTTACAAGCTTCGGGGCCCATGACGCAGAAGGATCTAGGTAAGCGGCTCTCCATGAGTCCCGGGGCCGTCACGGCCATGATCGACCGTTTGGAGTCGAGACGCTACGTCCGGCGTACCCCCAATCCCGAGGATCGTAGGAGCGCGTTGGTGGGTATCACCAAGGCAGGTGTTGAGGAGTCGCTTAGGCACCTGTGGCCCTACATCGAGGACATGAGGGCGCTCGAGGAAGGCATCTCGGAGGAGGAGCGGGCTGTGGTTGCGCGTTTCCTCGGGGCTACCACGCAGGCTACCCAGAGGGGTGCAGAAGGGGTAGATGGATAGACCCACGGCAAACCAGAAACCACAGGAGGAGGTCACCCCATGACGCCATACTCAGGTCAACGCATCTAGAGAGTAGCGTGACGATTGATGGCTACACCAAAGTTATATCCCTGTGATCTGCCCTGATCCTGATGATTAGGGTGTTAGTCAAACTGTCACTGTTTCCCCAGGAGCACGTGGCGCAATACCGGCAGGGCGGCATCGGCGGCGAATGCGACCCGCCAGGGCTCGGTCGGGGTCCCGTTCGCGTTCCAGGTTTTCAAGGCGTCAAGGTAGAGGCTGGCGAAAAACACGTCCCAGCGTTCCACCCACGCCGGGTCGAGAAAGTTCCCCGACGCCAGTTCGTCGGCGACGGCACGCGTAGTTCTGAGGTAGGTGCCCAGGAAATATCGCTTCGGGTCACCGTCGCTTTCCATCGGCCCGAGGAGGATCTGCATGTGCGCGATCAGATCCTCTATATTCCGGGAGGTGTTCTGGGGCTCCTCTGGCGTCGCGTCGTGCATGCCTCTCCCCAGCCTACTCGCTCGCACGGCGTGCCGCGTACAGGCCGTACAGGCCGATGGCGAACATGCTCAGTAGGAACAGGAGGTAGATCCAGGCCCGCGCACCGCCCCAGTCCACGCTTCCGAGAAAGCGGAGCAGCACGATGAGCTCGAGCGCGCCGAAGACAGCGAACATCGTCGATACGGGAAGCACCCGCCGCCAGTCCCTCTCCCACGCCATGTGGGCCGCGGCGACGCCGAGCCCGATCAGCCACGCGCCAACCGCCCTTCCCGTCAGCGGGGTCAGCTCCCAGGGCCAGGGCACGCCGAGCGGCGTGACGAAGAGGGCCACGCCCACCGTCAGCATCCCCGCCGCGAGCAGGAAGATCGCAAGACGAACCCCTCCCGACATAGGAGCGCGACGTGGCGGGTCCCCGCCGGGCAAGCGGAGCTGGACTACCCACAACACCGCCAGCAGGACCGGCACGCTCACGTAAACGGCCATCCAGGTCTACGTGCCGATCCGGGTGATCGCGGCAAAAGAAGCGCCCAGGTGGAAGAGATCCAGGTGGATCAAGGTTGCCACCAGCGTTAACGTGGTGAAGACGAACACGGCGGGCACGGCGACGCGCGAGTTCGCCCACGCGCGCTGGCGGGCGGCCACGAACTCGATAAAGAAGCTCGACCAGTAACCGGCCCCGAGGAAGGCCGCGGTCAGCGGGACCGCAATAGTCCACGCAAAGTAGCGGTCGGTCTGTCCGCTGAGGAGAAAGAGCGGGATGCCGATGATGAAGACAAGAACGCTGGCGACAAAAAGCAACCACCTCATCCCCACCGTCAACGGCCGCACGCCTGAGTGTGGCGAGCCTTCCGCCTCCTTATTTTCGTCGTACTCAATCATCCGGCGCCTCTTCGGGATTGGTAGCTCACCGGTTGCCTTGCGTGTCGGGCAACGCTTCTGGCTTGTAGAAGCGCTCGTAGAAGTCCTCATCCAGACGATGTGCCTGGTGGGCCAGCACCGTGCGGAACGGGCCGCTGTTCGCCGGGAAGCGCCCGTAGCGATTATGGACGTACTCGCAGTAGGCGATGGTCGCAGCTATCGCCGCATCGGAGTAGATGGGAATACCGGCCTGCACGTCAGCTCCATCCTTCCAGGTAGTGGATGAGCCGCCGTCGCGCAGCGTGCCCCGCCCCTGGGAGTATTTGTAGTCGACGAAGGCCAACACAGCCTCTTCCATGTTCCTGTAATAGGGTGGGCAGTACGGTTTGATCAGGACCTCGCCGTTCCGTTCGAAGCCCACGGGTGTTGGGACGGGAAGCTCCTTGCCGAGTGCCCGGATCAGGGTCTTCGTCAGAAGCCCCGCGCCGATGGTTCGGGAGAAGGGTATGTCCTGCATGCGGAAACCGAGCGCCTGGAACCAGCCGAAAGGATGGGCGGCGAAGTGCGAGAAGCCCCCAAGTCCCAGCGCTTCGCCCATCAGCGCCAGATTCTGGAGCATCCCGCCTTGCTCTATGGCGGCGAACTCGATTAGCCACGCCTCCAGGATACCGATGGTGGCGTAGCGGCCCGCCTTGGGATCGTCCTGGAGGTGCCCGCCTTTGGAGCGGGCGAATTTCGCTATCCCCGCCGGCTTGAAGCCGTTTCGCTCATCGGCGACGAAATAGGAGAACTCCTCGGAGAAGGCCGAGAGCAAGATGTTTATGTAGAAGGCGGAGAGCTCTCCTACGGGCAAGAAATACGTCGTGCCGGGAACGTTCGCCGACCACTTGTTGAACGGCATCACGAACGGTAGCTCCCGCGGCGGGTCCGGCCGCCGGTCGGATACCTTTATCCTGGCCTTCTCGTAGAGCTCGGTGAATCGCCCTTCGCGGGCCATACGAACGAGCTCGGGAATCCCGGCGCGCGGGTAGTTCTGCGGGCGTCTTAGCATCCAGGCTCCCCCATCGTCCATGACGAAGAGGGTTATGGCGTGCACCGCATCGCCGCTCGCCACCGTGCGTCCCACGAGGTTGATGATGATGTTGCCGCTTCCGGCTTCTTTTTTGCCACCGCTCTCGTAGGGTAGTTCGGCCAGGGTCGGACCTGTGACACCGCAGCCGGCGAACGCCAGGGCCGCCTCCTCTTCGAGGGAGAGCGGCTCCGGTTCTTTCTCGCTCCCGTATGCAAGTGGGCCGCCGTTCATGGACATGCCCTTCGCGAAGCGCCGCGAACGGCGGTCCCTCAGGGCATCCAGCAACGGGTAATGGGCCAGGCGTTCGTCCACGCCCGGCTCGCCGGCTCGTTCCGTTCTCACGACGTTCTCCTTCCCGAAATGCCCCAAACTCACCCCGGCGTCTCGGAGCCAGTGTAACAAGGCGTGGCCGTAGGGGCGATCCGCGGATCGCCCCTACACGATACCTGCCCGCACGAGGGCGCCCAATGCTATCCCCAGTCCGGCAAGCGTGACGACCGAGGCGCTCACGATCGGTACCAGGCGCGGCACCCTCGCCTCGAAAGAGTAGCGTTCGAAGACTTTCCTGCCGTAGATCATGAGCAGCCCGATCCCGGTCAGCACCACGGCCAGCCCCACGCTGAAGGCGACGACGAGCACTATCCCGAACCCCAGCCTGCCGAGCGAGATGGCGCCGAGAAGCAAAACGAGCGCCGCAGGACACGGTACGAGCCCGCCGCTGACACCGAGCGCCATCAGCCCCCGCCAGGTTATCTTCGAGCCGTCCGCCGGGACGTGGCTGTGGGTGTGGCCGTCGTGCGTGTGGTGAACGTGCGCGTGTTCGCCGTGCTGGTGGTCGTGAGAATGGTCGTGGTGGGCATGGGTATGCCCGCCGTACTCCTCGTGCGTGTGTTCCGCGTGGGTGTGGCCTGACTTCCTGGGCTCGCCTTGCAGGCGTCGGTAGAGGAGGGAGAGCCCGATCACGACGACTAGCACCCCTGAGGTTATGCTGAGCCAGGGGAAGAGAACTTCCGGCAGGATGTAGCGCGACAGGTAGAGTGTTACGGCACCGAGGACGAAGACCCCGGCCGTGTGGGTAACTGTCACCGTCAGGCCCAGGATGCCTGCGTGTTTGGCAGTACCGCGGGCCCCGATCAGGTAGGCGGCCACGACCGCCTTGCCGTGGCCTGGCGTCAAGGCGTGCGCCGCGCCCCAGATGAACGCGGCCAGCATCGACAGCGCGACGACGGCCGCGGACAGGCGGCCGACCGTGACCAGATCGGCGACCCTTTGCGGTACGCCGCCGATGCTGGTTCCTACCTGCTCGGCAGCCCGACCAGCCGTGTCGTCCTGCTCCACCGTCCCGTCTCCGGGGACGATCCCGAAGCTCGCCCCGCGCACGTCCAGGGGGCTGGA
Source organism: Actinomycetota bacterium (assembly GCA_046734875.1). Taxonomy (GTDB): domain Bacteria; phylum Actinomycetota; class Rubrobacteria; order Rubrobacterales; family Rubrobacteraceae; genus Rubrobacter_D. Next base: position 2,080 of record JBKPSF010000300.1, on the reverse strand, counting down.
GAGCATGTCCTTGGGGTAGGAACGAAGCTCGTCCGACACCCCTGTCGCCGGCACCGTGGAATCCTTGATGGAGATCCCATCCCCACCCCGGACCACGATCTCGCGCCACCCGAGACGGTTCTCATAGGTCTTGTCTGAGTAGTGGGCCTGGCCCCTCCACTCCTTCGGAAGCTCGGCGAGCAGGTTGGCCTTGATGCGCAATGTCGGAAGCCCGCCCTGACCGGGCCGGTATTCCGCCGAGCTGTCCACCACCCGGAGCGGCAGGTCCTCGTCACCGACGCGCAGCCGCAGGCCTTCCACGAGGGTCGGTATCCTGGCGTCGAGGTACGACTCGGACTCCACTTTGGAGAGTTCTCCGTCGCCGTCGGAGTCCAGAACATCTTTCTGCTGGAGGGTTGGTATCTCGGCGAAGTCGAGCACGTAGGTGATGCGCGCACGCTCCCCGGAGAACTGGAGGTCGCTGTAGTGGTTGATCGTGAAGTTGCCCAAAGGGTGCGCCTGCGCCTCGCGCGGCAAGAGACAGACAAAGACGGCCAGCGCAAGGGACGCGAGCAGCCAGCTCCGGCGGACCATCATCCTTCCTCCCCAGCTTCCAGGGATTTCAACTCGTCGGCGGCTTCGCCCGAGTAGAGCAGCGAGAAGTGCGGGTTCAGGTCGATGGCCTGCCCAAGGTATTCGCGTGCCTCCTCCTTCTGGCCCAGAGACTTCGAGATCATGCCCGCGTGGAAAAGCTTGAGCGGGTCTCGGGTCCCGAGCTTCAAAGCTTCCTCGGAGTACTTCTGTGCCTCTCTGGAGTTCCCGGTCTTGTAGAGCGTCCAGGCCAGGGCGTCGGCGGCATGGATGCTGGGGCGCGCCTTGTAGGCCGCGCGTGCCTTTTCCCGCGACGCTTCGAGGTCCATGTCGTGGTCGGCGTAGAAGAGGGCTATCTCCAGGTCGGTGTTGACCCCGTTGGCCCGCAGGAGCTTGTCCATGCTACGCACCAGCTCGTACTGCGTCTCGGCCTTATCCTTGTCGCCCACTTTGGCGTAGACGTCGCCGAGGGCGATGGCGTATTCGGGGAGGGGCATGCGGTTGAAGGCCTGTTTGTATAGTCTGGCCGCCAGAGGGAGGTTTCCCCTCGCGGCGGCGACCTTTGCCTGGCCGGCGAGGGCTGGCGCGTAGGCGGCCACGGTTCTGGTCGAGCGGTCGTACTCTCGCTCCGCCTCGTCCGGCTCTCCCGAGTTGAACCAGAGGTTGCCGAGTTGCACGTGGGCCCAGGCGACGTTTTCGGGTGTCCCGCTTCCTGCTTGCAGGGCGAACTGCATCGCCTCGATGGCGCCCTCGGGATCTCCGTAGAGCTCGCGGGCGTAGGCCACGCGGGAGAACGAGGCGAAATCGGGCCTGGCGTTAACCATCTCCTGGTAGGAGCGTATGGCGTCGTCGTACATGCCCAGTTCGATCTGGGCGTCCCCGACGATGCCGTGGTAGCGGGCGCTCTCGGGATCAGACGCCAGGGCCTGCGTCCCGTACTCCAGCGCCGCCGCGAAGTCGTGGCGCGCGAGCGCGAGGGTACCCCGGGTCGCGAAGAGCTCGGGAGAGTGGGGTTGCAGCTTCTGCGCCTCGTCGAGCAGGTCTTCCGTTTTGGTGTAGAGGGTAGGGTCGCCCGTCTCCCTCACCTTCTGGAGGTAGGCGCCTGCCAGTTTGATGTGCGCGTCGAAATCCTTCGGATTCGCCCGTATTTGTCTTTGGAGAGAGCCGACGAGGCTGTCCGTCGAGGTGCCGGCACTCTGGCGGAAATCGAAGGGCAATTCGACGCGTTGATCCGCCGGACTCTTTCCACGCACCAGCGCCATCGTCGCCACCACGGCCAGGACGACGAAGATGGGGATCAAAGCGTACTTGAGCGGGCTTCTCCGGATTGCCGTCATCTACCTTCCTCCAATATGAATCTTTGGAGCCAGGTGGGGAGGCCCGTTCCTCCCCACCACAAACCCTTGCTCGTTAGTCAGTATCCGCGTAGCTCTGCGGGTCGGCCAGGTACGGGAAGCTGTTCCGCAGCGGAACGTCGTTGCCGTCGACGCGGTCGCTGAGCGTGTTGTTC
>JBKPSF010000299.1:0-15054 GCA_046734875.1 Actinomycetota bacterium | reverse complement strand
CTCAAGGACATCGAGCCCCAGGCCGCCAAGTCCGGGGACGAAAAGTCCAAGAAGGACGAAAAGTCCAAGAATACCGAGTCGTAAGCCGCCAACCCCCATGCTACTCGGCCTCGACCTCGGGACGAGCTCCGTCAAAGCCTTGCTCGTGGGGGAAAACGGCGACGCTGTGGGAGAGGGTTCAGCCCCTTACCCTGTGCGGGCGCCGCGGCCCGGATGGGCCGAGTCTTCTCCCGAGGAGTGGTGGGCCGCCGTGCTGGAAGCGACGGAGGCGACCGTGGGTCGGCGCGGTGGGGAGGTCGCGGCGCTCGGGCTCTCCGGACAGATGCACGGCGTGGTCCTCGCGGACGGAGGGGGCTTACCCTTACGGCCCGCCGTCCTGTGGGCCGATGCGAGGTCCGGCGCCAAGCTGGAGGCCTACAGGGAGCTTGATGAGGACCTGAGGCGGCGGCTTGCCAACCCGCCGGCTGTGGGCATGGCAGGCCCGAGCCTTCTCTGGCTGCGCGACAACGACCCCGACGCGTACGAGTCCGCCAGGTGGGCCCTGCAGCCCAAGGACTGGCTCCGCTTGCGCCTTACCGGTGATGTTGCGGCGGAACCATCCGACGCCTCGGCCACCCTGCTCTACGACCTTCCCGCCGACGACTGGTCTAGCGCGGTGGTAGAAGACCTTGGCCTTCGCGCTGAGCTATTGGCCCCGCTCGTTCGCTCCGCCGGCGTAGCAGGAGAGCTCACGGCGAAGGCCGCAGACGAGCTCGGGTTGCGTGAAGGACTACCCGTCGCGGCCGGGGCGGCAGACACGGCCGCGGCCATGCTCGGCGTGGGGCTATTGCGGCCGGGGCCGGCGCAGCTCACTATCGGGACGGGGGGTCAGATCGTTACGCCCAGCGAGAGCCCTGACCCCGACCCGAGCCTTCGCACCCACCTGTATCGCGGCGCCCTGCCCGGGCTCTGGTACTCGATGGCGGCGATCCAGAACGCCGGTCTCGCCCTGGAGTGGGTCCGCAGGATCTTGAGCGTCTCGTGGGAAGAGGTCTACGAGGAAGCCTTCGCCGTACCGCCGGGCTCGGGCGGCGTCGTGTTCTTGCCTTACCTGAGCGGGGAACGGACCCCCCGTTTCGATCCCGGCGCCCGCGGCGCGTGGACGGGTCTCGGCCTCGACCACACGCGCGGCCATCTCCTGCGCGCCGCCCTCGAAGGCGTAGCTTTCGCGCTGCGCGAGGGCCTCGAAGTGCTGGGGGATCTGGGACTCTTACGCTCCGAACTGCGCCTCGCAGGAGGAGGAGCCAGCGGTGCCGGTAGAGAGTCGGGAGACCCCTGGCGCCAACTACTCGCCGACGTGCTCGGCCGCCCTCTGTGGCTCTTGCCGGATGGTATCTCCGCCGTCGCATCGGCCCGCGGAGCCGCTTTCCTGGCCGGCCTCGCCACCGGCGTCTACTCCTCGGAAGAAGACACGCTCCCGCTCACCCCCGACCCTGAAAGATCCATAAACCCCGGCGACACGGACTACGAGTCCGCCTACGAGCGGTACAAAGCGCTTTACCCCTCGCTTTACACGGACTAGCCAGAAAGCGCGACGATCCTCATCGACCCGGCATCAGTCCCCAAGCTACCAGACCTGCTGAAATGCTGCCAAATGTGACCGAAGCCGCTTAACCGTTAGATACTACTTGCTACACTATGCTTCGAGATGACGAGATGGTGGAGATCTTGCTGAGCAGCGAATACACCGGTTCCCGAAGAGGGAACGCCGCAACGGACGCCCGTTGGCTCTTGGCCGGGCGGGTGGAGCGTGCGCTCTCGGGAGCAGGGTTGGCAGGCGACATGGCTTCGCGCGAGCGTGTCGTCCGCGTTGCCGTGCCTGCTGGTCCCGTAAACCCCTTCGGATGGCTGCGGGAGCAGAGGTTGTTCCCGAAGACGTACTGGTCGGGTCGCGGGGAGAGAACCGGGGTCGCAGCCGTCGGGGTCTCGGATGTGCGGGAGACGGGCCTCACCGAGGATTCCGGATCGTTGTCCAGGTTGCTCGCGTCGCTTCCGGACACGGGGGGGGCGCGCTACTACGGAGGGGGACGCTTCGATGCGCTGCGCCAGCCCGGCGAGGAATGGGCCGCGTTCGGTGCCTACCGGTTCGTCCTGCCCCGTTTCGAGCTGCACGCGGATGGGGCCGGGACGACCCTCGTTTGTAACCTGGTGCTCCCCAGGGATGCGCAAGGCGCTCCGGAGATACTGGAGCAGGTAGAAGAACTTTCCTTGCCCGCGGGCGCGTTCGGCGCTTCGTTGCCCATCCCTGTATCGCGCAAGGATAGCCCGGACTTCCGGGGCTGGAAGGCAAACGTCGAGCGGGCGCTCCGCGCTTTCTCGCAGGGGCATCTGGGGAAGGTCGTGCTCGCCCGCAGGGCCGAGATCGGGCTCGACGGCGAGCTCGAAGCCACGCTGCTCCTGGAGAGCTTGGAGGAAGCCACGCCAAATTGCTTCCACTTCTATTTCCAGCCGGAGGACGGGGTGGCTTTTCTCGGGGCCTCTCCCGAGCGCCTGTTCAACCGCGATGGGCGCTCGATCTTGAGCGAGGCTGTGGCGGGGACGAGGCCGCGTGGGGTATCGTCGGAGGACGACGAAGGGCTGCTCGACGACCTCATGCACAGCGCAAAAGACCGCTTCGAGCACGCTTTCGTGCGCACCGGCATAGGAGAGGCGCTCGCGCCGCTCTGCGAGGAGTTGGAGACGGGCGGCGACGTCGCCGAGATGAAGCTGGCGCGGGGGAGGCATCTCAGATCCAGGGTGCGCGGAACCCTCAAGGAGGGCGTTACCGACGCCGTAGTGCTCGAGGCGCTCCATCCCACGCCCGCCGTCGGGGGGCATCCGCGAGATCCGGCGCTGGAAGAGATCAGGGGCCTGGAACCCTTCGACAGGGGTTGGTACGCGGGTCCCGTCGGTTGGCTCGGGGCCGATGCCTCGGAGTTCGCCGTCGGTATTCGGTCCGCTCTTGTCCGGGGGCGGACGTTGGATCTCTACTCGGGGGCGGGCATCGTCTCGGGCTCCGTGCCAGACGAGGAGTGGGCCGAGATCGAGCAGAAGATCGGCGACTTCACCGGGATGTTCGGGCTTGAACAGGGAAACGCCGCGAGCTAACCGCCTCTGGGCGAACCTGATCGTCGAAGAGCTTATCCGTTGCGGCGTAGATTTTTTCTGCGTAGCCCCAGGCTCCCGCTCCACACCGCTCGTTGCGGCACTAGCCTCCAACGAGAAAGCCCACAGCCTCGTCCACTTCGACGAACGGGGGACCGCCTTCGCGGCCCTCGGCTACGCCCGCGCCACAGGACGTCCCGCGGCCTGGATCACGACCTCCGGCACCGCGGTAGCGAACGGCCTGCCCGCCGTCGTGGAGGCCTCGACGGACGGTGTGCCCATGGTTCTGCTCACCGCCGACCGCCCCTCCGAACTGCGTCAGACCGGCGCGAACCAGACCATCGACCAGCCGAACATCTTCGGCGACTTTGTCCGCTGGCGCTTCGACCTCCCGGCCCCCGACCTCGCCATCGATCCAGCGATGGTCCTGACCACCGTAGACCAGGCCGCCTACCGCGCCCGCCGCGGCCCCCAGGGCCCCGTCCACCTCAACCTGATGTTCCGCGAGCCTTTCCTGCCCGAAATGGAGAATGATCTACGCGGACCATCGCCCTGGACAGATAGCGACAAACCGTACACCCGCTACGCGGCAACCAGACCCGCCGTGGACGAGAAGGAGATACGAGCCCTCTGGCAGACGCTGCGGCCCGTGAAACGGGGCCTCGTCGTCGCCGGACGGCTGGCCTCCCGCAAGCAGGGCGAGGCGGTGCTGCGGCTCGCCGACTCTTTGGGTTGGCCGCTACTACCGGACGTCGGCTCCCAGATCCGTCTCGGCGTGGACTCGGACAACCTCGTCCCCTACTACGACGTTCTGCTGGCCAACGAGTCCTTCTCCGGGGCCCACGCGCCGGAGGCGGTGGTTCACGTCGGAGGTAGGGCCCTCTCCAAGCGCCTGGAGCAGTTCCTGGGGCGTAGACGGCCAGACCCTTACGTCGTCGTGCGCGAGAACCCGTTCCGGCTCGACCCCGCCCACCGCGTCTCCCAAAGCATAGAAGCAGACGTCGCGGACTTCTGCGCCGGGATGGTCGGGGTCGCTACCAAAGACCATGCACCGGAGGTAGCCCCATGGACGGCGAGCTGGCGGGAGGCGTCGGAGAAGATAGGCCGTTACCTGGACGAGATGTCCCCCGGAGAACCGAGCGAGCCGTTCGTGGCACGCAGCGTGTCGCGGAACGTGCCAGGGGAACATGGGCTCGTCGTCGCGAGCAGCATGCCCGTGCGGGACCTGGACGCCTACGCGGCGGCCGACGGCACGCCCGTGCCCGTGGCCGCCAACAGGGGTGCTAGCGGCATCGACGGCACCGTCGCCACCGCGGCGGGGTTCGCGCGGGGCCTCGGGCGTCCCGTTACGCTCCTTATCGGGGACCTTGCACTGCTGCACGACCTCGACTCCCTCGCCATGCTCAGGGACGTGCCCGTCGTCGTTGTGGTGCTCAACAACGACGGCGGTGGGATCTTCTCTTTCCTTCCCGTGGCAGACCGCAAAGAGTTTTTCGAGACCTACTTCGGCACTCCGCAGGGCGTGGGCTTCGGGCCGGCCGCCGAGATGTTCGGGCTCGGTTACGAGCAGCCGCGCACTACTGAGGAGTTCCTCGATGCCTACGCCGGCGCGTGCGCCAGCGATCGTTCTTCCATACTGGAGGTACGGACCGACCGCGAGGAGAACGTGAGGCTGCACTCCGAACTCCTGCGGCTTGCGTTCGGTTAGGGGAAATTCGTTGGCCTAACCTTCCGGATGCGCTAGGATCTAGAGAAGTCTTTGGCGAACCGGGGAGGTATGGGTGGGCGAGAAGAGGGACAGGGACGTGGAGAAGGTCTACTCCGTCTCCGAGTTCGTGGCCAAGCTGCGCAGGCTGGCCGACGCGCTGGAGAAGGGTGAGAGGTTCGAGATCCAGGTCGCCGGAGAGAGGATCTACGTACCGGCCCGCGCGGTGTTCAACGTCGAGCACGAGCGCGAGGGGGACGAGGAGGAGATCGAGTTCCAACTCAAGTGGACCAACGGCTGACCCCTCCACACCATGAGCGGGCTGAGCCGTAAGGTCTCAGGCTCTCCCGACCATCCCGCCGTCCTCTTCCTGCACGGCTTTATGGGTTCCTCCGCCGACTGGCAGGACGCGGTCGCGGCGATCGGAGACAGGACCTTTTGCATCGCTCTTGATCTCCCGGGACACGGAGCTTCGCTGGGTCTGGCGTCGGAAGCCTACACCATGGAAGCGACGGCGCGGGCCGCAGTCCTTGTCCTCGACGAACTTGACGTCGAGCGTCCGGTAGTGGTCGGTTACTCCATGGGCGGGCGGCTGGCGTTTTACCTGGCCCTGCGTTACCCGGGGCGGTGCGCGGGTCTCTTCCTCGAATCGGCCTCACCCGGGCTTGCTAGCGAAGAGGAGCGGACGGCCCGCCGCGCAGCAGACGAGGAGAAGGCGAAGCGGCTCGAGTCCGGCGACTTCGACGCTTTTCTCGAAGACTGGTATCGTCAACCAGTCTTCGCGCCGCTGGCGAAGGATGAGGGGTTGCTACGGCGGACCATCGTGGCACGGCGGCGCAACGATCCTGCCGAGCTCGCGCGCTCACTACGGAAGATGGGGGTGGGGAGCCAGCCCTCGCTGTGGGGAGAATTGGAGGGCCTTACCGTACCTGCGCTCGCGGTGGCCGGAGGGCTGGACGAGAAGTACGTTCGTGTCTCCTCGCAGATGGCGGGCATCAGCCAGAGGGTCGAGCAAGCGGTGATCCCGGGCGTGGGGCATAACGTGCACGACGAGGCCCCCGCAGAGTACGTCGCCCTGCTCGGGCGTTTACTGGATCGGTTATCTCTTCTGCTCGGTGAGGCTGAGCCAGTTCCCTGAGTTGTCTTTGACTGCGAAGAACCGCTATCTCGGGCGATTGGATCTCATATAATCCGCCGCATGACTACGATAGCGTGGAATCAGGCCAAAGAGTTCGAGGACATAAGATATGAGAAGGCGGAGGGGATCGCGAAGATCACCATAAACCGCCCCGAGGTGCGCAACGCCTTCCGCCCGTTGACGGTCATAGAGATGCAGAAGGCCCTGGAAGACGCCCGTGAGGATGATGAGACGGGGGTCATCATCTTTACCGGGGAAGGCCCGGACGCTTTCTGCTCCGGAGGCGACCAGAAGGTGCGTGGCGATGCGGGATACCTGGAGGACCCGGATGATCCACGCCGCACGCCGGGGGGCGCGTCCATCGGGCGTTTTCACGTTACGGATTTGCACGTCCAGATCAGACGTTGCCCCAAGCCCGTGGTCGCCATGGTGGCCGGCTACGCCGTCGGCGGCGGCCACGTCCTGCACGTGGTCTGCGACCTGACCATCGCCGCGGATAACGCGAAGTTCGGCCAGGTCGGCCCCCGGGTCGGCAGCTTCGACGGCGGTTTCGGCGCCTCCGTCCTTTCGAGCCTCATTGGCCCGAAGAAGGCGAAGGAGATGTGGTTCCTGTGCAGGATGTATTCGGCCGAGGAGGCGCTAGAGATGGGGCTCGTCAACACGGTCGTGCCTCTCGACCGCCTCGAAGAAGAGACCGTCGGGTGGTGCCGGGAGATGCTGGAGCGCTCGCCGTTCGCGCTGCGCCTCTTGAAGGCGAGCTTCCACGCCCACGAGGACGGCTTCGCCGGCATCCAGCAGCTCGCCCACGACACGAACCTCCTCTTTTACGGCAGCGAGGAGGCGCAGGAGGGCCGCGACGCCTACAAGGAGAAGCGCAAACCCGACTTCTCCAGGTTCCCCCGTCGCCCTTAGGCCGATCGCCAGGAGGGTAGCGTGAACCTGGTGGGCTTCGACCTCTACCGCTACAGCCTGCCCCTGCGGAGGCCACCGACGCTCGAGGGCGCGACGCTCCACCATCGCGAGGGCCTGCTCCTAAGGCTATCCGGCGACGACGGTTCGGAAGGCTGGGGCGAGAGCGCACCCCTCCCCGGCTTCAGCGAGGAGAGCCTCGACGAAGCGGCGGAGCGATTACGGCATCTCGCCGGGTCCCTGGTAGGGCGTGAAATAGCAGTCGATTGGGTGAACGGGGCGTTCGGCCGGCAATTGGACCGTATCGATACCGCTCCCTCCGTCCGGTTTGGGCTCGAGCTCGCCGTCTGGAACGTGTACGCCGAACATTCCGGATCAGACCTGCCGGAGTTGGTATCGTCCTCCCCGAGCACGGCCGTGCCAGTTAACGGTTTGATCTCTTTCCCGATGGAAGCGCTAGAAGAGGCGCGGCGCATGGGCGAGGCGGGTTACGAGAGCGTCAAGCTCAAGGTCGGCGCACGTCCTGTCGCCGAAGACGCCAGGCTCGTACGCGAGCTCAGCGAGGAGCTGGGCAACAACGTCTCCCTGCGCCTCGACGCAAACCGGGCTTGGGGCTACAAGGCGGCAGCACAGTTCACCCGCGACGTGGCGGCTGTCCCGTTGGAGTACATCGAGGAGCCGCTCGCCGATCCGAGGCGGTTGCCCGAGTTCGTCCGGGGGTTCGGCGTGCCTGTCGCCTTGGACGAGTCGCTGGTCGGGATGGAGTCGGAAGATCTGGACGAGCACCGCTACGCGCGGGCCGTGGTGCTCAAACCTACGTTGCTTGGCAGCATTTCGCGAACGTTGCGCCTGGCCGGGCGTGCGCTCCATCTCGGTATGACACCCGTCCTCAGTTCGGCCTACGAGAGCGGCGTCGGAACGGCGGCCCTCGTTGCGCTGGCCGCGGGCATAGGGGAACACCCTGTGCCGGCGGGCCTGGACACGTATCGCGCGCTAGCCGAAGACGTTCTCGACACGCCGCTCGCCCTGCCGGCCCCCCGCGTGGATGTCGGTCAGGCGATCTACGCTTCGCGCAAGGTAGCGGTCAGCAGGCTGGAGAGGATCTAGCACCTTCGCGATCTCTAGGTTATACTCGCCGGCATGTAGCGGGCCTACTTTGCAATACGTCTTCTCTCTTTCCTCCCTCGTGCAAAGGATCTCCACGTGCTCGCCCAACTCACAAACGTCTCGCTCGCGTTCCCCGACAAGAAGGTACTAGAAGACGTCTCCCTCACCGTCTATCCGGGGGATAGGATCTCGCTCGTCGGCGAGAACGGCGCGGGGAAGACGAGCCTCTTCCGCATGCTGAAAGGACGGGTGAAGCCCGACTCCGGGGAGGTCTCGTTCGCCAGGGGCGTCCGTATCGGGTACCTGGAACAAGACGCCACGTCGGAAGACCCGAGACGCACCTGCATGGAAGCGGCGCTGGAGCCTTTCGGGCCCCTGATCCGAACAGAAAAACGCATCGAACGCCTCTCTCTAGAGCTCGTCAAAGCGGCGGAAGAGGCTTCCGGCTTGCTGGCGGAGCTGGGCGAGGCGCAGGAGCGCTTCGAGGACTCCGGCGGCTACGAGTTCAGGGCGAGGACCGAGTCCACGCTCACGGGTCTGGGGCTTCCCGAATCGCTGTGGGTGCGCCGGGTGTCCGAGCTCTCGGCCGGCCAGAGGGTGCGGCTCGCGCTCGCGAGGCTGTTGCTCGAAGAGTACGACCTCGTCCTGTTCGACGAGCCGACCAACCACCTCGACGTCCCGGCCCGCGAGTGGCTAGAAGGTCACCTCGCGGGGATGAAACCCGCCTACGTCGTGGCTTCCCACGACCGGCGTTTCCTCGACGTCGTCTCGAACAAGGTGGCCCACCTCGACCGCGGCAGGCTTACCGTCTACCAGGGCGATTACACCGCGTTCCGGCAACAACTGGATCGGGCCGAGCAGGAGGGATGGCGCAAATACGAGAAGAACCAGAAGCTGGCCAAGAAACTGCAACGGCAGGCTCAGGACTACCAGAGGTGGTCGGACGCCGGCGAGAGAAAGAAACGCGGGGCCGCCGACAAGGGGTTCGTCAGCCACAAGGCCGCGAAGCTGATGAAGCGTTCGCTCGCAGCCCGCCGCAGGATGGAAGAAGCCGCGGAGAACGCCAGGACGGAGAAGCCGTTCGAAAAGAGCGCCCTCACGATAGAGTTCGGGTCCGCGAAAGGCCGCAGCCTCGTGAGCGCCGAGGATCTGATCGTCGGTTACGCGTCGGGCAGGCCGTTGAACGGAGAGCTGTCCTTCGAGCTGGGTTCGGGAGACAGGGTGGCTGTCCTCGGCCCGAACGGCTCGGGCAAGACGGCGCTCTTGCGTACTGTGCTGGGTGAGATCCCGGCTCTTGGAGGCGACCTCCGTCTCGCGCCCTCCGCGAACGTAGGCTACTTCGACCAGGAAAACAGGAGCGTGCCCCCCGGCGATACGGCCCTCGAGGTCGTCTCCAGAACCGGGCACGACCAGACCCTCATCAGGACCGTCATGGGCAGGATGGGCGTCAGGAAGGAGACCGTAAACAAGGAGGCGGCCCGGTTGAGCTCGGGCGAACGCGCCAAGGTGATCCTGGCCCGCATCATCCTCGGGGACAACAACCTCCTCGTTCTCGACGAGCCCACGAACTACCTCGACATAGAGACCCAGGACGTGCTCCTGGAAGCGCTGGCAGACTTCCCGGGCGGAATGCTCTTCGTCTCCCACGACCGCTACTTCGTGGAACAACTCGCAACCGAGACCCTGTCGCTGGGGTAAACATAAGACCGTGAGCGAGGAAGTTCGGTCCATCCCCTGTCCCCTGCGGGCGGCGGCGCTCTCTTCACCGGAGGCGGCAGCCATCGTCGGGCCGCGGGGCACCATCCGCTATGACGAACTAGACACACGGGTCTCGGCCGCGGCGCTACGTCTCAGGGAAGTCGAACCGGGGAGCCCGGTGGCGCTCTATCTGCCCAAAGACGAGCGTTACGTGGCCTTGATACTCGCCGTGATCCGTGCAGGACACGTAGCCTGTCCCATTAGCGACCATCTCCCACCGAAAGGCGTCTTGCCGCTCCTCGAAAAAGCGGCTTGCCCGGCCCTGATATCCGACGCCGAAGAACTCGTGCAAACGGCCGACGAGAGGCTATTGACGTTACGACCGGACGCTCTGCTCGAAGAGGCAAGTCTCTCTGGCAACACGGAGCCTGTGGACATGCCATTGCAACGCCCCGCGACTATCGTCTCTACTTCCGGAAGTACTGGTGCCCCGAAGGCGGCGCTGCACGCCTTCGGCAACCACTACCACAACGCGCTCGGCTCGAACGCCAACATCGCGCTCCACCCCGGTGCCAGGTGGCTGCACTCGCTGCCGCTCTACCACGTCGGAGGACTTTCGATCCTGTTCCGTTGCCTGCTCGCCGGCGCAACGGTCGCGCTTCCCGAACCCGGAACCCCTGTAGGTGAGGCGATCGCGAGCCTCGGTGCCACCCACGTCTCGCTGGTATCCACCCAGCTCTTGCGACTGGTGCGGGAGGATGCCGACCTCGATGCGCTCGAGGCCGTGCTCACGGGCGGAGGCCCTGTGCCTGGTTCCCTGGTGGACGAGGCCACAGCCCGCGGTCTACCTATCCACACCAGCTACGGCCTCACCGAAATGGCCTCGCAGGTCACGACCACACCTCCCGGTGCTTCCCAGGAAGCCTTGCGTACTGCGGGCCGGGTGCTGCCAGGACGCGAGGTCTCGGTCTCCGAGGAAGGTGAGATCCTGGTCCGCGGCCAGACCCTCTTCGCCGGCTACGTCGAGGGTAAGACTTTGGATCTTCCATTGGACGCGGCAGGCTGGTTCCATACCGGGGACCTGGGAGATCTGGACGAAAACGGCTATCTGCGCGTCCTGGGCCGCAGGGACAACCTCTTTATCTCGGGCGGCGAGAACATCCAACCCGAGGAGATAGAGGAAGCCCTCTGCCGCCTGGAAGGCGTCTACGAAGCAGTTGTAGTGCCCGTGCCCGACGAAGAGTTCGGGGCCAGGCCCGTCGCCTTCGTTCGGGCTGCGGATCGGACGGTCAGAAACCTGACGTTGGAGCTAGAGAAAACCTTGCCCCGCTTCAAGATCCCCACGGCCTTCCACCCATGGCCCGACGAGACGCACCGAGGCATGAAACCCGACCGCAACACCCTGCGCCAACGAGCACAAAGGTTGCAGAAACAAGAGTGACACGACGTAAGCCGCCATCGCCCGCAGACCGAAATGCTGACAAGCCGCCGTTGGGCGGCGTGCCGACAAGCGAAGGCGACAGCCTGAGCGTGCTGACGAGCCTACGAAGCAGGCGTGCTGCTACAGCCCCGTCGGGGCCTGGTCGAGGCGGGCGACCCCGCTCGCTTTTGCGGCCTCGCGCACGGCGCCAGCCACCTGCAGGTGCACGTTCGGGTCGAGGGCGTCGGGGACGAGCTCGGAGCCCGTGGCGAGGTCGGCGAGTATCTCTGCGGCGGCGAGCTTCATCCTGGCGTCGATGCGGCTAGCCCCTGAGAGCAGGGCGCCGCGGAAGATGCCGGGGTAGCCGAGGACGTTGTTCACGCTACGGCCATCGGCGGCGAAGGTCGCCCCGGCCTTCAGAGCCACGTCCGGCTCTATCTCCGGGTAGGGGTTGGTGAGCGCCAGGATCACCTGCCCCTCGCGCACCATCTCGGGCTTGATGAGACCAGGCACACCGGTCGTCGCGACGACGAGATCGGCCTCGTCCATGACGGTCTGCATGTCGACGATCTCGATACCCTTCGCGCTCGCGCGCTCGTGGGAGAGCGGGTTCGGGTCGGAGCCGAGCACCCGCTCGGCCCCGGCGTCGACCATCAGGGCGGCTATGCCGAAGCCGGCGGCGCCGAGCCCTATCTGGCCGACGGCTTCCTCCTCGAGCGTTAGCCCAGCGTGGCGGCAGGCCACTAGCGCGGCGGCGAGCGTGACGACGGCCGTGCCGTGCACGTCGTCGTGCATGACGGGCTGGGGTAATGCCTCTATCAGTCTAGCCTCGATCTCGAAGCACTCCGGCGCCGAGATGTCCTCCAGGTGTATGCCGCCGAACGTCGGCGAGACGCGCACCACCGTCTCCACGAACTCGTCCACGTCTTTGGTGTCTATGAGGATGGGCATGGCCGAGACGCCGGCGAGTTGGTGGTAGAAGACGGCCTTGCCCTCCATAACGGGCATGGCGGCGACGCACCCGATGTCCCCGAGACCCAATACTCGTGTCCCGTTCGTGCAGATTGCGACGGTGCGTCCGATCATGGTCAGTTCGCGCGCCAGCGCGGGTTCTTCGGTTATGGCCTGGCAGGCCCGCGCCACGCCGGGGGTGTAGACATCACGCATGTCCTGCACCGTCCTCACGGGGTGGGCCGATTCGATGACGAGCTTTCCGCCCTCGTGTTTGAGGAGGGCCCTGTCGCGCGCCCACAGTACTTCGACGCCCTCCAGAGCTTGCAGCATCTCGACGATCCGCTCCGCCTGCTCCCGGTCTTCGACCTCAAGCGTGATCTCACGCACCGAGGTCTCCCTACCCACGTTTATCGTGGTGACGTCCCCGATGAGGCCGTCACCCTCGGATATGGTGCCGGCGACCTTCGCCAACTGACCCGTGCGGTGCGGCACCTTGATGCGATACGTGTAATCGAGCGGCAAAGCAAACCCCCTGTACTCCCGACTAACCCCGTGCCCGAATTCTATAGGAGACAGTCCCCACCGGCCATCCTCGCCGAGGTTATGGTGCCAAAAGCGCGATCTCTAGTCGTGCACCGCGTCGCCTATCTCGATGAGTATGCCCTCTGGGTCCCTGACGTAGGCGACCGTCTGTCCCCACGGCTTCTCTTTCGGTTCTGCGGTCTGCGTTGCTCCCGCATCCAACGCCGACCTGTAGGCTGCTTCCACGTCGTTCGTGACGAGTGCGATCTCTATTCCTGCTGGCGGCCCGGATGGGTCGTTCCTACGGAAGCCGCCGGGTAGGTTGGAATCGCCCAGGGTATTCGAGGCGAAGGCCAGGGTGGTCTCGCCGGTTTCCATCTCGGCGTACTGCCCGCCCTCGTCCACGAAGCGTCTCTTCAGGCCGAAGGCACTCTCCCAGAAATCCACCGTTTTCCCGACTTCACGCACGTATGCGATGGCGTACCCGAACCTCATGATTCCTCCCTGTTCTCCGTTCCCTCGGCCTACCGTGGAATGGTGACAACAAGCGTCACCTATCTCTCAGGGAAGTCTCCAGGCTGTACGGTTGGATCTCAACCCCAATTCTTTGCGCATCGACGATTCGCCCCGGGTTCACCGCCTGATATAAACTTGCCGGACGATTGGTTCTGAGGTGGGAGGATTTATGCAGCGCACGTTCGACGTAAAGGCCGTCCGTGAGCAGTTCCCTGCGCTCGAAAGGAAGCACGACGGCCGCGACGTGGTCTATTTCGACGGGCCCGGCGGCTCGCAGGTGGCACGCCAGGCCATCGATGCTATGGCCCGCTACATGGAACGTGGCGGGGCTAACCTGCACGGCGTCTTCCCGACGAGCACGGAGACGGAGGAGATCCTGGGGGATACCCGCACGGCCGCGGCAGATTTCCTCGGGGCCGCACCGGACGAGATCGCCTTCGGGGCCAACATGACCACCCTGACCTTCGCCATCTCCCGCGCCCTCGCCAGGGAATGGGACAAGGATGCGGAGGTCGTCGTCACCGAGCTCGACCACCGCGCCAACGTGGACCCCTGGCTTGTGGCTGCCGAAGAGAAGGGGGCGAAGGTGCGCTGGGTACGCGTAGATCCCGAAACCCTGACCCTGGATCAGGAAGACCTCGAAAGGAACATCAACGCAAACACGAAGCTCGTCGCCGTCGGCCTGGCCTCCAACGCGGTCGGCACCATTAACGACGTGACCGCCGTCGCCGAGAGGGCCCACGACGTGGGTGCCGTCGTTGCGGTAGACGCCGTGCACGCAGCCCCGCACATCCCCGTGGACCGCGACGCTGTGGGCGCCGACGTCATCACCTGCTCCGCCTACAAGTACTTCGGGCCGCACGTCGGCGTGACGGCCATAAGGCGCGACCTGTTCGAGGGGATGGACGTCTACAGGCTCGACCCGGCGCCGCGTAACATCCCGGACAAACTCGAAACCGGCACCCAGAACCACGAGGGGATCGCCGGCGTAAAGGGCGCCATCGACTTTATCGGCTCTTTAGGCGAAGGCTCCTCACGGCGGGAGAGGTTGGCGAACGCCATGCAGACCATCGAAGAGTACGAAGCGGACCTGGCAACGAAGTTCCGTGCTGGGATACTGGATCTCCCCGGCGTAAAGCTCTACGCGGCCCCGGACGGCGTCCGCAAGACCCCGACCGTCGCGTTTCGCGTGGAAGGGTATTCCACTGACGAGGTCTGCGAGCGAATGCTCGAGCACGGTTTCTTTGTCGCGGCCGGCGACTTCTACGCCTCCACCCTCGCCCGGAAGCTCGGCATAGTGGACAGCGGCGGTTTCGTCCGCGCCGGTCTCGCCCCGTACAACACCCAAGAAGAGGTCGAACGGTTCATCGAAGCGCTGGGCAATCTGCGTGCCCGCTGAGGGCTCCGACGTTGGGAACCACCACATCTTCCTCGGTTGACGACGTTTCGTGAGATTCTGGTATACTACGCGGCGGTAACGTAAGGTGGGTCGACAGTAGACGGAGCGCCACCCAGAGTCAGAGGGTGGCCTTTCTGTTTGTTGGGCCCAGGAACACGAAAGGCGGGCTCCAGTTTATGGCCCAAGGAACGGTAAAGTGGTTCAGTGACGAGAAGGGCTACGGCTTCATCTCCCCGGACGATGGGGGCGAAGATCTCTTCGTGCACCACACGGGCATAGCAGGAGAGGGTTTCAAGACCCTCGACGAGGGCGCCAAGGTCTCCTACGAGGCGACCCAGGGGCGCAAGGGCATGCAGGCGGAGAACGTCACGCCGGTATAAAACCCGAGAAGCAAGCAAACGGCGGAGGGCCGGGGTCTGACCCCGGCCCTCCGCCGTCTTAGCAATTCAGCACCTCAGCCGGTCAGCATTTCAGCTTGTTGTTCTCGCGACTTACTCAGTTCGTATACACCCCACAACAAATGACCAAGCGGAATGTTAACCCATCAATAGGTAGAGCAATGC
>JBKPSF010000298.1:0-24899 GCA_046734875.1 Actinomycetota bacterium | reverse complement strand
GTCTTGGCGGAACGCATTGCAGGGCGTATCTAAGCGAGGAGGCAGGGCCATGCAACGCCTTACGGAAGTTCAGCGCGCCAGCATCGAGAAGCTGGCTGCAGACGAGGGAACGACCTGCGAAGGGTGCGGCTGCGCGGGGTTGCGCTGCGGAGAGGAGGCGCGCCACACCCACGATCAAGGGTTGATGGTCTACCTGTGGTGCGCCAACGACGTCCACCCTCGGGGAGCCTACCAATACTTCACGATCCCCCCTGGTCAGAACATCGGCGTCTAGCGGTGAGCTACGCCACGCGAGCTAGCGGGACCGTGCGCCCCGGCAAGGATAGGAGTATGACGTAATCGTTGCGTGATGCAGGGTCGTTGCGTATGGGCGCAGGATCGCTACCTGTCCTCCTTCTAGCCCGGGGCCAGCCACCTCTCCAACCACCCTTCGCCTTCCCCTGGGCGTAAGGAAGGAGATGCGACCATGGCGACGACCGATCGCACGCTATCCAAGGAGGCCTTGAGCCCGGCCGCAACGGCGCAGAGTAGTGCGTCGATGGGTTCCCGCATGACGTATTCGCAACTGATCGGAGCGCTGTTTCTTGCGGGGTTTGTCGCATACGAGCGGGCTTCGGACTGACGTCTTCCGTTATTGGCACCCCCGACTTTCTTTCGATGATCTCCGCACATCAGAGCACCTTGATCCTCGGAGCCTTCCTGATGTTGTTGGGACCACGGGCAGGTGAGCCAGGGGCAGAAGGTACTTATCATCGGTTCATCGGGAGGCGTGGGAACCTACGCCGTGCAGATCGCCAAAGCGTTCGGCGCGCGCGTCACCGGCGTGTGCAGCACCACCAAGGTGGAGATGGTCCGGTCTATCGGCGCGGACTACGTCGTCGACTACACGCGCGAGGACTTCGCTGAGGGGGAGCGGCGCTACGATGTGATCCTGGACATCGGCGGGAACTCGTCGTTGGCGCGCCTCAGGCGCGCTCTAGCCCCCGAGGGAACGCTCGTCATCGCCGGAGGCGAGGGGGGAGGACGGTGGCTCGGGGGCACCGATCGCCAGATCCGGGCGATGGTGCTATCGCCGTTCGTGGGCCAGAAGCTGGGCACGTTTGTCTGCAAGGAGGACCATGAGGACCTGCTAGCCCTCAAGGAGCTCATCGAATCCGCTAAGATCACGCCGGTCATCGACAGGACGTACCGGCTCGCCGAGGTCCCCGAGGCCATCCGTTATCTCGAAGGGGGACACGCGAGAGGAAAGGTCGTCATCAGCGTGTGAGGAGAAGCCGAAGGAATACTCTCGTGGCTGCTCGGGTGGCGAGGACGTCACCGGCGACCGCCGACCAGGCTGCGGCGAATTGCGTCCCTGAGGCGGGGAAGGAAATGGGAGATGGAAAGACTCGAGACCGAAAAGCACGGTAGCGGCATGGACGAGAAGGTCTGCCTGATCACGGGCGCTACCTCGGGCATAGGCAAGGCCACGGCCACGGGACTGGCCAACATGGGAGCGAGCGTCGTGATGATCGGCCGCGACCGAGGCAGGGGCGAAGCGGCCCTGGCGGAAGTCAAAGAGAAGAGCACAGGCGCCTCGCTGAACCTTATGCTGGCCGACCTTTCTTCTCAAGAGGAGATACGTAGGCTAGCCGACGAAGTCAAAGAGTCTTACCCGCGAGTAGACGTGCTCATAAACAACGCCGGGGTAATCCGAAGTGAGCGGATTACCACCGCAGACGGGCTGGAGACGACGTTTGCGGTCAACCACCTGGCCCACTTCTTGCTTACCAACCTGCTGCTAGACGCGCTCAAGGCCAGCGCCCCCTCCAGGATCGTCAACGTAGCTTCGGGGGAGCAGCGCAACGGTACGATCGACTTCGATGACCTCCAGGGGGAGAAGGGGTACAAGGGGGCGAAAGCCTACAGCCAGTCGAAGCTGGCAACCGTCCTCTTTACCTACGAGCTAGCCAGGAGGCTCGAGGGAACCGGCGTCAGCGCCAACTGCCTGCACCCCGGAGTGGTTGGAACCAACCTCGGCAGTGGGGTTTCTGGTGTCTTCGGGGTCACGGTTAGGGCGTTGAAGCCCCTCATGAAAAGCCCCGAAAAGGGAGCGCAGACCTCCGTATATCTAGCGTCCTCCCCGGAGGTGGAGGGCGTGAGCGGCAGGTACTTCGCCAAGAAAGCCGAGGCCCGCTCATCGGATGCGTCCTACGATGAGAGGTTGGCAAGACGACTGTGGGAAGCGAGTGCAGACCTCACTAACCTGCCTGCCTAGAGCGTCTGCAATAGCAGTTGATCCATGGAACGGTGGCCGCAGTGGCCGAAGGAACCCTGGAGGCGGTGATCTCTTCGCGGCGACCCGCCTCGTAAGCTCTTGTCGGAACTCCGGCAAGATGAGCGTCGGTGCCAGAAGCTTGGCACGTTCGTCCCGCCCGGCGGCGAGGATCTGCTGGATTTGGGATGTGCCGAATCGGCTCGGAGTACGGTCGAGCCGATTTACTGCAACCGTACTGCAGCGTGTCGAGAGCGTCTCTACTGTTCTCTGAAGGTTCGACCTGCCCGGACGCAATTTCGAGCACCGTTACCGGATCGTGGTTGTTCTCCACCGGGGAAGGTAGCGGGGTCCCGCGCGGATAGGGGCGAGCGATTCGCCGCGTCCCTATCCGACTTCGGAGAGTGCCCCTGTCCCGCCCTCACCCTCGTTCCGGAGAAGAGGAGATCGGTTCAACGCCTTGGTAGTGCCGGATGCTCGGTGCTCCGTGCTCGTGTCACGGTGCTGGGCTCGTCGGTGAAGATGGGGGATCGAACCCCGCCGCGCCGCCCCCGCGCGTAACCCGTCCAAAGGGTGAGTCGGCATTTGTAAGGCCGCCGCTCCAAAGCCTTTGGCGTTCGCTACCTTTCCCTCTCTGCGGAACGGAGGCTACCTGCTCTCCGTCCTTTTCGTCACCGGGTGGGGACCGTAGGAGCGTGGTTCCTATTCGGCAAGATCCGTACTCCAGTTGACCTGCTGGATCTCGGTGTCCAGCTCCCTGCGCCGGCGGGCCAGCTCGTCCATCCGGCGCCTCTTCTCCGCCACGTCCACGGTGGAGAGCACACGGATCTCGTTTCGCCCGTAGCGCGGTACGCGATCGGCGGCGGCACGCACCAGCCCGCCCAGCAGTCCGTAGCGGAGGGCGAGCACGTCGCGCTCGGCCAGCGCCCGGGTGAGCGAGCGGCCGTCCGAGATCGTGGCCGCCAGGTTCGTGCGGTTGATGCGCCCGATGAGGTCCTCCAGCTCCGAGAGCATCTGCTCGCTCTCCCGCAGCAGCTCCTCCGGGTCCTCCGGCGGGCTCTCGCCCTCCTGGACGAGCGCGCTTTGCTGGAGCCTGCCACGCATCTGCTCGATCCTCTTCTGTAGATCCGCCCTCCCGGCGAGGGCCTCGGCCAGCTTCATAGTGCTGCTCACCTCCATTTCGTGTCTCGCATTCCTCTCGGCCGCGCAAAGGGTAGTATACACAAACTGAACCAAGAATGAACAATAAATGAACAAAAAATGGGCGAAATTTGAAAATAAAGTGAACGAGCGGGTATACTCCGGGGGTGACGATCCCCCTTGGGGGATCGTCGAGACGGACGAGAGAGGGAGGCTCGATGGGCGACGAGAACGTGGTAGGGCTCTTCGAGGGGAAGGGCAAACGCGCGGGAACAGGCGAGAAAAGGAGCGTGGGCGTGGAAAATACGGCCGGGGTGTCCGGGATGATTGCTGGTGGCGCGAGGGCGAAGCAGGCGAAGCCACTTGAGGAGAGGGACGAGCGGGCGGTGACGTTGGGCGAGACCGTCTTCAGGCACAGGGACCGATGTGCACTTTCGCAAGAAGAGTACGCGAAGCGGGCCGGGATCGGCAGGACGAGGCTTTCCCAGATCGAAGGCGGTAAGGTCTGGCCTTCGAGGCGCAACAGGGCTAAACTAGCATTCTTTATGGGCGTCTCACCCGAGAGCTTGTGGCGAGACCCGGACCTCCAAAACACCGAACCGACAACAAAAAGAGAAGCATCCTAGAGAACCTCCCGAGAAACTGGGGGGTTTCGGTTTTGGAGGTAGTCGGTGAACTCCCGCGGCCCCTTCTGCGCGGGCTCCCTTCCCGTGCCCACGAGCGCCCTTGCGAACGTCCTTGAAGAGGAGGCCTCTACAAACGCCCGACCGAGCTCCGCGACCACGGCGCGCGGCGTACCGCTTGGCGCGGCGATCCCCCCGAAGACGGGCACCGTCACGTCTTGTCCTAGCTCTCTGGCTGTCGGGACGTGGGGGAGGTCCGGCGCCCGTTCCCCGGAAAGGACGGCGAGCGGGGTGCGCTCTCCTGAGAGCACGTCGGTGTACACGTTCCAGTCGAGCGGCACCAGCGCGGTCTCCACGTCCCCTTTGTAGATGGCCTCGACGGGCGACCTGTTCGCGAAGGACTTCACCGAGAGATCCACGCCGAGCTCCCGCTCCAGCTCCAGGGCCCCCGCCCGGTAGACGGTCCCCCGCCCCGCGTCGGCCACCTCGACGAGGCCGGGATCGTCCTTCGCCCCCTTCACGAAGTCCCCGAAGTCCTCGAAGTCGTTCTGTTGAAAGGTCTCGATCTCCGGGTCCCCGATCGCCACTAGCACAGCGAAACCCCTGTCGGTCTGGGCCACCATCTCGAAGTCGTCGGGCCCGACGCCCTCCCCGGACCGCCCCGAAGCCAAAAGCTCCTCCGTGATGTAGGCGAGCTGGTGACCCTCCGGCTCCTCGGCCGCCACGTCACGCCAGGCGACGAAGCCTCCCTCCCCAGGACGCTGGTCCACGAAGGTGCGTACCCCGAGCGGTCCCTCGGCCAGCCCCGCAAGCACGCGGGCGGAGCGGTCCAGGGGCGTGCCGACGCTCGCTGGCACGACGATCCTGGTCGAATTCTGGAACGCCTGGTGCCCGAGGTCACTGCCGATGAGGGGCTTCGTGGTCTCGTCCGCCCCTCCATTGGCTCCCCCTGCAGCCCCCTCGCCGCCATCCCCCGAACACCCGATCACGGCCAAACCCACCACAACCAGGGCCAAGGCCAACACCAGAGCCAGCAACCACCCTCGCATACCTCACCCACCTCGCTCCGGGCGCCCGCCTCCACAATACCCGCGAACACCTTCCGGTCCGAAACCGTCTTTTACTCTACACCGGTGTCATTACACCGGTCAATAGCTTTTGACGGTGTTGCCTGAGCGTCGCACTCGACTATATACTGGTATTCGTGAAGCCCCGTCCCAACAACACCTTCTTCGACACCGAGCCGGGAGGCCGCGAGGCTGCCCCGGGTCCTCTGGCGCTCGTACAGGCCTTCGTGAACACGGTGGCGGAGGAGGGAGCGCACCGTTGGGAGGCTTTTGCGGACGCGGGTTCGCTCCGTGTGTGGTTGGTGCGGGAGGGGTTGCTCGAGGGCGGGGAGGCGGTTGGGGAGGCCGACCTCGTCCGGGCGAGGGTCGTCAGGAGGGCGTTGCGTTCGCTGCTTGCGGGGAACAACGGGGGGGATGTAGATCCCGAGTCGGTCGAGGCGCTCAACCGGGCGGCCGAGAGGTCGGCGCTCGTCGTACGCTTCGGCCCCGAGGGTCGCTCGGCGCTCGAGATCGGTGCGGGCGGGGTGGATGGGGCCATAGGCGAGGTACTGGCCGCCGCCCACGCGGGGATGGAAGAGGGCACGTGGGGGCGCCTCAAGACCTGCGCCAACGCGGCGTGCGGCTGGGCTTTCTACGACCGCTCGAAGAACCGCTCCGGCAGATGGTGCTCCATGGACTTGTGCGGCAACCGAACCAAGACCAGGGCGTACCGCCGGCGCAGGACCTCCCTGGAAGCTTAGCGCTTCTCCGATCCCGACCTCTTCTGGAAATACGTTTCCGAGAAGAGGTGAAAGGTGGAGTTTCGGCACAAGGCGACTGCTGAAGGGGTGGTTCACGGCAGGTGAGTACCCTGGTGTTCAAGCCAGTTGGGCGGTCGTCGTACTGCCCTCGGTCTTTACCCCGCTCTCGGTACTCTGGGCAGACTGCGTGCTCTCCAGGTCCGCTTTGTACTTCTCGGTCTGCTGCTCCAGACGGCGAATGATCAGGTCCGGCGTCAGGCCGAAAACAGCCGCGACGAGGAGCAGGCTCGTGTTGTCGCCCTTGAAAATCTCGGCGACGGAGGAGATGGTCTCGGTTGCGCTGGTCGGCACCAGCTGGGGACCGAGCACTGCGGTTACCAGCACGCCCCCGACGGCGGCCAGCCCGGCGAGCCACGGCAGGTGGATGAGGCGTGCCCTGGTCAGGCCGAAATCGTCTACCGCGCTCGCGGCGCTCCACTCGACCCGAGCCCGGGCGAAAAGCGCCGTGATCGCCCCGACCAGGAAGTAGATGGCCGCCCAGAGGATAGTATGCGGCGCGGGGGTCATGATCAGGGCGAACACCAGCAACGTGTAAGTCATCAGCCCGAGGTTCATGGAAGTATCGAGCAGTTGGTTGCGCGCGTTCACCAGGCCCTCCCAGCTGTTGTCGCGGAAGCGGTTGATCTCGTAGCGGGTCTCGACAAGGATGGCTATCGCCTCCGGGCGGAGCTTCTGCTTGACCGCCTCAGCATCCTTCGCCCTCTTGACCGCTTCCGCGCGGGCCTTCTTCGCGTTGGCGCCCTTCGTTCCCGCATAGCCGTTTAGATTTCCAAGCTCGCTTGTGTCGTTGTATTCCTGGCATGCGGGCAGGTAGCGCAAGAACCTGTTCGCCTCAGGGACCTCGAACACGGCGACGGCGCATCTAAGGCGATCGAGCAAGCGCTCCCGGTTGGCTATGTTGGCGTCCCTGAGGCGCTCGTCGTCGCGCATCGCTCCCTCGGCCACCTCGGTGATGGGTTCGAGCTTGATCATGGCTTCTTGCGCGCGATGGATGCGATGCCAGAGCTCGATGTATCCTGCGCCGGTGACCCAGGCCGTGTCTACGTCTTCGAGCCTTTTGTCTATCTTCCCAATCTCCCCGGTTACCTCCGCGTAGGCTTCGCGCTTCGACACCTCATCGAGCCCGTTTTCCACAGCGTTTGCCGGGTGCTCGTCCGGACACACGCACCTGATCCTGTTTCTCAAGCTGTCCAGCGCCTCGGTTATTTGATGATAGTTTGGCGGGCTGGACTCTTCTGCGGTGGCCCGCTTGCGGGCAAAGACGGCAATTACTGCCCAGATGGCCAGGGAAACGAGTAGGCTGGCAAGCGAGGCGAAAATGCCCTGATTATCGACCAGCGGGCGACTTCGATGGTTCCATCGGGCGGCTTTCCAAGGACGATATACGTCAGGGCGGCCACGACCACGGCAACGATAGGAAGCACGGGCGAACTTAGCTTCAAGGCAGCCCTGTAATGCCTCCACTTCCTTCTACCTTTGCGACCCAACTTACGCCCGCTCTTTCTCCCAACCTCGTTGCCTTCTTCGACTGTCTCGAGTTCGGTCATGCTGTTTGCTCCCTACGAGAAACGATAGTGCGCCACGCTGACCAGGGTTGCTGGCCAACGCGCACCGATCCTAGCAAGACCCGATGAATCCGGGATGAATCTGGACCGGACGACGATCCACGAAGCCACGTGTTGGCCAACCCTCCTCCGGCCCACGGATGCCAGAAGGGAGAAGCGGAGCGTCTGAGGCTATACACTGCGGTCCATGAGCGAGAGCGCTGAGCATGGGGTTCCCCTGGCCCTTATGGTCCAGACGCCCGACGAGCCGGGGGCGCTACACGCCCTGACGAGGGTATTACTGGACCACGAGGCGAACATCGCCCACATCGACATCGCCGAGCGGCGCGACGGGCTCTCGACGGTCTACTTCGAGCTCGAGTACGTCTCGGGCAAGGCCGCGGACGCGCTTGTCGGCGATCTGGAGGCGCTGCCCATCGTGCGGGCGGTCGAGCGGGCGCCCTCGTTCCAGAAGGTTTACGGGAAGCGGATCATCGTGGTCGGTGGCGGGGCGCAGGTCGGGCAGGTTGTTGTTGGCGCGGTCGCCGAGGCCGATAGGCACAACATCCGTGGGGAGAAGATCTCCGTAGACACCATCCCCCTGGTCGGCGAGGAAGAGCTCGCCGCCGCAACACGGGCCGTGGCCCGCCTCCCGCGCGCCGTGGCGCTGGTCCTGGCCGGCGCCCTCATGGGTGGGGAGGTCGCCCGCGCGGTGCGCGAGATCCGGGACAAAGGCATCATAGTCCTCTCCCTGAACATGCCAGGGACCGTGCCCGACGCAGCAGACCTGGTGGTAAGTGACCCGGTCCAGTGCGGCGTGATGGCCGTCATGGCCGTCTCCGACTCGGCCACCTTCGACATCGCCCGCCAACGCGGACGACGATATTAGAGATCGGATGCCACGCAAGATCGCATCGGCACGAAGAAACACATCACCCTTCTCCCGAGTTAGCTACGAACTGCTGAAATGCTGAATAGCTGACATGCTGAATAGCTGATAACGTTATGCGACGCTGCGAGCCCTACATACGTTGCTACTTTTGTCGAGGGAGTACAGGGCTACCGGACTGACGATGCCTACTGGAAAGCGTTCAGATACTGATCGGTCCTCGCGCGAGCGCTCGGGTGCGGGCCCGGAACCGGTGCGCATCAGGTTGCTCGACGGTTTCGGGGTCTTTGTTGGCTCCAGGAACATCTCCAGAGATGCCTGGCGCCTGAAAAAGTCGGCGGCCCTGGTGAAGATGCTCGCCCTCGCTCCCGGCCACCGCATGCACCGGGAGCAGGCGATGGATCTGCTCTGGCCCAGCTCGGGCAGGAGGGCGGCCGCGGGCAGCCTGCGTAGCGTCCTCTACGCCACCCGCAAGGTCTTCGACCCGGCCGCGGGAGCGCGCTATCTGGCAAGCGAGGGGGAGTCGCTTGCGCTGTGCCCCGGAGGTGACCTCTGGGTCGACGTGGAGGCCTTCGAAGCAGCGGTGGCGTCCGCCCGCCGCTTGCGGCATCCTGCGGCCTACAGGGCGGCTCTCGGGTTGTATTCGGGCGAGCTTTTGCCCGATGACCGCTACGAAGATTGGGTGGAGAACAGGAGTCGGGAGCTTCGCGGGGCGTTTCTCTCGGCCCTGATCGAGCTGTCCGTACTGTACGAGGAGCGCGGGGATTACGGCCGGGGCATCGATACGCTTCAGAAGTTCTTGTCCGTGGAACCTGCAGGCGAGGAGGCGCACGCCCGTTTGATGCGCCTGCACGCGCACTCCGGCAGACGGCAAGAGGCGCTCGCCCAGTACCAGCGGCTCTCGACGGTACTCTCAGAGAGGTTCGGCACGGAGCCCGATGCCGCGACTCGCCGTCTGCGCGACGAGATAGCGGCAGGGGTGGTGAAACCACTCGTGCCGTCGCCTGCTGATACCCCGCAGGAGGAGGTGTCCGAGCTCGGCGGGCACAACTTGCCCGAACCGAAAACCAGCCTCGTGGGACGTGAGAGGGAGAGACGCGAGGTCGAGGGGACGCTCTCAGCCACGCGGCTCCTGACCCTGACTGGTACCGGGGGATCGGGCAAGACCCGGTTGGCCCTGGAGGTGGCCAGGGATCTCGCCGGTTCTTACGCGGACGGGGTGTGGCTGGTAGAGCTTGCCCCGCTCTCCGAGCCCGAGCTTGTGGTACAGGAGGTGGCCGGGACTCTGGGGATGCAAGAGCAACCCGGCCGCCTCCCTTTGGAAAACCTCCTAGAGGCTCTGGGCGACAAGGAGATGCTGCTCCTCATGGATAATTGCGAGCACCTCCTCGGCGCCGTGGCACGCCTGGCGAGGGCCGTCCTCGACTCCTGTCCGCGCGTTCGGCTGCTTGCCACGAGCCGGAAGCGTCTCGGCGTGGCGGGCGAGCTGATCCTTCTGGTGCCTGCCCTCTCGGTGCCAGGCGCCGGGGAGACGCCTACGGTGGAGGAGCTGGAAGCCTACGAGGCGGCGCGGCTGTTCGCGGATCGTGCCTCGAAGGCGCATCCTGGCTTCAGGCTTACGCCGGAGAACGCCCGCGCGGTGGCCAGGGTGTGCGCCGGCCTGGAGGGCATGCCGCTCGCCATAGAGCTGGCGGCGGCGAGGGTCGGGATGCTCTCCGCCGGCCAGATCTCAGAGCGGTTGGGGCGATCCCTCGACCTGCTCTCCAGGGGCGGAAGGACTGCAGACCGCCGCCACCGCACCCTGAGGGCGGCGTTGGACTGGGATTACAGGCTTCTCTCCGGGGACGAGCAGGCGCTGTTCGGGAGGCTCTCCGTGTTCGCCGGCGGCTTCACCCTGGAAGCGGCAGAGAGCGTCGGAGCCACAGGAGGAATCGAGGAGAAGAGGGTCCTGGAGCTGCTCACGACCCTGGTCGAGAAGTCGCTCGTGGTGGCCGAGGAGAGCTGGGAGCGGGGGGCACGCCACAGGCTGCTCGAGCCCGTAAGGCAGTACGCCTTAGAGAAACTGGCGGAGGGCGGGGAAGATGAGGACATCCGGCAGCGGCACGCCAGGCACTTCCTAACCATGGCCGAAGAGGCCGAGCTGGAGCTCAAGGGACCACGGCAGGCGGACTGGCTGGATCTCCTGGAGGCCGAGCGCGACAACTTCAGAACCGCGCTCTCATGGTCGCTGGGGAGGGAGTGGGATCTCGGACCTCGGATGGCGGGCGCCCTGAGCCTTTTCTGGTACACGCGGGGTTACCTGAGCGAGGGTAGGACTTACCTGGAGGCGGCCGCGAGCAGCGACGCGGCAGGGGCGACCGTGCGTGCCAGAGTCCTGGCCGGGTTGGGATGGATAGCGGAGCCGCAGGGCGATTACGAGCGGGCACGCGCAGCCTACGAAGAGAGCCTCGGGCTGTACCGAAGGTCCGACGACAAGCGGGGCGTCGCGAACGCGCTGGGCGATCTGGGCTCTTTGGCGTTGGATCGGGGTGACTACGAGCAAGCGACTTCGCTGCTCGAAGAGAGCCTGGCTCTGCACCGAAAGCTGGGAAGGAGAGAGGACATCATCGGCATACTCGACAGCCTCGGAGTTCTGGCCTCGGCCAGGGGAGACCCAGAACGGTCGATGTCGTATTTCCGCGAAGCCCTTGTTTTGAGCCAGGGGGCCGGAAACGTACGCAGGACCGCGGTCTCTTTGGGCAACCTCGGGATCACGACGCTGGTACACGGCGATCCCGAACAGGCTACGGTGTTGCTCGATGAGAGCCTGGCTTTGTTTCGGGGGATCGGTGACAACTCGAACATTGCCATCAGCCTTATGGATTCGGCCCTCGCGGCGTTGGCCCGGGGCGACCACGATCAGGTACTGGCGCTTTGCGAAGAGAGCCTGGGGTTGCTACGGAAAGCCGGAGACATACAGCACATCGCCGACTGCCTGGAGATCATGGCGGGCGGGGCCGGGGGCAGGGGCGCGGTGCGAAAGGCGGCGCGGCTCTGGGGTGCGGCCGAGACCCTGCGCGAAGAGATGGGTGTCCCGTTGCAGTCCGAAAATCGTAAGGTACTGGACCCCTGGATAGCCGCTGTACGTTCCGGCCTGGGCGAGGCCGCCTGGCAAGCGGCGTTGGCAGAAGGACGGGCCATGGTGCCGGAGCAAGCCATCGAGTACTCCCTCTCCGCGGAGACCCCTCCTCCACCGGTCTCGCGACGCCAGGATGGGGATCTTGCCGGGCTTACCCCACGCGAGGCCGATGTGGCGGTACTGGTCTCACGCGGGCTCACCAACCGCCGGATCGCCTCCGAGCTCTCCATCTCCGAGCATACGGTCGCCTCCCATATCACAAAGATACTGAAGAAGCTCGGCTTGACTTCCCGCTCGGGGATCTCCGCCTGGGTCGCCTGGCGAGGGCTGGCCCCACCTACAGAAGGCAGTTCGCGGAAGTATTGACCTCCGCGAACCGCGCGCTTGGCCAACAACGAAAAGCCGATGGCTGACCGCTGAATGCTGATGACACGTCGTGCGGTCAGTGCGTCTTGTGACGTGTTCTCATCGACAGCAGGCCCTCGTAAGGGTCGTTACCGTCCGCTACGTCCTGGCCGGCACCGGCCACCGTGTCCGCCTGGGCGGGCTTGCTCGTGGCCTGGAGCGCGAACCCCTGGGATCCGGTCTCGCGGCCAGGCACGCTGCCGACGGTCAGGAAGAGCAAGACGAGGGCCAGGACACACGCGCCACGTCTTGCTGTGGCCGCGGTCCCCTTCCTTGCGCCACCACCCTGTTGACGGAGGTGCCCGAGAATGGAGGTCGGGTCGTTCATGGCCACTCCTTTCTTTCGGTTCTGGCGGAAAAGAGGTCCCCCGCCAGAGCACGTTGCCGCTACGAGAAGAAGCCTAGAAAGAGAGGTGTCCCGCCGTCATGAGCACCCATCCCGACGTGCTCGGGAACATGATTCCGTCCCTTTCGGGAGTTGCTGCCATCACGGGGGACGTCTTCCCGTCCTGACCGGCGACAGGACCGCACCCGGGACGAAGTGCTCCTGTGGCGGAGCGCCCAGGGTCACCCATCCCGGGCAGGCTGGGAAGAAAATCCCGTCCGAGTCGGGATCTGTGCTCATGACGGCGGGACGCTTTCCCGTCTAGGCTTGCGGTAGAGACCGCGCTCGAGACGGTCTTCGAGAGAGGGACAGGAAGACGTCTGGCGACCCGAGGCCCGGAACACAGCGATCGTCCGCAGGAACAGGTGGCCTCCGCTTCGGATGCAGCGGGCGGCGTCCGGTGTCATCATTTCAGGTTGGGAAAAGACTTGAAAGAGAAGGCACACCATTGAACGCAGGCAGGACAGCGCTGTGGTCGGGGCTCGCCCGCGTCGGGCGTCACCTGCGACGCGGGGCGGCGGCTTACGCGGTGCTCATGCTCTCTCTCCTGCTTACGGCCCTCGCTTCCTGGTACTACGTTCGCCAGAGCGTCGAGGCGCAGAATCGCGCCCGGTTCGACGAGACCACCCGGGCGACGAAGGCTGCCATCTACCGTCGCGTCAAAGCCAACCTCGACGCGATGTTCGGCGCCAGGGGGTTATTGCTGGTGGACGATTCGGTCGATCAAGACGCTTGGGATGGCTACGTGACGAGCATAGAACCCAAGAACCGACTTGAGGGACTCCAGTCGTTGGGCTTTGCGAAGTACGTGAGGCCCGAGGAGCGAAAGGCCTACTCCCGGGAGATCAAGAAAGGAGACGTTAGGGAACTCTGGCCGGAGCCAGACGGCCAGCGCTCGGCCTATTTTCCACTAGAGTTCGTGGCGCCCTCGGACGAATTCAATCGGAGGTGGATCGCCTACGATGCGTACTCGGATCCCGCGCACCGATCCGTCATGGATCGGGCGCGGGATACCGGCACGCCGCAGGCTACGAGGCTGGACTACGTGCTCACCGAGGCTTCCTCACACTCCGGGACGGATCTGGCCTTGAGGAAGGGCTATGTGGTGTATCTGCCGGTATACGAGGAGGATCTACCAGCCTACCGGAAGGGCGAGCCAGAGGGGCTTGTTGCCGAACGGCGACGCACTCTGAGAGGATTCGTCGTTGGCACCTTCAGAGCGGATGAGCTCTTCGCCCAGACATTCGGAAAAACGTTCCACCCCGCTATAGACTTCGAGGTCTACGATGGCGAGAATGCTACCTCGAGTTCGCTACTCTACGACAACAACGGGGTGAGGAACGCCGGGACGAAGGGGAATGCGGCCCTCTTCTCTGAGAAACGGCTTATGAACATAGCCGGAACTCAAGCCGGAATGCGCGAGTGGGGCCTTTTCTTCACCACACTTCCGGCATTCGAGAGGGGGGCCAGGAGCAACCTTCCTGCCTTCGTGCTCGTGAGCGGTATCACGGTGAGCCTCCTGCTCTTCGGCATCACCTGGATGCTCGCGCGCAGCCGTACGCAGGCCTTCCGTGCGGGCTCGGACCTCAAGGACGCCAACCTGGAGCTGGAGAGGGCCAACACGGAGCTGCAGAGGTCGAGGGAGAGCCTAGTAAGCGCCAGGGAGGAGGAGAGGCGACGCCTGAGGCGGGACCTGCACGATGGGGTTGGTCCACAGTTGGCCGCGCTCATGCTCGAGCTCGAAACCGCGAGCGATCTCGTATCGGATAGACCCGAAGCCTCGGCCCTGATGGCGAAGCTTTCCAAGCGGGCCAGGGAGATCGTCGCGGACGTAAGGCACTCGGTTCACGCCCTGAGGCCGCCCGCCCTCGACGAGCTCGGTCTCGTCGGAGCCTTGAGGGAAGGGGCCATCCAGTACGGCCCCGCGGGCCCGCGCATCTCGGTCGAGAACACCGGGGACCTGTCGCGACTGCCGGCGGCCGTGGAGGTGGCATGCTACAGAATAGCCCAGGAGGCCCTCGCCAACGTGGTGCGCCACGCCGGCGCGGGCGCCTGCTCGATACGCATACATCTGGACGAGGGGGCACGCGTCCTCACCCTGGAGGTAGAAGACGACGGGAGGGGCATTCGCGAAGACGATCGGGCGGGGGTGGGCATGATCTCGATGCGCGAGCGGACAGAAGAGCTTGGAGGCAGGTGCACCGTAAGACCCCTGGTGGGGGGCGGCACCCTGGTCAGGGCGCTTCTGCCCTTCCAGACCACAGAAGAAGTCCCCATCGAGAGAAGTGAGGGAGCATGAAAGATACCGTTCGCGTACTGATTGCCGACGACCATCCCCTCTTCCGCGAGGGCATGCGCGGGCGCCTGGATCGGGTGGACGACATCGCGGTCGTGGGAGAGGCCGCGGACGGCGACGAAGCAGTACAGCTGGCTCGCGACCTCGCGCCCCACGTCGTTCTCATGGATATAAAAATGCCAGGCCTCAACGGAATAGAGGCCACCCGCGAGATCCTGCGTGCGAACCCGAGCGTCGGCGTGCTGATGCTCACCATGTTCGAGGACGACGATTCGGTGTTCGCTGCGATGCGTGCCGGGGCCAGGGGCTACCTCCTGAAGGACTCCGGAGGCGAGGGGGTGGTGCACGCCATCCGGGCGGTGACGAGCGGGGAGGCCGTCTTCGGGCAGGGGGTAGCCGAGCGCATCATAGGTTTCTTTTCCGTACCGCGGTCATCAGCGCCCCAGCGGGCATTTCCGGAACTCACCGGGCGCGAAGAGGAAATACTCTCCCTGGTCGCCCAGGGCAAGAGCAATCAGGAGATAGCCGCCCAGCTCTTCGTGAGCGTGAAGACGGTTAGAAACCACGTCTCCAACATCCTGCTCAAGCTACAGGTGGCC
The DNA here is from genome assembly GCA_046734875.1 of Actinomycetota bacterium. Lineage (GTDB taxonomy): Bacteria > Actinomycetota > Rubrobacteria > Rubrobacterales > Rubrobacteraceae > Rubrobacter_D. Next base: position 9,779 of record JBKPSF010000298.1, on the reverse strand, counting down.
GACAGGGCCCAGGCCGTCATCCGCGCCCGCGACGCCGGGATCGGACAGGGTAGCGTGTGAGAAGAAAGCCGCCTAGACCCCCGAGAAATCCTCAATCTTGACTATTCCCCTAGGTCTCCAGATAACGCCCAGCTAACGGCCGCCGCCTAGACTGCCGGTATGGCGTACCTGCGGTAGATGCGCTCCGTGGGCAGCCGGCGATGGCGGTTTGCGCGATGGATGGAGCCAACTTCGTGCCCGAGGGCGAGCATAGATCCGGCGTGGCCCGCCGGAGCGTGGGATCGGACGGGGAGAGAGAATGATAGAGAGAGTGCGGATCGAGTCGGTGTCGGTACCGGTCGGCGACCAGACCCGGGCCAAGGGGTTCTACGTGGGCACGTTGGGCTTCGAACTGCTGGTGGACAACACGTGGAGGGAGGGCATGCGCTGGTCGGAGGTGGCCCCCGAAAACTCCGACACCTCGCTCATGCTGGTGACGTGGTCCGCTTGCATGCTCCCCGGCATGTACCGGGTCATCGTCTTATCCACCGATGACATCCAGGCGATCCACGAAGGGCTCGTCGCCAAAGGCATCGTCTTCGAGTTGCCTCCCACAGAGACGCCCAGGGGAACACAGGCGATGTTCCGCGACCCTGATGGCAACGCTCTCTTGCTCTGGGAGCATCGGAAGGTCAAACCGGTGATGCGCCATCCGAAGAGCCGGTCCTCAGGCCGGCGAATGGGGATAAGTGGCATGCTATCGCCATGAAATCTGCAGTGCCGCGGGTCGGCAAGCGGGTAAGGGTCAGAGAGGACCATCGCACGGCGAGCTTGCGGATACGGGAGGGCGCCATCGCCAAGAGATGGGGAAACCCCGGCTACGCCGCCCTGGACGTACTGCTCGACGACGGTTGCTTACGGCTGTTCTGGTACCACGAACTGGAGCAGGTCGAGGAGGACGACGGTGAGGCAAGATCCCGCAGCGAGGTCATCGCCGCACCTCTTCCTCGTCGCGGGAGCAGAGAGAGACGTTGCATCCTTCCGCGACCAGGGCTTCCGCGACGCCCCGCCCAACACCCTTGCTCCCGCCCGTTACCAGAGCCACCCTGCTTCCGAGTCCTAATTCCACGTCCCGCTCCTCTCGACGGTCTCTTTCGACGCCCCGCTATTGTTGCCCCAGGGCCCCATCTCGAAACTGCGTAGTACCTTTACGGCTACAGATGACGAACGGAAGATCGTGGAAGACGGGCACCGGGTGGTCCGCACTCGGCGTCGGGGCTGGGCTGGCGGGCCTCCTCGCCCAGCGCGCCGGCCTGCCAGCGGGATGGCTCGTGGGGCCGATGCTCGTCGCGCTCGCGGTGGCGCTCCTCTGGAAAGAGCACCCGACGATGCCGCGCTGGGGACGGATAGCCTCGCTCGCTGTCGTCGGCGGCGTGCTCGCCTCCGCCTTCCAGCCCTCCGTGGCGCCTTTGCTCGCCCGCTACTGGCTACCCGTGATCCTGGTGGTCTGCGGCACCCTGCTCCTGAGCCTCGGCTCTGGGCTGCTGCTCTCGGTCCTGGTCCGGCTCGACAGAAAGACGGCCGCCCTGGGAACGCTCCCCGGCGCGGCCTCGGGGATGCTCGCCATGAGCGGCCCCTTAGGCGCCGACGCACGCCTCGTCGCCCTCATGCAGTACACCCGCGTCGTCGTGGTAGTCGTCTCGGCCACGCTGGTGAGCCGACTCGGGCTCGTGCCCGGAACGGAATCCCTGCCGACCTCGGGAGGGGGCCCGTCTGCACCCTCCGGAGGGGAGGACCTTCTCGTCCAGGGTCTCCTGGCGACCTATGCCCTTACGGCCCTGGCGGCCGCGCTCGGCGCCTGGGCAGGCACGCGGTTCAAGCTGCCCGCCGGGGCACTGCTAGGGCCGCTGGTTCTGGGTATTGCCCTCGAAGAGCTGGGTGTTATGCATCTGGCGTGGCCGCAGGGCGTTCCGCAGGCTGCCTACCTCGTCCTCGGGTTGTGGGTGGGGCTGCTCTTCGATGGCGACTCCGTAAAGAGGGCAGGAAGGCTGTTGCCCGTGGTGCTCCTCTCGGCCGTGGGGCTGGTGGTCGCGTGCGCCATCCTGGGACGGGTGCTCAGCGCGCTCACGGGTATCGACGGGATCACGGCCTACCTGGCGACCACGCCGGGCGGGATAGACTCGGTCGCCATCGTGGCCCTCGGAAGCGGCGCCGACGCCCCGCTGGTCCTTGCGGTGCAGACGCTCCGCCTCCTCGCCGTGATCCTGGCCGGCTCCTTCCTCGGATGGCTGTGGTCGGAACCGGAAGAGGGCTCCCACAAACCCGGAAAACCTGAAGCCTGATGCCTGCCCGGCAAACCGTCCCCAAAGGTGCTACAAACTGATGCGTCGTAATTTCCGGAGGTCGGGCACCCACGCCTCCACGAAACCTGGAAGGTCGGTATTTGGGCACGAAAGGAGCTGGCGCCACCAATGGGTTGGCCTTCGACCTCGGTGCCTTCGACCTCGACGGTACCGTGCTTCGAAGGGACCTGGAGATCACACCGAGGACCCGCGCCGCCTTCGATGCGCTCAGGGAGCGCGGAATGCGGCTCGTCGTGGCCACGGGCCGTCGCTTCGAGGACGCCAGGGAGTACGCGCAGAGGCTCGGTTTCGCCGGTGAGGACCCTGTGATCTGCTACGGCGGTTCGATGGTGAGGACGATAGACGGCGAGACCCTGCTGCACCGCACGCTGCCCGAAGAGTTGAGCGTAGAGGTGCTCGAATGGGCAGCGGCGCGGGATCTCCACGCCCGCGTCTTCGTGGACGGGGGGGTCATCACCTCCCCGGACACGCCAGCGGCGCTCGAGCACCTGCGGCGCTACAGAGAGCCCGGCATCTCCGCGGTAGAGTCCCCTGCCGAGTGGCTCCGGGAGGGCGGCGAAAGCCCGACCAAGCTCGTGATCGTGGACCGCCCCGACGACATCGGAAGCTGGCTGGAGGAGGCCCGCTCCTCCTTCGCCGGAAGGCTCTTCGTCACCCGCAGCCTCCCGCACTACGTCGAGATAGGCGGCCTCGAAGGCACGAAATCCAAAGCCCTGCAGTTCCTGTGCGAAAGGTGGGATATCCTGCAGGACCGCGTCCTGGCCTTCGGCGACGCCGACAACGACATAGACATGCTCCGCTTCGCAGGCCGCGGGGTGGCGGTGGGGGGCATGTCCGGCGAGGTCCGTGATGCCGCTGACGAGGTCGTGCCCGGCGTTGACGAAGACGGCGTCGCCCGCTACGTAGACAAACTACTGAAGGGACCTTAAATGCCCGAGCTGCCTGAGGTAACTGTCATCTCGGAGGACGTGGCCGCGCTCGCCCTGGGACGCAAAGTCCTCAAAGCCGCCGTATTCAGGCCCGACGTGACGAACGTCGAACCAGAAGAGTTCGAAAGGCGCCTCGTCGGAAAGACGCTAAAGGCCACGGGAAGGCAGGGCAAGATAATCGTCCTCGATTTCGGCGACGTCGTAGGCCTCATCCACCTCGTAATCTCCGGTCGGGTCTTGCGCCTGCCCGAATGGCAAGAACCGGACAGGATGAACACGGCAATCCTCGAGTTCGGAGACGATGGAGACCCCGTCGTGCTCGCCTTCACGCGCCTCTGGCTCGGTTACTTCGACCTCTACGAACCAGGCGAGCAAGACAGACACCCCCTGATCTCCCGCCTTGGCCCCGACCCCTTCTCCGACGAATTCACCGTGGAATACCTCACTTCCGCCCTCGATCGCAAGGCGAACATCAAGTCCTTACTCCTCGACCAGTCGGTAGTCGCCGGCCTCGGCAACATCTACGTAGACGAAGTCCTCTTCACCGCCCGCGTCAACCCGACACGCAAAGCCAACACCCTCACCAACAGAGAAACAAAGAACATCCACACCGCCACCCGCGACATCCTGGCCAGCGCCATCGAAGCCCGCGGCACCACCTTCGACTCCTACCACGACGCCTTCGGAGAGACCGGCAAATTCCAACACCAACTTAGAGTCTTCACCCACACCGGCGACCCATGCCCCCGCTGCGGCACCACAATAGCAAAGTCCCGCGTCGCCGGCCGCGGAACCCATTTCTGCCCCAATTGCCAGAAATAGCACGGCGCTTCGCGCCTTGTCAGCACGCTCGCGCTAACGCCCTCGCTTATCAGCATGTTCCGGCCTTCGGGCTCCGCTTGTCAGGTTTCCCGTTCCGGCCTGACCCGGAGGCGCACCACGAACCGCCGCCCGATACGGTGTGTCTTACGCTCCAGGCTACGCACCGAGACGACTTCCTGAAAGCGAGGCGAAGCCGAAGCGTGCTGACAAGCGAGGCCCGAAGGGCCGGAGCGTGCTGACGAGCGACCGGAGGGAGCGTGCTGAAAGCGGGGGCGAAGCCGGAGCGTGCTAGTTCGCCTCGATGAGTTTGGGGTGCGAGTCGGCGAGGTCCTGGGCTTCGCCGTAGGTTTTTTCGGCCTTCTGGTAGCCTGCCCCTACTTCGGAGAGCAGGTCCAGGGCTTTCTCGCGGTCGTTTTCGAGGGCGGGGTCCTGTTCGAGGATGCCGTAGAACTCTATCTCTTTGGCTTCGGCGTCGAGTTGGTCCTGCATGGCTTCGGAGAGGAGGTTGGCGTACTCTTTGACCGTGGGCTCTACGTCGAGGCCGTCTACGGCATCGAGGGATGCTTGGGCGTCTTGCAGGTGCGTGCGCGCTTTCTCCAGGTCGTTTTTCGCTTTGGTTATGTTGTCTTTCTCTTTGGAGGGGTCGTCGCCGTGTTCGATCTTCTGCTTGACGGCGGTGTAGGTGGCGCGGGCCTGGTCGAAGAGCTTGTTGTGTTCAGAGATGGCATCGTTGGCGTTGCTGATCGCCGCGTCGGCCTCCTCGCGCGGGGTGTTCCCGAAGACGCCTGAGCATCCGGCGAGTAAGATCGTCGAGAGCAGGATCACTACAACTGGCGACAGGCGGTTTATGATATGCGTCATGAGTGAGATCAGTCTACCTCTATTGGGAACTCTGAAGCTACGTTCCATCCCGGGGGCCGCCAGGCGGATGCTGGGCAAAAAATTGGGCCTTCGAAAAGCAGACCCGGTGCCTGAAACGGTCTCGCAGGCAGCGTCGGCGATAAGTGAGTACGCCACGGAGCACGCCGCACTCTTCGAGCGGGAGGAGCGCCTGCGGGCGAAAGCCGAAAGGCTTGCGGGGGAGGGAACCCCGAGCGAGAGCGCCAACAACCGCGCGGAGCGCGCCAGGAGGGAGGTCGAAGCCGGTCTCCTCGCCGTGCGCGAGCGCTTCGCGCCGTCCGCGGGCGAGAGGAGGCGCGCCTTCGACCGCGAGGTCGGGCGACTCTACCCGGGACTCGGGGTCGAAAGCCGGTAACTTCGACACTACCGGCGAGACGGCCGGTGGGTGACCCTTCCGCCTCTATTCTCCGGAGGTGAGGGAACCGTAGGCGTCCCCGACGAACTTGCGCGCCTGGGGCCCTGTCCTCGGGTTCAGGAACAGGAAGCCCACGGCCGCGAGGAGAAGTAGGAAGAGCAGCCTTCTGCCGCCCCTGCCGCCGCGCGTACGGACCTTCTCGCCCCTTACACGCTTGCTGCCCTGGCTGGCGGCACCCGCCGCGGCCTCGACCTGGCCGCGCAGCTTGTCGTCGTTCCAGAGCCTGGTGATGATCTCCTGCGGATCCACGTCGGAGAGCTCGTCCGCTATGGCGCGGGCCGACTCTATAAAGGTGCGGATGTTGTCCCTGAGGTCGTCGTCGTAGAGCAGCCTCTCGAGTACCGGCCTTGCCCCGGCGAAGGCCGCGCTGAGCGCCGCCATCGGGATGAGCGAGTTTGACTCGGCCTGCTCCTTTAGCTTCTCCGCACGGCTCCTTCTTCCAAACAAGCTAGACCTCCCTGTCCTCTAGTCTCTCTGTAGCCCGTACATCATACCCGTTTCGCCGCTGCTCTACCCCGCGGTGCCTGGAGCCTCTAACCTTACCCACAGAGCCTCCCCGTCTACCGTCACGCCCTCGAAGCCGTCGTCGGGGTCGCCCGCATCGAGGTCGAGCTCCCTCGCCAGAACCTCGGCCTTGAAGTAGTCGCCCCAGCGGTCCCCTAGAAGCGAGGAGACCCTCGGGTTCCCCGAGAGGCCGACGCTGATGCTCTCCTCTATCTCGAAGCCCTTCTCGCGCCTGAGGTTCTGCACCAGGTGTACGAGCTCGCGCACGAGGCCTTCGTCCAGCAACTCCCCGTCTAGCGTCGTGCTCAGGGCGACGGAGAGGGTCCCCTCGCGCTCCAGGACGTATCCCTCGCGCTGTCTCGGCTCCACGAGCAGCTCTTCGGGGGAGAGCGAGATCTCCTCTCCCTCCACCTCGACGGTGACGCTCTCGCCGCCAGCGGCGCGGACGCCCACCCCGGTCGGCGCCCCGGCCAGAGCGGCCCTGATCCCCGGCACCAGCCTGCCGTACTTCGGCCCGACGACGCCCAAGTCTGGTTTGAGGTCGTAGACGAACACGTCCTCGGCCTCGCCGAAGGCGAGCTCCTTGACGTTGAGCTCCTCGAGCACGATCTCCTCCAAACTCGCCACTCCCTCCCTGAGCGAGGACCCGTCGGCCCCCTCGTCCACCACGACGACCTCCCGCAGGGGCTGGCGCGTCTTTATGGCCGCGGCGTTGCGCGCAGCCCGCCCGAGCCCTACGACGCGCCTGGCCGCGGACATCCTTCGGGAGAGGTCGCGGTCGATTAGCTCTTCTTTGTACTCAGGCCAGTCCGCAAGGTGCACGCTCTCCGGTGCCTCCCCGTCCGCCACCAGGTTCTGGTAGAGCGACTCGGCGACGAACGGGGTGAAGGGGGCCGTCAGTTTGGTGACCGTCACCAGGCACTCGTAGAGGGTGGAGTGGGCCGCCTTCTTATCTTTGTCGTCCTCGCCCTTCCAGAAGCGCCTTCTCGAGCGCCTCACAAACCAGTTGGAGAGCTCGTCCACGAACGCGCCGATGGCCCTCCCCGCCGCCGTCACGTCGTAGGAGTCGAGCCTCTCCGTCACGGTCCGCACGGTCAGTTGTAGCTCGCTCAGGGCCCAACGGTCCATCAGGCTCCGGTCTTCTGGCTCGACGAAGTCTTCCTCTGGGTCGAAACCGTCTATGCGGGCGTAGGTCACGAAAAAAGAGTAGGTGTTCCAGAGGGTGAGCAAATACTTGCGGACGGCTTCGTCGACCTGGCCTATGGAAAAGCGCCGCGTGTTACCCGGGCTGGTCGCCGTAAAGAGCGCCCAGCGCAGGGCATCCGCGCCCTGCTTCTCGAAGACCTCCCATGGGTCAATTACGTTGCCGAGCGATTTGCTCATCTTCTTGCCCTCGGCATCGAGGATGTGCCCGAGGACCAGGCAGTTCCTGTAGGAGCTCTTGCCAAACAGCATCGTCGAGACGGCCAGCAGCGAGTAGAACCAGCCCCGCGTCTGGTCGACGGCCTCACAGATATAATCGGCGGGGAACTGCCTCTGGAAATGCTCCTCACTGGCTTCACCCTGCGGGTAGCCCCACTGTGCGAAAGGCATGCTCCCCGAGTCGAACCACACGTCGAGTACCTCGGGGACGCGGGTGGCCTCCTCGCCGGTCTCGGGATGACTCACGCGCACCCTGTCTATGTACGGCCTGTGCAGGTCGTTCGGGAGGGGTTCGAGGGCGAGCTCTTCCAGCTCTCGCCTGCTGCCTACGACCACCACGTCGCCCGAGGCGGTGCGCCAGATCGGCAACGGCGTCCCCCAGTAGCGCTCGCGGCTCAGCGCCCAGTCTATGTTGTTCTCCAGCCAGTCGCCGAAGCGGCCCCACTTCATGTGCTCGGGGACCCAGTTGATTTTTTCGTTTTCCGCGAGGAGATTCCCAAGCACCGCGGTCGTCCGCCCGTACCAGGCCTTCTTCGCGTAGTACAAGAGCGGCGTGCCGCACCGCCAGCAGTGCGGATAGGCGTGCTCCAGCGTCTCCGCCCTGAACATGAGCCCTTTGTCCCGCAGTTCCTCTATCAGACCTGCGTCGGCGTCCTTGACGAACTGCCCGGCGAAAGGTCCGACCCGTTCGTCGAAGGTGCCATCCGGCCTGACGGGGTGGATCGTGGGCAGGCCGTATGTGCGGCCGAGGCGGGCGTCGTCTTCGCCGTAGGCCGGCGCGGTGTGAACCAGGCCGGTGCCTTCGGTGGTGGTCACGTAGTCGTCAACGACGACGGTCCACAGGTTTTCCGTCTCTTCGACGGTGACGTAATCGAACGGCCGGTGGTAGCGGAGCCCTTCGAGCGCAGAGCCTTTGCGCGTCTCCAGCACCTCGTAGTCGGTCTCTCCAAGCACCTTATCCAGCAGTTCCTCGGCCAGGATCAGGCGTTCTTCCCCGACCCTGACGGTGGCGTAATCCACCTCCGGGTTCGCGGCGACGGCGGCGTTGGAGATGAGGGTCCAAGGCGTTGTGGTCCACACGAGGAAGCTCGTGTTCTCCTCGTCTCGCAGCGGAAGCCTCACGTAGACGCTCGGATCCACGACGGGGTCGGGGTACTGCTGGTAGCCGAGGGCGACCTCCGCCGAGGAGAGGGAGGTCTGGTCCCGCGGACAGTGAGGGCTGACCTTGAAGCCCTCGTAGAGGAGGTCCCGTTCGTGCAGTGTCTTCAAGGCCCACCACACGCTCTCTATGTAGGAGTCGTCGAGCGTGCGGTAGGGGTCCTCCATGTCCACCCAGAAGCCGAGGCGCTCGCTCATCCTCTGCCAGTCCTCCACGTAGCGGAACACGGACTCGCGGCACAGGCGGTTGAACTCCTCGACGCCGTAGCGCGCTATATCCGCCTTGCCTTCGAGGCCGAGCTCTTTCTCTACCTGGATCTCCACCGGCAGGCCGTGGCAGTCCCAGCCGCCCTTGCGCTCGACGCGGTACCCCTGCATGGTCTTGTAGCGGGGGATCAAATCTTTGAAAGCCCGCGCGAGCGCGTGGTGGAAACCCGGTCTCCCGTTGGCCGTCGGCGGACCTTCGTAGAACACGAACGGCCTGTCCTCGGGCCTGCTCTGGACGGACTTCTGGAAGGCGTTCGTCTTCAGCCAGAGGTCAAGGACTTCCTCTTCCAGCCTCGGGAAATCTACCTGCGGGCTGACCTTGTCGAACTTCATACCACGGGCCTCCTCGTACAAAAGCTCCCGCCCCCCGGGCGGAGCGCCGCTCCACACCGTAGGGACGGGAGCCTGAAGCCCTCGCGGTACCACCCTACTTGCCCCGGACCTCGCGGTCCGGTCCTCTCGCGTGCGCTGCGGTATCCCGGAACGCACGAGCTGTAACGGGCTCGCCCGGCCTGTCCTACTAACCGTCTAGGCAACTCTGCCTTCCGCTTTCGGCCGGCGGCTCGGGGAGGATGTTCGGGCCGTCTCCCGCGCCGGGCTTCCACCGTCCCCGGTTCGCTCTGGCGGGTTTGTAGGGCCCTACTCGTTCCCTTCATCGCCTGTAAAGAGCGTTGTAGCGCCACGAGGCGGTGGTGTCAAGTCGGATAGATCCGGATGGAAGGATATTTCGTAATGTACTTGTAAGGACTTTCGGGTTCTGCCCGAGAATCCCAGGTATAGACTAGAGAAGCGCAACTCTGTAGCGACAGGTATTGGAGAGTATCGGCATGGGCAAGCAGACGAAGGGCAGGACGAGGGCGGGGATCGCCGGCGTGGTCGGGGCCGTCGTCGCGTTCGGGATCACGGAGCTCGTGCACGGCCTCTACACCCCGGTACCCTCGATACTGGTGTCGCTGGCCCAGCGGATAGTGGAGCTGACGCCCGGTACCGTGGTCACCCAGGGCATCGAGCTCCTCGGCA
>JBKPSF010000297.1:0-4473 GCA_046734875.1 Actinomycetota bacterium | reverse complement strand
CCGAGGTGGGTCTTTGGCAACGAACGCTGATCCCTGCGGATGGCGGGGGGTGGGTCCAGGTGGACCGTGGGGCTCATACCCAGCAGGTAACCTTCGTCATCCCGAACGAGGAGAAGGCGGAGTACCTCGGAGGGGATCCGGTCGATGACGCCCGCTTCGTAGACAGCATCGCCCACTCGCTGGAGCATGCAGGCGGGTACCCCCCGGAGGAAGCCAGGCGGTTGGCGGAGCCCATGCTACCGGATATCCTGCCCTACGACCCGACGCGCCCGGTCGCCTACCCGGACAACGGTCGTCAGTTTACCGATGATGTGGGCGATTACTTGGTCGCCATCTTGACGAACGGGAGGGTGACGGAGGACATGGTGGGGCCACACGACGACTTCCTCTCCGAGTTCCCCTACCTCGGGCCGCCACACGAGGACCGGGCGGTGGCGTAAAGAGACCGCCATACGAGGCGAATTTCCGAGAACGCCTTGAATGCGAACTTCGAACAACGCCGTCAAGAGGGAGTTCAACTTCGTAGAATTCCACTGCCACGCACTCTGGTGCATAAGGGCAAGAAGAGAAAAGGCGGAGGATTAGCCTCCCCTACTACCTCTGCCCAGGCTCTCTTCTTAGCGGTTCACTCTCCCACTCGCTTGGCCGTCACCTGCAGTTCGAAAGCTGACGACACACCCTCGGAGGGCTTGGTCAGGACGTACGTTAATATACTGCCATCGGGGGCGATGAACTGATCGTAACGCGTGCCATCCGAATAGGTGGCGGTGCTTGTGCAATCCGCATTGACGCTATACGTGCCGGAGAAGCGCTCATTACGAGTAATCTGCCCGTTGAAGTTAGATGACTGGACGCCTTTCACGTGGCCGTTGCCGTCAAAGACCTCATACCCTGCAATGGCGACCGGCCTCTGATCGTTGCCCTTTAGTTCAACCCCATTCTCGGCGGTCAGATACGTCCCCTTGAGCGTGGCCTCAGAGCACTTCGCCCTGCTTGAGGCGTTCTCGTTCTGGGCATATCCCGTTCCAACGGTTAGGACACCCGCCCCTACGAAGAGCAGGATCACTACCATACCCGCTGCCCATACCCCTCTACGGTTCATTCTCTCTAGTCCTCCTCCTCTCGTGTCGTCGCCCAGAGAGTCCTCCTCTGCTCTCTGGGGTTCTTTACCACGAGGCATAGTAACAGGCCCCACTATGGAAATTCTCGGGGAAGTAGGACCGTAGCAAGTCGCAACAGCTCGTATTGGATTCTCGCCACGAACGTAGCCATCTATAGCAAAACCGGGCGGGCGAGGCTATCACGATTTCTGTATGGCGCCTGTGAGCCGCAAACTGCCGCCCGCTTGTAACCGCGAACTTCGGAGAATTTACCTTTTTTTCCACGCACTCCGCGGAATAGGGGCAAGGGTAAAGGCTTAGATCCTCGTAGCTAACGGATGGGCGCGGCGGAGGGGGTTCGTGTGCCGTGCCCTGAAAGCCGAGAAATACCCAGGCGTTACTCAGCGTGGTCGCCGTAGGCGCCGGGTAGCCCGCTCGCGTCTTCGAAAGCCCTATCCAGTAACTAGCGCTACAGACGCGATAGGACGTTCGTGGCGAATGCTTCTGCACCTTCGACGTCGTCGGCGGGGAACCACTCCAGCATCAGTTCCTCTACGCCGGCTTGCTCGTAGGCGCGGATTTGCTCGATGGCGATCTCTGGCGGACCGGCGATCGCGCCCCACTCCGTTCGCAAGGTCTCGAGTACCTCTTCGAGTGGCAAGGACGCGAGCTCTTCGTCCCATTCGCGCGCCGGCTGTACCCGCCGCTCGAGATCATCCTCCGTGCGTCCGAAAAAGGAAAGCGACCCCAAAGTGCGCTTTACGTCGCGGGGCCGACGCCCGTGTTTCGAGAGGAGTACATCAAGCGCCGCCGAGCGTTCGCGGAAGGTGTTCGGGTCCATGAAGATGCCGTTCCAGACGTCCGCGAAGCGGGCCGCGAGTTCCGGTGTCCGTTTCGAACCACTCCCGCCGATCAGAATCCGCGGACCACCTTCGCGTTCGGGGCGTGGCAGCAGGGTGGCTTCTCGCAGCGTATAGAATTGCCCCTCGTAGGAGACGGGCTCGTCGCTCTGGAGAAGGCGGGTGATCACCTCCAGGCCTTCCTCCAAACGGGCGAAACGCGTCTGTAGATCTTCGAGTTCGTACCCGAAGAGCGCGTGTTCGCGCTCGGTCCAGCCTGTCCCGACGCCAAGGACCATGCGACCGTCGCTCAGGTCGTCGAGCGCCGCTGCCTGACGGGCCAACATCACCGGATCGCGAAACGAAAGCGGGGCGACAAGAGGTCCGAACCGTACGCGACTGGAGTGATCGGCCAGATACGCGAGCGAAACTACGCACTCCAGCGAGTCTTCGTCGGGCGGATCGGGCAAGGTGAAATGGTCCGAACGATATAACCCGGAAAAGCCTCTTGCTTCTGCCATCGCCACCCAGCGCCTCCAGAGCGGCCACGTCAACCCGGTTTGGCCCTCTACGGAGATCGATACCTCTATCATTACGGTCCCTTCCCGGCGTGCGGATATCGGCCAATTGTATCGAAGGGTCGAAAGACGTGGTTAGAAGGTCCATGCAAGCGAAGCATGTGCGGCTGCCTGGGCATCACCCCGCGGAGCTCAATGACAGATGTCACGACGAACTTCTTAGCACGCCGTAAAGCGGAAGGAAGTCCAACTTCGCAGAATAACCCTTCCAGGCATTTCGGTGAATATCCTGTCCTGTACGACCCGATCGTCCATCACGACGATCGTGCTGCCCGGGCGGAGATGGGCGCTTTGCACGTGGCGCCCACCTCCGACGTGATTACTACTACTCCGCGGCCGGCGCGGGCTGACCCAGCGCCTCGGCGAGCGCCCTGAAGATCCGGGTCGATGGGTCAGCACAGGGGATGCTCTTCGTACTGTCTGTCATGGTCGGCCTGTCCTCGGGGCAATCCCCAGAGGAGATATCGCTATTGGCTTCCACCACCAGCACGGCGTCGAGCTCCTGATTGTAGTAGAGGGCGGTGTTGTAACCTGGTAGCTCACCGCCGTGTCCGATCCACCCATGCTCCTTCATTAGCCCTAAGCCGTAACCAAAGTCGCCTTTGAGCGGCGGTTGGTCGAACGGTGGCACGTCACTTACGAGCGAGTCGATTCGCTCGTCCTGCCGTGCTGGTGAGAGCAGACCCTTCCCGGTACCCAGCGCCCGCCCGTAGGCTAGCAGGTCATCTACCCTCGAGATCATTATGCCGGCCGTCCATGTCCAGGAGGCGTTCCAATCGGTAGCGTTTCGGGGCTCCGCGCCGGAGGTTTGGCCTTGGAGGGTGTAGCCCTGGGCGTGCGGCTCGGGCAGGGAGGTATCCGCGAGTTCGGGGAAGGAGGTACCTTTGAGGTCCAGCGGTTCGATGATCCGTTCGCGGGTCAGCTCTTGGATGCTTTCGCCGGTCACCTGTTCCAGGACGAGACCGAGCAGCACGTAGTTCGTGTTGGAGTAGTTGAACTCGGTGCCGGGATCGAAAAGAGGGGAATCCTCGATGCCGATCTTCGCCAGCTCTTCGGGTTCCCACACCCTGTATGGGTCAGCTCCCGGATCTCCATCGAATTTTTTGGTCTCTGAGTAGGTGGCGACCCCGCTGGTCATATTCGCCATCTGGCGCAGCGTGATCTCATCCCCGTTGGGGACGCCCTTAATGTACTGGTCGATCGTGTCGTCGAGCGAGAGGAGCCCGTCGTCCGCGGCTTGGACGAGCAGGGTGGCTGTGAAGGTCTTGGTGACGCTGCCTATACGGTGGTACATCTCGGGCGTCATCGGTTCCTCGGAACTGCGATCCGCTACCCCCAGGGCGCGTATCCACGTGTACTCGGGCGTCTGCACCGCGGCTACCACCCCAGGCGCAGAGCTCTGTTGGAAAGCCTTCTTTAGCGCCGCGTCGAGATCGGCCGTGGATGCTTGCTCGCCACCTCCTCCGGCAGTGGTTGTATCTGCAGCGGAATCATCTTCTTGGCCGCCACCTCCGCCACAGCTACTCACCAGCATGGCCGCCAACGCGGTTACGACAAGCCCCATAAGCCGCCTCTGGTGCATACCCCATGCGAAGAACATCCCACCCCTTCCGGTCGCCTATCGGTATGGTGCCCCCGTGCGAAATCTAGTGCTACCTCCGTGCCCAAGTTTCCGAGAATACGATTATGGCGAAGTTCCGAGAAGAAACCAGCCTGGTGTGAAAATAGCGTTGGCGAGGGAACCATTTTCATGGCTTCGGGGTGGCCCGGCAAGGGGCATGGAACACTGTTGAAAAACCCCTTCGCGCCCTTTTCTGCCCCCGGTTCAGGGGCCATATGCGGCGTTCTCGTAGCGTTTTGGCCTCGTTTTCGGGCTCTCTTGGATCGCCGTCCGGGCCGACACCTACTTTTTCAACGGGCTGGGGTATTCTGCGAACTTCGCGTTGACGGCGTTCT
>JBKPSF010000296.1:0-3278 GCA_046734875.1 Actinomycetota bacterium | reverse complement strand
CCTCAAATACTGGCTCTCAGAAACCCAACGTTTCCGCTCCACCAGCTCGCGGTGCATGATCGCGATCTGACCGGCAGGCCCCCCGAAGTTTATGAAACCCAACTTGACCCAGAACCAGAACGTCTCCCAGAACCCGACCGGTTTGGTCTGTCGTTCGTCCCCCGCCGGTCCGGCCCCCATCCTATCTCCACTCATCCAGTGAACAACGGCACGAGCCTAACCACGCTCGCCGCCAAAGTCAAGGCATGAACTGGAATGCAAACTCGCCCTACAGCTTCTTGCCGTACAGACGCTCCCTGTTGACGGGCGCTAGCGAAGCAACCTAGTCATCACCGGCTCACGCCACCACAAAGCTGAGCCGCTGAAAGCCTGCGAAGCAGGCGTGCTGACAAGGCGCGAAGCGCCGTGCTGACAAGGCGCGAAGCGCCGTGCTGACAAGGCGTTCGGCGAAGCCGGGCGCCGTGCTAGTGGTGCACCCAGGCCTCGGGGTCCTGGGTAAGCTCCGTTATCGAGGGCGGGAGCTTTCCTTCGACTATGTCGGCGAGGGTTACGGACTCCAGAACGGCGCGAAGGTTGGCGCGGACCGCGATCCAGACCTCCTGCAGGTGCTCGGCGGCGCCGGAGTACTCGACAACCTCGGGCCACTCGCCCCTGACGTTCGCCAGCGGCCCTTCCACGGCGCGGATTATGGCAGCCAGCGAGATCTCCTCCGCGGGCAGCGCGAGCCAGTAGCCGCCCGAGGCGCCGCGCCTGGTGCGCACGATGCCCGAGCGCTTCAGGTCGTGAAGGATGTTCTCCATAAACTTCTTGGGGATGCCCTGGGTCTCGGAGATCCTATCCCCCTTTATGGGGCCGGCTCCGTCGGCGGCGGCCAGCGCCAGCTCGGAGGCCGCCCTCAAAGCGTAGTCGGTCTTGGCGGATACCTGCAAGCTAGCTCACGCTCCCCCCGAGAAGACGGCGACCAGACTCAACCGTCATCCTCCCCCTCTTGCCCGCGGCGATTCGGCACGTAGACGAACCAGTAAGACCCGATTAGTATCGCCAGGAAGAACACGAGCGCCCCGCCGAACTGCAGGTACTCCGTCGCCATCCGACCTCCTATGGGTTCCGAAATCTTGACCTCCTCGATGTCGGAGGTAATGTTACTACGGACGACGGAGCTTGTGCTTGAGAAGCCCCTGAAGTGCCGCCACCCACTTCTACTCGTCGGGGACGTAGCGATTGCTCACTCTCACCTTGCCGCATTTCTTGGGTTTTCTCAGAGTTCTCTCAGAATTGTCTCGCATCATTGTCTCGCACCATAACGCTGTAGGATGCCTCGCGTGAGGCGGAAAACTTGGCATCTGACCCATAGAGGAACGGATGAAGACGAGAAAAGCATCCAGCAGACCGCTCAGGCTCCGCGAACTCAGAGAAGAGCGGGGCTTATCCCAATACGGCCTAGCCGAAAATTCGGGCGTTGGAAGAAGCACGATAGCGGCGCTGGAGGCGGGCAAGAGGGGCGCTCGCCCCGGCACGGTGCACGCGCTTGCGCGCGCGCTGGGGGTAACGGTTTTGGATCTTTACAGGCCCCACATCACCCCGCTGCCGAGGCAGGATCGGCCAATGCAGACAGCGCAAAGCTACGCGCGGCTTCGACAAAGCTTGATGGATGCTTTCCCTGGCATCGAGAACGAATTCGACCTGGAACGAATGGCAGAACAGTTTATGGTGGAGTTAGGGTGGTTGCAAAGGAGGTTCTTCCCGCACAACATCACCCATCCCAGCACGATACTTTCGGCGCACGATCTTTTGGAGTTGGCGGACGACTTCTACAGGTTTCGCACCGAGCTACGGGCTTGGCCTATTGGGGAGCCAGGATACGCGACGGAGGTGTTGCCTGATGGTGAGGGTTCTGGAATCCTCCCCTAATGGTAGCGGCCCGGGGCTATAAGGGTCAATTACAAGTACGCAAACCCAACGTTCTGGTTCGACCAAACGGACCCCGAGAGTCAGATCAAGAAGGCGAGGGAGCAGATAGCACGGGAGAAGGCTGGGCGGTTGGCTAGGGTGAAGAGCATCCTAGCGGCTTCCACGAGGCAAGCTTGGGAAGCCGATGGTCCTCGCCTTTGGGTGCGCAAAGGCGATTCGGAGCTAAGGATCGTGGATCTTACCGATGATGACGGGCGCTTGGAACTCGACGAAGAGTGGGCCAGGAGCGCAGGGGCGGGCTCGTTTGCCTTCCGGGTGGAGCTCTCCATCTGCCACGGCTCGGACTTGTTGGCGAAGGTCCCCGCGGTTTGCGTGGACTCGGGCAGGGCGTTCATACCTTTGCTCCGCGAAGAGGAGGACGGCCGGCTCGTCGTCGCCCGCTGGCAGTAAGACCTTTGCAGGGTCATCTCGCCAGGTGAGTACCTGGGCGCGTACCCCGTTCGCTCCTACCTGCGGAGGGCGGGCATCGTCGCGATCTAGTCGTCCCCTTTCCTTACGATGCGGCCTGGGGTGTGCCCCAGACCGACGTTGCCACAACCCTTACGCCTAGTCGTGATGATGTTTCAAAGGTGCTGCCCATAGCTCCTCGCCGGTGCGGCCATCGTCGGCGGTGAAGAACACGAACCCTTTAACGGCGGTGAACTCGCTCGGATCGGAGCTGGCGGCTCCGGGCGCTATGTTTTGCACGAGTTTGGTGCCGCTGGTCCGAGAGTTGCTCTTCCAGGGTTCCATGCCGTGCTGACCATCGCGGGCCCTGAAGTAGAGTTTCCCTTTTACGTCCGCCAGTCTGTGAGGATTTGACGACTTCGGGCCCGGTTTTATGTCCTTGACGAGCGTGGTGTGCCCGGATGAACCGCTTTTCCACAGCTCGAGTCCGTGCCGACCGTCGTCGGCTTCAAAGTACAGCCTTTGTCCCACAGCCACTAGCTCGTTGAGCTTTCCGCCTACTGGACCGGGCTTTATGTCCCTGACGAGCCTCGTTCCCTTGGTCGTGCCGTCGCTCTTCCACAATTCGCTCCCATGCCGACCGTCAGCGGCCGTAAAAAAGAGCGTTCCGTCCACAACCGCCTCATTGTTGGGCACGGAGCTGGCGGCTCCAGGCGCTATGTCCTTGACGAGCCTGGTACCTTTGGTCGTGCCGTCGCTCTTCCACAATTCGCGCCCATGCCGACCGTCAGCGGCCGAGAAAAAGAGCGTTCCGTCCACGACCGCCAGATCGTTATGCTCTGAGCTGGCGGCTCCAGGCGCTATGTCCTTGACGAGCCTGGTTCCTTTGGTCGTGCCGTCGCTCTTCCACAGCTCGATGC
>JBKPSF010000295.1:0-4364 GCA_046734875.1 Actinomycetota bacterium | reverse complement strand
GTCAGCCTGAGCCGGATGCGGCCGAACATCAGGGGGATCCGTCCCTCGACTCGTATGCGTAACCTATCCCGCGCACGGTTCGTATGTGGGAGGGCTCGCCGGCGCGGTCGAGCTTCTTACGCAGGTGCGAGACGTAGAGGTCGACGACGTTGGTGTACACATCTCGGGTGCCGGCCCAGATCGTGGCGAGCAGCAACGAGCGCGTGAAGACCTGGCCGGGGCGCTGGATGAGGGTGGCAAGGAGCGCGAACTCCTTGGCAGTGAGGTCTATGCGCTCCTGCCCGCGCCACACCACGTGCCTGACGGGGTCGAGCATTATGTCACCTGTCTTCACTACAGCCTCTCCCGGCGGCATGTGCGGGCGCCTCGTAAGCGCCCGCACGCGTGCCAGTAGCTCGGGGAAGGCGAACGGCTTGGAAAGGTAATCGTCAGCCCCCGCGTCCAGGCCACCAACGCGGTCCTCTATCTGGATTCTGGCGGTAAGCATCAAGATCGGCACGTGCACCTCGGCGGAGCGCAGCCCTCGTACCACCTGGATCCCGTCCAGATCCGGCAGCATCCAGTCGACTATCAGGAGATCGAAGGGTTCGGAGAGCCCGCGCGTGAGGCCCGAACTTCCCGTCTCGGCCGTTTCGGCCGCGTATCCCTCCTCGTCGAGCACCCTGGCAATCATCCGTGCCAGGTACGCTTCGTCCTCGACGACTAGAATACGTATCATCTCATGCTATATCCTAGCCTAGCCTGCGGACCGGCAAGGCTTTTCTGTCGGTTTTTTCATCATTTCGACAGGCCAATTACAGACTATTCGTCCAGACTATCGGGTGTAAGGCGGCAAGCGGCCCCCGACGAGAGGTGGACCATGATCACCTGCGGTAGCGAGCCGCAGTCTCCGGGGACCGGAGAGCCACGGAAGGAGCAAATCGATGATCGCCAATGCACCCCCTACCTCCTCCGTCGGCAGGGAGCTGCGAAAGAAGCAGCCCGCCGACCCTCCACCGCGTCTCCGGGTGCTGGTGGCCTATGAGGACGCATACCGAGCCTACGGGGAGACGATAGGTACGGCCATTCGGGCGCTCCGCCCCTACACCGAAGTCGTAAACGCGGCGCTTGCGGAACTAGAGATGATGGCGCCGCGCGCAGACCTGGTCATCTGCAGCAGAGCCGACGTCCAGCACACGGAAGCCACCCTGGCCTGGATCGAGTTGCCGAACGAACCCGCACGACCGGCGAAGATCTCCCTCCAGGGAAGGTGCTCGGAGGCCACCAACCTCACGTTGGACGGGCTGCTCGCCGTCGTGGACGCGGTGGAAGCCCTGCTCCCATCATGTACGGTGATGCGATGATGACTCCAGCAGCCGGCGCAACTCGCCTGGCGGCATCGGTCTCGCGAGGTGGTAGCCCTGGACCACGTCGCAGCCTATGCTCCTTAGGTGCTCCAGTTGCTCGGCGCTCTCGACCCCCTCACCCACGGCTTCCAGCCCGAGGGAGTGGGCCAGCGAGACTATAGCCGCCACGATCACCGCCGCCTTTGGGTCCTTCCCGAGACCCCCCACAAACGACCTGTCGATCTTTACGAAGTCCACGGGCAGCTGCATCAGGTAAGAGAGGGAAGAGTACTCGCTGCCGAAGTCGTCCAGGGCGAACCCGATCCCCATGTCTCTCAGTTTTTTCAGCGTCGTCATGCTCGTCGGCATATCGTTCACCAGGGCGCTCTCGGTGATCTCCAACACGAGGCTCCTCGCCTCGATCCCGCCCTCTCCGAGCGCCGAGCACACCTCATCAAGTAGACCCGGGTACCTCAGTTGTCCGACGGAGACGTTCACGCAGGCGACGAGGGCAGGGGCCATAGGGTGCAGGTCCTGCCACTCCTTTACCTGGCGGCAAGCTTCTTCCAGGACCCACCTGCCGAGAGCAACGATCAGCCCCGTCTCCTCGGCCACCGAGACGAACTCCTCGGGTAAGAGCAATCCCCTGCTAGGGTGCTCCCAGCGCAAGAGGGCTTCGACCCCGGCGATCGTGCCCTCCTGGAGACGAACTTTGGGCTGGTAGAACAGGCGGAACTCTTCCCGCTCCATGGCTTGCCTGAGATCGTTCTCCAGGCCCAGACGGTTCAGGACTCGCTGGCGCATGGCCGGGTCGAAGACCCTGTAGCTGGCATGCCCGTCCTTCGCCCGGTACATGGCCGTATCGGCGTCCCTGAGCAAGTCCTCCGGGCTCTCGGTGCTGGCCTTACCCAGGGCGATTCCCATGCTGGCGCTCACGAAGTGCTCCCGGCCACCTACCACGAACGGCCTCTTTAGCCCTTCGATGATCCAGTCAGCCACCTGGGTTGCGTGGTCGCGGCGTTCTATGTACTCCAGCAAGACGACGAACTCGTCCCCTCCGAAGCGGGCCAGGGTGTCCTCCGGACGCAAGCAGCGCCTCAGGCGCTCGCCCAGGGCCACGAGCAGCAGGTCCCCCGTCTCGTGCCCAAGGGAGTCGTTGACGACCTTGAAGCTATCGAGGTCCATGAAGAGCACGGCAACCTTGCGACCGGACCGCCTCGTGCGCCTGAGGGCCTGCCCGAGGCGGTCCACGAACAACTGCCGGTTTGCCAACCCGGTGAGCTGGTCGTGGAAAGCCCGGTGCGTGAGCCGCTCTTCCAGGACCTTCTGTTCTGTGACGTCCGTCAGGACGCCTTGCCAGTAGAGCGGCTCTCCTTCTACGTCGCGGACGAGCAGCGCCTCGTCCCTTACCCACACCATCCTGCCGTCTTCGGAGATCATACGGTACTCTAACGAGAACGGCTCTCCGGTCTCGTCGGTGCGTTCGTCCTCGGCCAGTACCGCCCCGAGGTCCGCCGGGTGGATCAATCCTTTCCAAAACCGGGAGTCCTTCACAAACCGGCTCGCGGGGTAGACAAGCACCTCTGAGATCCGAGGGCTCATGTACGTTACGTCGTAGGTTGCTGGCCCCTCTTCCCTGGGCACCTGTATGTAGGGGACGACCGGTATCTGCTCGGCCAGCCTGCGGAACCTCTCTTCGGCCCTCCGGCGTTCGGTGACCTCACGGGAGTTGACGACGTACCCGCTCACCTCCGGGTCGGCCAGCAGGTTGGTCCCCACCGACTCCAACCACCGCCACGAGCCGTCCTTGTGGCGAAATCTGTACTCTACGGACGGGCGCCTGAGATGGTCTCTTAGACCCTCGGCGAAGGCTTGTCTCACTTTACCGAGGTCGTCGGGGTGCACGTATCCGAACGCGTTGTCCCCGACCGTCTCGTCCTGTGAGTAGCCCAGGATGCGCTCGATGGATGGGCTTTGGTAGCGGATGATGCCGGTGTTCTCCATCAGCGTGACGATGTCGGAGGAGTTCTGGGTCAGGGTACGGAAGCGCTTTTCGCTACGCCTGATCTCTTCTTCGGCCTCCTTCTTCTCCGTGATGTCGAGGATAACGCCCTGCCAGTACAGGGGCTCTCCCGCTCGGTCTTTGATCAGCGCGGCCTCCTCGCGCACCCATACCACGGACCCGTCCTTCGCGAGGAGCCGGTATTCCTCGCTGAACGGCTCGCCGCCCGTCTCGAAGCGCTCGTCTGCCGCCAGGATACGCGCTCTGTCCTCGGGATGGAGGCGCTTTGGCCACAGCTTGCCCTCGGTCCACTCCTCGGGGGTGTAGCCGAGCATCTGTTCTATCTGGGGGCTGGTATAGAGGGAGGTGTCCGGCTCGTCTACCGGGTCTATGTAGGTCACGGCCGGTATCTGCTCGACCAGGTTACGGTAGCGTGCCTCCGCCGCTTTGAGTGCCTCCTCGATCCGCTCGCGCTCCGTCATGTCTGTCCTGACTCCGAGCCAGCAAAGTGACCTTCGGTATGCTTGGTCTCGCGGGAAACGTCAGGAATCCCGTTCGTCATGTTGTCTGGTTCGGAATCCGAGTACGCCACCCGCCACCGACTCTCCGTGCTCTCCTCATGTAGGGCCCAAGTATAGCGGAGGCGTCTGACGCTCGTCCGTACCGGAAGGCGGGTCGGGCAGACGCCAGGGAGGACGACCGCCGAACATGACCGAACGGGCAATTGCTGCGGCTACAGACGAACAGATGATTGCTACGAGAGGATCTTAGCCAGTATACTGGTAGCCGTCCCAGGGAAACGCAAATTGGCAGTGAACCCGAGACGCAGAGCTACGGGCCGCCCCTTACTAGTAAGCAGCCGCGCCGCCGAAAGGATAGTGCCAGTGGGATCGACTCGCTCATCCTACACCGGGTCGGAGCCGGCTCGCCCAGAACAGGGGGGTCGAGGCGGGCTGCTGCTGGCAATGGTCGTCTGTGCGCTGTTGGCCTCCGTCGTGGCCGTTCTGGCGTCCTCCGCCGACCCTGCGCGAGGTGCC
>JBKPSF010000294.1:0-4366 GCA_046734875.1 Actinomycetota bacterium | reverse complement strand
CCCCAGGGCTCGGTCTGCTCGTCTATGATCTCCTGGAGCTCCTCGTTTATCTCCTCGCGGTTGGTCAGGAGGTCGTCGAGATTTTTCTGTCCGAGGATGCTCCTCAGGGTGGTCTGGGCGATCTGGCTGGTGGCCAGAACGTGGTTCTCGACCTCGAGGACGCTCTTGTTGGGGTCCACCACCCTGAAGTAGATGACGGCCGTTACGCGGGCGGGGACGTTGTCGCGGGTTATGATCTCCTGGGGCGGGACCTCCATCGTGACGGTCCTTAGGTCTATCTTGACCATCCTGTCGACGACAGGTAGGAGGATGAAGAGCCCCGGCCCCTTGGGTCCTCCCTGTACCCTGCCGATCCTGAAGATCACGCCGCGCTCGTACTCCTTGACTATCTTGATGGCGCTTAGCACGACCGAGACGACGACAATCGCGACGATCAGCACCACGATGGCCGCGACTCCTATCCCGAACGCCTGCAACAAGCCCAAGGTCGCGTACATAGGAAATCCTCCTCTATCCTAGCCCTTCGAGTCTAGAGACCGGCTGTGGTAGTCCCTCTGCGCAGGCACCACTTGCACCGTTCCTCCCTCGCCGTAACCCACCACCCTCACCTTGCTTCCTACGCCTATCATGGGCTCGCCATCTCGCGGGTCGGTCTCCTCAGGAGCGAACGCCAGTACGGCCCGCCACCGCTCGCCGTGCACGAACACCCACCCCGAAGTGTCCAACCCCACGGGGCTCCTTACGGTGCCCACCTCGCCGATCATCCCCTCCTTGCCGGTAAGAGCTGGGCTTCCTCCGAGGGAGCGCAATGAACCCAATACCCCGAACAGCACACCCCCCATGAGCATCGCGACCACCACCAGGGCGCCGAGCAACACGCCCGAGTAGGGGACGCCCGCCCCGAAGAGCGCCAGGCCTCCGGCAAGCAGAGTAAAGATGCCCCCCGCAGTGAGCAGGCCATGGTTGGTAACGCTCACGTCTACGATGAAGAGCGCGATCCCAACGAGGATCAGAATCACCCCGATAGCCGGGGGTATCACCATCATCGCAGCAGTGCCGTTTGGTCGGTCGATAGATATACGAATGAAGGTAGCATCATCGCTCACAAGCGATTGTACCGCAAACTGCGGCGGCTACTTCCGGTAATCCTATTGTTTACGAACTTCGCTGCATCGGGCGCCGGACGCAGGATACCGGGACCATTAGAGCCACCTTAACGATCACCTAAATGGCGAGGATCGTCCGGCCAGGGAGAAGGGTACGTGCTCTGGTTCGAGACCGACGGAGCTGTATCAGCGGTTGCGGTCGAAGCCGAGGGCGATCGGTCCGCCGAGCGTGCCTAGCCAGTCGGGTGATCTATCGTGTTCGCCCTCCTCTACCTTGTATCAGTCGGACCCTCCCTCCACAGGGGTACACGATAACTCCAGGAGCACCCTTCTCGCCGACCAGGAGCTTTCTAAACAGCCCTGGGCGGTGCATAATGAGGCTATGAGCTTCGGACCGGTAGAGATATTCTTGATCCTCGTCGGCGTAGGGCTCGTGGTCTACGTGCTGTGGCGGCTGCTGATCCGTCCACGCCGGATGCGTCCACCACGCTAGGTCCCGCCAGAAGAGGTGCCTCAGCGGTGGCGTCGAGACCGCGTGCGCCAGCGGAAGACCGCGCCGGTAACGATCCCGAGCAACCACCCGAGGATCGCGGTGAAGATGACGATCCACACGAGTGACACCTCAGACGAACCGACCACCCAGCTGAACTCCACCCGATGGGAGTTGGCAACGGCTAGGGCGACCAAGCAGACGAGCAACGCGACGCTGAAGAAAGCGTAGACGTACAACCCGCTCCGATGGGCCTTGCGCCGAAAGCGCTCGCCGCCCGTTTCGACCGGGCTCGCCGAATCGGCAGGAGCTCGCCCTGGAACGCCCTCACTTGACCTAGCGGACATATCGACCTCCATCCAGTCGGGCAAGCGGCCGGGGATGCAATCCCGGGACAGCCAGGGTCACTTGCAAACGATACGCGAGCAACCCGCCCAGGACGGTCGCAATAGCCGCGCTCTTGTAACTAATACTACACCCTACGAGGAGCCTGGACAAGTCGGGCGGCGTGGAAGTCCTGGTGGAAGCGATGGGTACGGGCGGCCACTTGGTGGCCCTAGGGCTCAGGGACGTACCCTGGGCCTACTACGACCTTCAGGGCCTTGGGGATCACCGGAACACAGCGGGCTCATCCCCTATGACCTCCCCGTCGACGGTGAACTCAAGGCTCCCAGGGTTCGCCTCCACCCGGATCTTTCACCCGGGTCTCCTTCGCCCGGGCGAAGGAGACCCCTTCTTTGTCCAGGTAGTCAGAGTCGGCCAAGACCGTGGGGGCGAGCTTGAGTACCTCCAGTACTCCCATGTCTTCTATAACCACGGGGTCGAGGAGCCCATCCT
Organism: Actinomycetota bacterium; assembly: GCA_046734875.1. Classification (GTDB taxonomy): domain Bacteria; phylum Actinomycetota; class Rubrobacteria; order Rubrobacterales; family Rubrobacteraceae; genus Rubrobacter_D. The sequence continues at coordinate 1,933 of JBKPSF010000294.1, read as the reverse complement.
CGGAATTTTGGCCCTGGGGACCGCGTCCAGGGTCCGCACCCGATTCTGGCGCAATACGGCCCGGGCCTCGTCGGGATCCTCGGGAATGGCGAGGGTGGCCTCCCCCACTGAACTCCGAGTTGCAGATCGCCCGCGCCTTCAATGCCAGGCGTTCCATAACCTCACCTTTCGCCGGTGGTAAATAGTCCCTGACTTAAAGAGGTTGACGCTGTACATGTACAAGGCAAACACGACGTTCGATCTGCTCGGTACAGCGCGTCCCCAATCTTGTTGCTCCGCTAGTCGTTGCGAACCCGGCTCGCAGGAACTCCGCTCCGGAGCGGCTGCCCAACCCTAGAGAAGCTGCAATACGAGCAATACCGCCACGATTACCACAACGACGATTATCAACGTGCGTACCATCCCTAACCTCCTCTCGTGGCCAAGTTTCCCCACGAAGCGTGGTAACGGAAAGGCCGGGAACCCACATTGAGCCCCGGCCCGACAGCATACTCTTCTACTTAAGACGGTTCGTGACGGCCCTCTTGGCCTTGTCCCCGCCGCTTTCCGAACCTTCGGTCCTCTTATTCTTCTTGCTACTACCGGAGACCTTGTCCTTGGCAGCCTTCGTCCCCGCATCTTTGATCTTCTTGCCTATGCTGGCCATCTCGAGCACCTTTCTCTAACGATGTACGTGCCTATTCTTTCGCGAAGTGGTCTTTATCTTCTGCTTCATCTCTTTGCGGAGGGACCTGCGGTTCTTGTTGTGCTTCTCGTACTTCCCAACTCTCTTCAGCTCGTCGACGGAGAGGCCGTCGAGGCGCTCGGAGACCTCGCCCACGTTCATCTCGTCGTAGCCCTCTATCGGGAAGGTGGCCGTCTCGGTGTTCTTCTGAGCATCCTTGGCGGCTATCTCGGTAGCCGCCTGCGTTTCCTCGGCGGCCATCTTGGCCTTCCGCGTCTCCCCGGCTACCTCAGCGGCCCTCTGCTTCTCGGCTTTCTCCTCCTCGAGTTTCTGCCAGGCCTCCTCAGCGGGTACCTCGGTGTCCCCATAAGTGCCATGGGTGGAGGGCTCAGCGACCTCCGAGTTGCTCCGCTCCTGGGCGGGGCGCTCCACATTTGTCGTGCTCACGGACGCGTTCCCCCACTGCCCGAAAAATGCTTGGGCCATCCCCTGGGAGAGCATTGCCCGATAGCGGAAGCCCTCGATCCAAGCCTGCGACGTCCGCCGCAGGAGCTCGGTGTTGATCTCCTGAGCCTTGAGTGCGTAGTCCATCGCGGTGTGAGCGGTCTCATGTGTGGTCCTGAATATCGCCCGGGTCGCCTCGCCCATTTTATCCGTCTTGTTGATGTCGGTGATCTTATGCACCGTAGAGATACCTCCGTATCATGTGAGTATTTGCTTTCTTCATTTATGTGTACCCTGCATATAACGAGGCTAAACACGCTGGTACGCTGGGCCTCCCATGTGGGCTCTCGACGCTCAAGGGCGGCGGACATGGGTCATGCAAACTTTAGGAAACCTTGTACAGGCGAAGTTCGCGGAACGTGATTTCTGCAAGCTACGGCGAGTAGCGGTAGGCTACGATACCCCTTCCAAGAACCCCTCGGCCCGCTCCTCGCCGTAGGCGAACATCTCGCGGATGAAAGAGGGGCGGCGATCCGTCCGAGCATGCGGCGGATTCCATACGCTCCAACCAGGCGAAGCCCTCGGGGCCGGCCGGGAGACCTTCTGGACAGCTACGGCTCCGGAGATCGAGAGCTCATGAATACTGTTGTCAGACCTCCTGTTCGAGAATAGCACTCACTTGTTGCATAACGTGATATACTAGTTACATATTCGCTACATAATATATTCAATATTTCTGGAAGGTGCTAAGAGATGAGCCACGCAATACTCGTAGAGGACCGCGCTTGTTTCCGCCAGGCTCTCGGGGTTAATAGGCGATGAGCG
>JBKPSF010000293.1:0-6060 GCA_046734875.1 Actinomycetota bacterium | reverse complement strand
GGCTCGGAGATGTGTATAAGAGACAGGCCCTGAAGATCACACGCCTGGTGTAGTCGGGCAGCGTGCAGGTCTGCAGGCTGATGATGTTCTTGCCCTTTATCGGTTCGAGCACCGAGAGGTTTGTTGGCGCGACGACGAGCTTCTTGTAGACCACGTAGGTGTACTTCCTGCCGTCGGCGTCCTCCAGGTAGACTTTGTCGCCGTTTTTCAGGTCCTCGAGGTCGTAGAAGGCCAGGTTGCTCTTCGTGCCAGGGAAGCCGATGCGGTGCCCCGCGATGTACACGTTGGTCGTCTTCTTCCAGGGGAACCCCGTGGAGTTGAGGTGCACGCCGGCGTAGTCGTGGAAAAGCTTCTCGTCCGTGCCGAGGCCGGTCGGGATGGGGTCGTTGTCGATCCGCTTCATCGCAGGGACCGTGAGCTTGAGACGCTTTTTCTTGGGGGGCTCGACCAGGTTCTTCCCGCTTCCGGCATCCTGCTTAGTCCCCTTCGTCGGGGCGACCTGCTTGCTCTTGGCCTCATCCGACATCTTCTTGGTAGGCTTCTGCTTCTCTTCTGGGGTATCCTTTTTCCCCGGCTGCTCCTGCGACGCTTTCTTCTGCGGCGCCTGTCCCTGGTCGCTCGCGGACTGGCCCGCAGAGGAGCAGGCGGCGAGAGCCACTATCAACGCCAGGGCCGCCAGTGCCAGCACCAGATTCTTCGAACGCATCACATCACCTCTCGCCGCCTACATAAAAGATATCGTACCCCAGAAGCGTATAGACCCGGAATTACAAGGCGGTAACGTTTGGACCAAAATTCCGTTACACAAGCGCCTCATCCAGATCAACGGTCAGTCATATTAGGGTTCGCGCCCCCTGGTGTAAAGGCCGAAAACCGATAAATCCTCGCAACACCATCTAACAAACTTGACGACATTGAATATATGTGTATACTGCACATACGTAGAGGCAAGTTATCGTGGGAGGACCAAGTGGACACTTTGAAGCGCACTAACAAGACTGCGGAGCGGCTGGCGAGGACGAGCGCCGACTCCTACAAGATGATCGGTGACCACGTGGTGGCGCAGCAGGAGCGCAACGTCAGGTTTACGCATGGGTTGCTCGACGACATGGCGCGCGAGCTGCGGCATCAGGCCGAGAGCAACCGTAGCGTCGTCGGGGAGCTCGTCGAGAGGGCCGAGGCCCAGCGTGGCGCCTACCGGACGCTGGTTGGCGAGTGGGTCGAGGCGTACACGGATCTGCTGTACGCGCCCTTCGCCCATTACAGGCAGGGACTGCGTCTCGTCGAGGGCGAGAACGTCTCGTTTCCCATCGCTGGCTACGACGAGATGAACGTCAAGGAGATCGGCGACCGCCTCGAAGGCCTGTCTGCGGCGGAGATCCGCAAGGTCCGCGAGTACGAGAAGCGGAACAAGAACCGCGAGACCCTCATCGAGCAGTTCGACCGCAAGCTCAGGGCCGCGTCTGCGTAGAAGGCTTCAGGCAACTGGGGTCAGCCGCCGGAGGGGGCGTGAACCAGGAAAGTCCGGACACGAACGCGGCTGACAACACGGAAAGGGCCGGGAATGATCCCGGCCCTTTCGACTGCCTATCGATTCCTCAAGCCTGAGGCCTGTGCCTGAAATCTGAAGCCTACTTCAGCAGATCCTTCAGGTTGCCCTTTTTCTCTTTGATGTTTCCGCGGCGCTGGTCCGCGCGGCCCTTGGACTTGGTGTCTTTGTCGCCTGTCAGGGACCCGGCCGCTTCCTTCATACGGCCCTTCGCCTTGTCCATGGACGCTTCGTCCTTGTCTTTCCGGCCGTCGCCTCCTAGAAGACCCACCTGTTCCTCCTCTACCCGGGAACGTTCGTTGCCTTCTCTTTACCCGGGGGCACGGAAGACCAAACGCCCGCGCAGGTTTCCGTAACGCCGTGGGGATTGCCCTGAAGAATCGGCTAAAGGGTTCCGTACGCGGGCCGAGTATACTGCTATACGAGACGGGCGAGAGATCGGAGGTTGACACCGTGGAGGCGAGCATGCAACAGGTCACCCGGTGGCGCTTCACCGTCCACGACTACCACCGCATGGGCGAGGCCGGCATCCTGCACGAAGACGACAGGGTCGAGCTCATCGAGGGCGAGCTAGTCGAGATGGCCGCCATCGCCACGCGCCACTTCTCGTGCGTCAACAGGCTAACCCCTCCTGAAACCTGTAGCCCTTGCTCTAAGCCGCAGAGTCTATGGCACGTCCCAGAATGGTCAGGCCTTCCTCCAGCTCCTCGTCCGTGATGACGAACGGCATCAGGGTGCGGATACAGTTGCCGTATTGGCCGGCGCTCAGAAGCAGGAGCCCTTGCTGGAGGGCGGCTTGGATCACCTTCGCGGTACGTTCCTTGTCGGGGGTCTTGCTGGCGGCGTCCTTGACGAACTCCATGGCGGCCATGGGCCCCCTGCCGCGCACGTCGCCGACGAAGTCCGGATGGCGGTCCTGGATCTCACGCATCGCCCCCATGACACGGTCGCCTAAAGCGTTGGCACGCGCGAGGAGGTCTTCCTCTTCGTAGGCCTCCAGCACGGCCAGGGCGGCGGCGCAGGAGATGGGGTTGCCGCCGTAGGTGGTGCCAAGGCCGCCGACGTGGACGGAGTCCATGATCTCCGCCTTCCCCGTGACGCCGGCTATGGGCAGTCCCCCACCCATGCTCTTGGCCGTCGTAATGATGTCGGGCTCGACCCCGGAGTGCTCGATGGCGAACATCTTGCCCGTCCTGCCGAAACCGGTCTGGACCTCGTCCACGATCAGGACGATGCCGTGCTCGTCGCACAGCTCGCGCAACCTTCGCAGGTAAAAATCGGGGAACGGTATGAAACCGCCTTCCCCACTCACCGGCTCGACGATTATCGCGGCGACGCTGCTCGGGTGAACCGTGCTTACGAAGGCCCGCTCGATGGTCGCGAAGCAGTCGCCCTGGCAGCCGCCGGAGCAGTCGCTGCCAACTGGACAGCGGTAGGCGTAGGGCGAAGGCACCCTGTAGACCTCGGGGACGAAAGGCCCGAAACCCTTCTTGTACGGGTCGGTCTTGCCCGTTAGGGTCATCGCGAACATCGTTCGGCCGTGGAAGGAGTTCTCGAACGCTATGACCGCCGGGCGGCCCGTGTAGTTGCGTGCGATCTTGGCCGCGTTCTCGACGGCCTCGGCCCCCGAGTTGACGAAGAAAGACCGCTTCTCGGTGTCGCCTGGCACCAGCGCGTTGAGCTTCTCGGCCAGCTCCAGGTAGCCCTCGTATTCGGTGACGTAGAAGCAGGTGTGGGTGAGGTTCTCGGCCTGCTCCTTGACAGCCTCGACCACCCGGGAGTCCGTGTGCCCCACGTTCAAGACGCCGATGCCGCCGCCGAAGTCTATAAACGTGTTGTCGTCGACGTCGGTGAGGAGCGCCCCCCTGGCCACCTTCGCGAACATCGGCGTCGCGATCCCAACCCCCGAAGAGACGGCCTTGTGGCGCCGCTCCATCAACTCCCGGCTCTTCGGACCCGGTATCTCGGTCTTGATCCTCGTCGACTCAAGCATCTAGCCACCTCTTCCTGTCGGCCTGATCCGTTCCAGTATACCCGCCGTCACCCGCCGGGCGATACCCCCGGCGGGATCGGTTACGCTCCCAGGCGCTTCTTGCGAAGCGCGATCAGGCTCAAAAAATCGTGGGCGATGTTGGCAGCCAGAAGGGCCGTGATCTGGGCCTGGTCGTACGACGGATACACCTCCACGAGGTCGCAGCCGACTACTTGGAGCCCTGCGAGGCCCCGCGCGAACTCCTGTGCCTCGCGGCTGGTAAAGCCGCCTATCTCCGGCGTCCCCGTGCCCGGCGCGAACGCGGGGTCGACGAAGTCCACGTCGAAGGAGATGTAGGTTTTCGCGTCTCCGACCCGCTCGCAAATTCGGTCTATCACCGCGCTTATCCCGAGCTCACGTACCTCGTCGGTGGGGACGAGGTCGAAGCCCATCTCGCGCGCGTCGTCCCAATCGTTCTGGTCGTAGATGGAACCCCGCATCCCGACCTGGATGGAGTGAGAGGGCTCCAGTAAGCCCTCCTCCACTGCCCGCCGGAACGGTGTCCCGTGCGTGTGCTTCTGGCCGAAGTAGGCGTCCCAGGTGTCGGGGTGGGAGTCGAACTGCACGAGCGCGAGCGGCCCGTGGACCGCGGCTGCGGCCCTCAGCTCCGGCAGCGCTATAGAGTGGTCGCCGCCGAGGACTATCGGGGTCACGTCGGCCTGATAGATCTCCGCGAGTCCCTCCTCTATGCGGCGGTAGCTCTCTTCGATAAAGCCGGGGACGACGGGGACGTCGCCGTAGTCGATCACGGAGAGGTGGTCGAAGATCGCCACGTCCAGGCTCGGGTTGTAGCGCCTCAGGAGGGCCGAGGCGCTGCGTATACCCTCGGGGCCGAAGCGTGCTCCGGCCCTGAAGGTGGCGCCCGTGTCGAAGGGCGCGCCGACGATCGCAGCGTCCGCGTTGTCGAGGTCTTGCGTGCCCGGCAGGCGCATGAAGGTGCGGACGCCCGAGAAGCGCGGCGTCTCGAAGGAGTCGGCCGGTTCGTAGCGGGTCACGGCGTACTCACTCCTCCCTGGAGCCCGTCTCCGCTTCCCTGATCACCTCCGAGGGATCCCTCTGCGTCGGCCCGAACGCTTTACGCAAGAAGTAAGCTCCGAGGATTACGGCGAGGCTTATGAGGCTCGCGACTATCAGGGGGCGCAGGCTGGAGATAAAGAACATCGCGACGAGCACGGCCAGGATGCCGAAGATGGAGAGGTAGGTCAGCCACGGGTAGAACCACATCTTGATCCTGAGCCGCTCCGGGGACTCACGTTCCAGGCGGCGGCGCATCACGAGCTCCGAGACGGCGATCAGTAGGTAAACGAAGAGGGCGATGGCGCCGGAGGCGTTTATCAGCCACGTGAACACCTCAGCGGGGAAGAAGTAGAAGATCGCCACAGAGACGTAGGCGAAGACGGTTCCGGCGAGGATGGCCCAGATCGGGACGCCGCGGCTGGTGGTGTTGGTCAAGAACCCCGGCGCGTCGTTGTGGCGCGTGAGAGCAAACAACATCCTGGAGGTCGTGTACAGGCTGGAGTTGAGTACAGAGAGCACGGCGGTCAGGACCACGAGGTTCATGATGGTCCCCGAACCCGGAATGCCTATCTCCTCGAAAGCCAGGGTGAACGGGCTCTTGATGATGTCCTCGGTGAAGGGCGTGTTCCACGGTACCACGCAAGCCACGAAGAACACCGAGACTACGTAGAACAGCAGAACCCTGTAGATCACCGCGTTCGTGGCCCTGGCCACGCCCTCCTCGGGCTCGTTCGACTCCGCGGCGGCGATGGTCACGATCTCGGCCCCGACAAAAGCGAAGATCACCGTCGCCACACCAGAGAACATAGCGAGGGGTCCATTGGGGAAGAACCCGCCCTCGGCGTAGAGGTTCGAGAAGCCCGGAGACGGCCCGAACAACCCGACAAGGTAGACGATGGCCAGCGTGATAAAGATGATAATCGCCGCCACCTTTATGCTGGCGAACCAGAACTCGAACTCGCCGTATGACCCGACGGAGTAGAGGTTGGTTGCCGTGAGCAGCAGGACGAGGCCAAGGGCTATAAGCCAGGGTGGTATGGCGGACACGTAACCGCTGATGATCCCGGCCGCCACCGTGGCCTCGAACCCGACCACAATAGCCCAGAAGTACCAGTAGAGCCAGCCTATGGAGAACCCGGCCCAGTTGCCCAGGGCTATGCGGCCGTAATCGGAGAAGGACCCCACCGAAGGTTGGGCCACGGCCATCTCCCCGAGCATACGCATGATCAGGATGAGCAGGCATCCCGTCAGGAGGTAGGTGAGCACGGTCGCCGGGCCGGCCTGGTTGAGTATGGGCCCGGTCCCCACGAAGAGCCCGGCCCCGATGATCCCGCCTAGCGAGATCATGGTCATGTGCCGCCGCTTCAGCCCGGGCTGCAGCTTCTGCTGCCCGCCGGTCCTCCCTTGCTCCGCCCCCGCCTCAGCCATGCATGCCCCTTCCCTGGAATCGATCCCTCTGCGC
>JBKPSF010000292.1:0-8826 GCA_046734875.1 Actinomycetota bacterium | reverse complement strand
AGTGGGCGATAGTGGATTCGAACCACTGACCTCTTCCGCGTCAAGGAAGCGCTCTCCCCCTGAGCTAATCGCCCGTACGAGAGGCGGCACCCGGAATCGAACCGGGGTACAGGGTTTTGCAGACCCTTGCCTAACCACTCGGCCATGCCGCCAGCGGCGCCGCTTGCCCCGCAGACCGCGGCAAGAGCGGAAGACGGGATTCGAACCCGCGACCCTCACCATGGCAAGGTGATGCTCTACCAACTGAGCTACTTCCGCACGCGAACGTAAATTTAGCACGGGCCTCCGGCTCTTACAAGCGCCTCTTGAACCAGCGCCGCCTCGAAAAAACAACGTAGCGCATGATGAAGAAACTGATGGTGGAGGCCACCGTGACGGAGATGATTTTGGCGACATTACCGGCGAGATAGGTTGGCACCTCGGTGTACACGATAATGGGATGGACCAGAGCCCAGAACAGTCCGTTGCTGATGCCGATGTTGACGAGCACTTGCAAGGTGAACAGTACGATCTGTCGCGCGTCGTGCTCGGCCCTTCCCCGGAACGTCCACAGCGTGTTCCAGATGTAGCTGTTTAGGTTGGCGAGGACGAGCGCGACGCCGTTGTAGAGTACGAGCATGGACACCTCGCGCGTCGGCTCTAGCCACAGGAACAGGTTCAAAACCCCGATGTCGATGGCGGCGTTGGAGAGGCCGACGAGGGAGAACTTGGAGAAGCGCTTGCCCCCGCTCTTGAGCTTGGCCTTGGCCTCGCTCATGCCCCTACCGCCTCCTCGTAGTACCCACGCAAGGTGCGCGTCGAGGACTTCCAGTCGCGCCGCTGTGCCACCCTGCGGGCGCTCTTTCCCATGCGGTTCCGCAACCCGTCGTCGGAGACCAGCCTCTCGACGGCCGCGACCAGGGAAGCATCGGAGGCGGGATCGTAGAGGAACCCCGTCTCGCCGTCGCCCACCACCTCGTCCGCAGCGCCGGCCCTCGCGGCGAGCACCGGTAACCCCGAGGCGAGGGCTTCGATCATGGCTATCCCCAATGTCTCGGTGGTCGAAGGAAACACGAAGACGTCGGCCGATGCGAACGCTGCCGCGAGCTCCTCCCCCTGTAGCACGCCCGTAAAGACGGTCCGCGTTCCGGCAAACTCCGACTCGAGATCCCGCCTCGCCGGCCCGTCCCCTACGAGGGCGAGGCGCACCCCGGGCACCTCGTCGAGAACGATCTTGAGCCTGCCGATGTTCTTCTCGTGGCTCATACGTCCCACGTAGAGCAGCAGCTTCTCGGCGGGATGGCCGTTTGCCAGCCTGACCCGCCAATCTTTCGAGAACTTGTCGGGGTGAAAACGGGTGGCGTCTACGCCCTGCGGCCAAAGGCGGAGCTGCCGGATGCCCTCCCCCGCCAGATAACGGAGCGTCGCCTCCGATGTGCAGAGGTTTATGGCAGCTCGATTGTGCAGCCTTCTCGTGTGCCAGCGAGTGATCCGGTCGAAGAGCTCCAGCTTGTAGAAGCGTGCGTAGGCGGCCACGTTAGTGTGGTAGGAGGCGACCAGAGGGACGTTCAAGGTCCTGCAGTAGTACGGCGCGCCCCATCCGAGGACGAAAGGGTTGACGGCGTGGATCAGGTCCGGTTCGAAGCGGCGCAGCTCGAGTCCGACGCCAGGGTTTACGGGGGCGAGCTTGATCTGGGGGTACGGCGGGAAAGGCACGCTGGAGACCCGATGAATGGGCACCCCCATGTAGGAGCCGGGTCCCTCCCCGTACTTCGGGGCGATCACGAGCATCTCGTCGCCCATGCCCAGCAACTCCTCGATGGTATGCCTGAGCCGCGTGACGACGCCGTCCGTTGCGGGAAGGAAGGTCTCGGTGAAGATCGCGATGCGCAAGCGGGCTTCTTCGTGTCCTAAAGGTTCGAGACGATCGCGTGGGTGAACTCTTTGGTTCCCGCCGTGCCACCCAGGTCCTTGGTGCGGGTCTGTGGGCTCTTCAGGGCCTGCTCGATCCCGTCCAGCATCCTCTCCGCCTCGCCTTCGTAACCGAGGTGTATAAGCATGTTCTTCGCCGAGAGCAGCGTCGCAAGCGGGTTGGCGCGGTTCTGTCCCGCGTACTTCGGGGCCGAGCCGTGTACGGGCTCGAACACCGCGATCTCCTCCCCTATGTTCGCGCCCGGCGCGACACCAAGTCCGCCAGTGAGTCCTGCGCAAAGGTCGGACAGGATATCGCCGTAGAGGTTGGGACAGACGAGCACGTCGTAGAGGTTGGGCTTCATGACGAGCTGCATGCACATGTTGTCGACGATACGGTCGTCGATCTCCTCGAAGTCGTTCTCGTAGTCCTTGGCGACCTCGAAAAAGACGTCCCTGAACAGGCCGTCGGTAAACTTCATTATGTTGGCCTTGTGGACGACCGTAATGTGCTTGCGACCCTGTTCTCTGGAGCGTTCGAAGGCCATCCGGCAGATCCGCTCGGTGCCTTCGCGGGTGATGATCTTGATCGACTCGGCCGCGTGTTTGCCGACGGTGTGCTCGACGCCGGCGTAGAGGTCCTCGGTGTTCTCGCGGTAGATGACGATGTCAATGTTCTCGTAAGGCGTCTGTACGCCGGGCAGGCTCAAAGACGGCCTGATGTTCCCGTAGAGATCCAACTCTTTTCGTAGCGCCACGTTCACGGACCGGAAGCCCGTGCCGACCGGCGTGGTCAGCGGGCCCTTCAGGGCCACCTTGTTGCGCTCGATGGACTCCAGCACCGACTCCGGAAGAGGTGTGCCCTCCTCTTCCATCACCGTCTCGCCGGCCTCGGCGATCTCCCACTCTATATCGACGTCGAGAGCGCCTATTACTTCTTTTACCGAATCGGTTAGGTCGGGCCCGATGCCGTCGCCCGGTATGAGAGTAACCGTCTGCGCCACGCGCAAACCCCCTTCGTTGTAGACCGCGGATAGTATAGCGGTCGCCCACGAGGGCGGCTAATTGCGCGCGGCGCGGGATGTGCGCCGGCTACTGGCCCGCGCTCAGTGCGGCAGCAATTATTGCGAATATGGCGACACCAACGATAGCTATCAAAATCACCAAGATGATCACCGGTATCAGCACTACGGCGACAGCCCGTCCCGTGGTCGTAGCGTGCATCTCGCGAACACCGATGACAGTCAACACGACGTTGTAGATGGCGATGACGATCGCCACCAGGATGCCCAGAAGTGGTATATACGCCAGCCAAGCCACGGCCTGAACCGCCGAGGCGTAGGCCAAAGCCCTGAAAGTGGCCTCATATCCAGCGTGAGAGGGCCTGACGACGAGAAGGACGAGAAGGTGGTAGATACCCGCCCAAATAAACAGGACGATCGCCGTACCGATCGGAATTAGTATTATGTTGGCGATCAAACTGCCAAGAGCCCCGCCGAACCCTCCGCCCCTAATCAGCACGAAAATCAAGCGGAGAATTCCACCAATCACACCAGTGATCAGGGCGCAGATTATCGCAAAAAGCAGGGGGTTCAGGAAGTCGCCCTCCCTGCGGATACTTCTGAAGAAATTTACCGGGTTGAAGAGGACCTCGCGCACCGTCTGTACGAAGCTCGGTACCAGGTCCCTGTAGTCGAAGTCTCCGCCGGAAACACTTCTGGACGCCCGTGGCGGTGGTGGGACGCCAGGTCCCCCGGAGGAACCGCCCGTTTCTGACCCCCCGCCGGATCCCGTGTTGAAGTCCACGCGAATCTCCTCTCCCATCGACTATCGGAAAGCTAATAGAAATGTACATGTTCTTAACAAACCGCGCAACCGCGGAGAAGGCCGCGAAGCGTCATCCCGGCGCTTCCCGTCGGGACCGCTTCGTGGCTCGATGGGGTGCTGTAGAATGGGCGTGAACAGGTTGGATGTTCGGGAACAGGAAAAGTCTAAATGTCCTCGACGATAGAGACCCTCGAACGGGAGCTGGGCGAAGCCCAGGAGGAGCGAGAGGCAGAGCAGCGGGCCGTCGTAAGGGCCGAGAACTCGCACGAGGCTACGTGCTCGGCGCGAGATGAGGCCTGGTCGGAGAACCCGGCGACCGACCCCGAGGTCGCGGGGTTGACGGATCTCGTCTACCTCAGGCGCCGGGAGCTCTACGATGCCATAGACAGGCTCAAGGCGGCCGAGGGCAAGGAGCGCAGGATCAAGAGCCGCCTGATGTACGTGCTCCCCGCCGAACGGCGAAGGTACCTCTCGGGGACGGTAGATATGGAGTTCGAGAACTTGCTCATGGCCGTCAAGGAGGCGTACTCGGGATCGCTGCCAGGCGTGCGCATCTGCGTGGTGACCGAGAAGCCTGGCGAGGTGGACCTTCGGGGGGACGCGACGTGGCGGGCCCTGGAGCGGTTGTATTCTGGCACCGTGCGCCGGTGGGTCGAGATCCGGACCGACGGCGACCCCTCAGAGGCGGGCCGGATGGCGCGCCAGATCTCCTACTTCGCGGGCGGCCACACCCCGCGCACTTTCGTGGGCCGCGAGGAAGTCAGGGCAGGCACCTTCCGCGGCCAGGAGGAGCTCAGGCCGCTACCCGGCTACGAGAGCGAGGAGGGACGGATGTCGCTCGCCCGCATCACCACCAGGCGCTACCTCGACGAAAGCTCCGTGGCCCGCCTCGGCAAGCGACGCCCAAGCCTCGTCCAGGTGGCCGAGATCGCCCGCCTCTACCAGACCATGAACCTGACCGTGGACGAGATCCGCTGGCGCCTCGAACAACTGATCTCACTCCGCTACGAAGTCCTGGCAGCCGTCTACAGGCTAACCGGCGAACGCCGCCGCTTCTCCTTCTACGAGATCGCACGCGCCGCCCGCCTCCTCGACGGCCACTTCCCCGACTCCGGCGTCGCCGCCGAAGTCCTGGCCCGCTGCGTGGATCAAGCCTTGACAACGGGCGTCCCCCTGGTCGACGTAGCGTATATGAACGTAACGACCGGGGAGGGGTTCTAGCACTTCAGCTAGTCAGCACTTCAGCATGTCAGGTGTGGTATTGCTGAAATGCTCAAGGGTCCGTGAGGTCGTGCTCGGGCACAGACAAGTTGTAGGGTCGTGCTGGCTTTTCGGCTAGAACGCGTACCTTGTAGACGAAGTCGGGGACGAACTCGCCACGCCTGACATCGAGTATCTTTACCGGTTGTCCTGTGGCTTTCAGAGCGGCGCGTCCGCCAAGTTCGTAGCGCGCTGGCCTGTTGCGGTCGACCAAGTTCCCTCCTCGTCGTAGCCGACGTATAATTCTCGCACAGTAGGGAAAACTTGGAGAAGGAGGACCATGGCCGAGAGGTTTGATCTCGTCGTCGTGGGAGCGGGACCCGGTGGATCCTCGACGGCCTACCAAGCCGCGAAGGCGGGACTAAACACGCTGCTCGTCGACCGGCAGGAGTTCCCGAGGGACAAGACTTGCGGCGACGGCCTTATGCCGCACGCCGCCTCGGAGGTTGCCTTGATGGGCCTCGCCGACTGGCTCGACGAGCCCCACCACGGCACGTTCACGGGCTTCTCCATCTACACGCACACCGCCTTCCTGCGCCAGAACGTCCCCCCCTCCCTGCACGGCCCCGGAGGATACGTCATACGGCGCCAGGAGACTGATGCCAGGCTCCTCGAACGCGCGGTTTCCGCAGGAGCCGACTTCCGCTCCGGGGTCAGGGCTACAAACCTCGTGCGATCCGCATCCGGCGACGTGACCGGCCTCGAGGCCGTTAAATCGGGCGAGTCTGTGCGCTTTGAAGTCCCCCTAGTGGTCGTGGCCGACGGCGTCGGGGGCTTCGCGGGCAAAGGGATGAAGGCCCACCAGAACGCCGTCGCCCGCAGGCAATACTTCCGCGACGTGGATGGCCCGGACAAGCATGACCTGCACGTCTTTATCACAGAGGATATGAACTCGCACGGCGCAGGGTACGGTTGGGTCTTCTACCTAGGAGACGGCACGGCCAACGTCGGTGCGGGTGTCTCCACGGCGGCGCTCGCGCGCACGGGCCGGAACCTCAAAGACTTCTACAACCGCTTTCTCGAAGCCCCGCAGATGGCAGAGTGGCTACAGAGCGCCACGCCGGAAGGTCCGCCGACGAGCTGGTCGCTGAAGATGGGGATGTGGGGAGCGAAACGCTACGGCCGTGGGCTGATGGCGGTCGGGGACGCTGCCAGCATGGTCCACCCCATAAGCGGGGAGGGCGTCGGATATGCTATGGAGTCGGGGCGCCTCGCGGCCTCGTGGGCCCATGAGGCGCACGCCAGGGACGATTTCTCGGCCTCGGTCCTCTCCGGCTACGAACGCCAGCTCAGGCGCAGGCGGGCCCGCGAGCACATCTCGGGGTACGCGCTGGTCAACCTGGTGCCGAACTTGATGGTGTTGGAACCCCTCTTCAGGGTCTGCGAGAAAGACCCTGAAGCCCGCCTGACACTTCTGGAGACGTTTACGGGCGACGCACCCGTCTACAGCCTCCTTAAACACCCCCGTATGTTCGCGAGGGCGCTGAGAGATGGCGTCACGGAGAGGATACGGTCATAAGGGCCAAGACGTTCGGGTAGCATCTGTAACGCTCGTCGCCCGCGACCTGAGCACAGAGGCTCGGGGGCCGCTATCATGCGGGCCCACGATAAGAGGAGGGTTGGACGAGTTGGCTACCGGGACGAGCTTCGACGTAGGAGAGATGCGGACTCACATACTCGACGACGGCATGTTCGTCACGGACGCCGGGAACCTCTTCGGCGGCTCGCGCAAAGCGAGCATCAAAGGCGCCATGCACCCGATCCTGGTCGAGGCCGGTGACGACCTCGTGCTCATCGATGCGGGGTTCGGTCCGGAGTTGCCCGAGATGCTCGAAGGCCGCTACGAGCTCAGGAGGGACGAGAACCTCCTGGACCACCTGGACGAGGTTGGCTTCGCGGCAGACGAGGTAACGCGCATAATTCTCTCTCACCTAGATCCCGACCACGTCGGATGGGCCCTGAACCCCCCGAGCTTCCCTAATGCCACGGTATACGTGCAGGAGGCGGCGCTCGAGGAGGCGCGGCAGATGCCCGAGAAGGACGGTCGAAGGGCTGCGGTCCCTGCCGTCGAGAGGGGTGTTGAAGAGGGCTGGTGCGAGCTGCTAGACGGCAATAAAGAGGTTTTGCCGGGTGTCAGGGTCGAGGTACGGCCGGGGCATTCGGCGGGGCACCAGATCGTCTGGATCGGGGACGGCGACGACGCCGCGCTCTACACGGCGGACCTTGCACCGGCCAAGATCTGGCTAGACCCCAACCTCATCGCCGGCGTCGATACCGACCCCGAAGCGGCCCGCAAGAACCGCATCGAAGTCCTCTCGGAGGCCGAGGAACGCAAGGCGCCCGTGATCCTCTACCACGAACCGCAGGACTGCCTGGTCAACGTTCGCAGCAAGGGTGAGGGCTTCGAAGCCATTCCGATTGGGAGTGGGGAGTAGGGACAATGCGAATCTACTCTCCACCCCCCGACCCGGAGACGTCACGAGCTTATCGCTGGAACTCCGGTCTAGCTGGCGCGTCTGCGGTTTCTGACCTTGCGCCACACTATGGGCACGGCGATTATGAGGGCGCGTCTCAGCAGCGTCTTCACGTTGACTCCTCGCTTGGTCGACTACATGTGGATACGCAAGAACCGGCCTCCGGTTGCGCCAGTGCTGCCGCGCGCTCCAACTTTTGTACTGGCCGTGGATTCCCGCTTCCCCCCACTCCCTACTCCCCACTCCCCACTCCCGGAGCCGCGGAGCGGCCCTCGTGCCAGACGGTCCTCTCTGGCGCGGGGCTGCGTCTGCGGGGTCTCTCGCCCATGTCCGAGTATCCGAGGTAGAGGTAGGCGACGATGCTGTCGCCTTCTTTCAGATCGAAGAAGCGGCGCATGTGCTCGTGGTAGGCGACGGGGCCGGTGCGCCAGATGCTGGCAAGGCCGAGGGAGTGGGCCGTGAGCTGCATGTTCTGGACGGCCGCGGCGCAGGCCGCGTAGTTCTCCAGCGTCTCGACCTCGTCGCGACCTGAGACGGAGATCACGGCGATAACGACGGGCGCCCTGAAGGCCTTCTTGCGCTCGCGGCTGATCCTACCCGCCACCATCTCATCGTGCTCTCCTTCGGCCTCCGCCAAGAGGCGCGCGGTCTCGGCCCTGGCCCGCGCGAGCTCGCCCCGCCCTCTGCCAACAAAGACGTGGAATCGCCACGGCTCGGTGATCCTGTGGTTCGGGGCGTGTACGGCGCTCTCCAGGACGCGCTCGATGAGATCCCGCGCCACCGGGTCCTGCTTTACGCGCCCCACGCTCTGGCGCGTTTGTATGGCACGTGTCACGTCCAAACAAGCTCCCCGATAAGTGTCGATTATGGGTAAGATTCTATCCGGCTCCGGGGCGGCAGGCCCGGAAGAATTAACTTATGATTCGCACATAGATACGTCGAACATAGGAGGGAACCGGATGTCGAAGAGTAAGGTCACGGTCATCGGCGCGGGCAACGTCGGAGGCACGACGGCCCAGAGGCTAGCCGAGCGCAACTACGCCGACGTGGTGCTCGTGGACGTCGTGGAGGGTCTGCCGCAGGGCAAGGCGCTGGACATACTGCAGAGCGGCCCTATCCTGGGATTCGACTCGAACGTAACGGGGACCAACACCTACGAGGAGACGGCCGGCTCCGACGTGGTGGTCATCACCAGCGGTAGCCCTCGCAAGCCTGGCATGAGCCGCGACGACCTTCTCAAGACCAACCAGAACATCGTGGGCAGCGTCACCGAGGAGGTTGTCAGGCACTCGCCGGAGGCGATCCTGGTGGTGGTCGCCAACCCGCTTGACGCGATGTGCCACGTGGCGCTGGAGACGAGCGGCTTCCCCCGCGA
>JBKPSF010000291.1:0-1716 GCA_046734875.1 Actinomycetota bacterium | reverse complement strand
CGCCATCGATGCCGAAGCCGAGGATCGCGCCGAAGAGCCCCTCCCTGTGGTATCTCGCCGCCACGTCGTGCGACGGATGGTCTTCGAGGCCGGGATAGTTCACCCAGTTCACCTTCGGATGGTCCTGCAAGAACTCCGCTACGGCCTGAGCGTTCGTCGAGTGGCGCTCCATCCGCAAGGGGAGCGTCTCCAGGCCCTGCAGGAAGAGGAAGCTATTGAACGGGCTAAGGGCGGGGCCCCAGTCCCTCAGCATCTGGACGCGGGCCTTCAAGATAAACGACAGCTCGCCGAGGGTCGGGTAGATCTCCAATCCGTGGTAGGAGGGATCCGGCTCGGTGAAGCCGGGGAACTTGCCGTTGTCCCAGGGAAACCGGCCGGCGTCCACTATGACGCCGCCGATGGAAGTGCCGTGCCCCCCGATAAACTTGGTCGCCGAGTGGACGACGATGTCAGCCCCGTGCTCGATGGGGTTCACCAGGTAGGGCGAGGGAAGGGTGTTGTCTATGATGAGGGGGACACCGGCGTCGTGGGCCACCGCCGCGGCCCCCTCGACGTCAAGGGTGTTCAGCGCGGGGTTGCCGACGGTCTCGGCGTACACGGCCCTGGTTCTATCTGTGATCGCGTCGCGCAAGGCGTCGAGGTTTGTGGAGTCGGCGAACTTCACGTCGATGCCGACCTTGGGAAGCGTGTAGTGGAACTGGTTGTAGGTGCCGCCGTACAGTTCCGCGGCTGAGACGAGCTCATCACCAGCCCCCATTATGTTCAGGATCGTTAGCGCCTGGGCTGCCTGGCCCGAGGCGGTCGCGAGCGCGCCGACGCCCTTCTCCAGCGCGGCCATGCGCTTCTCGAAGACGTCGGTCGTGGGATTCATGATCCTGGTGTATATATTGCCCTCTTCGGCGAGCGAGAAAAGGTTCGCCGCGTGCTCGGTGTCATGGAAGACGTAAGAGGTCGACTGGTAGATCGGCACTGCCCGCGCCGTCGTCGCCGAGTCTACTTCCTGCCCGGCGTGCAAAGCCAGGGTGTCGAACCCGTAGTCGCGCTCACTTATCTGCTGGTCTGTCATGGTCGCTCCCTTCGGTCGCTCCAGCTGTCAGTATTTCAGCAGTCAGCTATCAGCTTTTTTGGTTGTGAACGGTTGTATCGCTTCTTCTAGCTCTTTCCAGTCTTTGAGGAAGGCGTCGTGGCCGCTTAGTGTATCTATTTCGGCGTAGTGGGCGTTGGCCCCGGCGCTTTTTGCTGTTTCGACCGCACTTCTTACTTCGGTTGCGGGAAAGAGCCAGTCGCTGGTTATTCCTACGAAGAGGATTTGGGCCTGGATGCGGGAGTACGCTTCTTCTTCGGAAGCGTAGCCGGCTGCCACGTCGTAGAGGTCCATCGCCCTCGAGAGGTAGAGGTAGGAGTTGGCGTCGAAGCGGCTTGCGAGCTCCTTTCCCTGGTAGTGGAGGTAACTCTCGATCTCGAACCTGCCACCGAACTCAGGGTAGAGGGCGGGACGGCCCGCTGGTCTGCGGGCGAACCTCTCCCACTGTCCGGGGGCGCTCTGGTAGGTCATCATCCCGGCCATGCGGGCGATGGCGAGGCCCCTATCGGGCCTACGGCCCGTACCGTAGTAGTCTCCTTCTTGCCAGTCGGGGTCGGCCATAATGGCGCGGCGGCCGATCTCGCTCATACCTATGCCTTGCGGCCCCAGGGCACCCGTGGCGGCGACGGGCA
>JBKPSF010000290.1:0-16602 GCA_046734875.1 Actinomycetota bacterium | reverse complement strand
GCCGTCGCGGGCCGTGGCCATAAGCGACTGGGTGAGAATGGGCAGGGAGAGGAAGTAGGGGTCGGTTATCCACAGGCGCTCCTGCACTCCGGCCGTGAGCAGCTCCAGCATACGCAGAGTGCGCATCCTTTTCGGTTCCTGTGCGACCAGACGCGCTGGCGTCTCCCCCGCCGCCGGAATATCTTTCGGGTCTGGACACTCGTCGTCGGGCAGCTCAGCCACCAGCTCGCCCCACAGCTTGGTGAAAGCGCGGTTGACGTCCGCCACTACCGGTCCCCTCACGCTGACGGCGGTGTCCCTGTAGGGCAGCCCCGTCTCCTCGGAGCGGACCATCCAGCCGTCGGCGATGCACACGCCGCCGGTCGATGCGTACTCCCCGTCCACGACGAGCAGCTTGCGGTGGTCGCGCCGGATAGCCCCGAGCGGCGGTCCAGAGGCGGGCGGGTTGACAGCCTTGACCTCGACGCCCGCATCCCGCATGCCCCTCCAGAACGACCGGGATACGTCCATGCCGCCGAACCAGTCGTGGAGCACGCGCACGCGCAAGCCCTCGGCCGCCTTAGCCGAGAGGGCCTGTGCGAACCTGTTTCCGATCTCGTCGTTCGCGAAGATGTAGTTGTCGAGGTGGATCCAACGCTGTGCCCGCGCGATGGCCGCGAGCCAGTCGTCGTAGGTGTCGGGGCCGTTCTTCAGCAGCGAGATACTGTTGCCTGCCCTTAGCGGCGCGTCGCTGACCCGTCCCAGGATCCCTTCCAGACGAGCGCCGCGCGACGCGGCGTATTCCGGTACGTCGAGTTTCTCGTGCTTGAGCTCTCGATCTTGGGCCACGATAAATCCTCCTCGTGTTGTTGCTACGGTCTACAAGGGCCGTGTGCCGGCGCGGCGGCTCCTCTCTCCCTCACGCTAGCTCTTTGCCAGCCTCTCTCGCCGTTGCCTGCGCAAGACGCACACCCGCCGGGTGCGCCCCTTCGGCGGAGACGGTCAAAGAATCCCGGATGTGGATCACGCGTGCGACCTGCGGGTCATGTTCGTCTCGCGGAAATGATTCTTCGTACCTTCGGCGCAAGGAGGAGACCTGCTCGCCTGTGCGACGGCAGACTTCTCGCACCAGGGATAGGCCCTCATCCCGGGTCAGAGGGGCGCCCGGATGGGCTAAAGACTCAGCAATCTCGCTTTCGGTGGTCCTGTAGCTTCCCGAAGATACGAGCGGCTCTACGAGCTCCGGGCTCTCCAGGTACGGGGAGGCGAACCTCACGACGGAGTCCACGTAGGCTTCGACCCTCTGGTCCAGCACCCCTCGGCTAGCGGCGGCGCCCAGCAGTTCGCCGTTCAGGTGGGAGAAAGTCGGCACGAGAAGCAGGTCTCCGTCGGGCTCGAGCGTGAGCACCCCCCTGCCCGGTCTCACCTCCAGGCGCTCGCGCCTGACCCTATCTGCGGCGCCGCGGATGAGGGCGCATACCGCCAGCACCATCTCGGGAAAGTTGGCGTCCATGCTCCGGATCTCGACGGTGCCGTGGTGGCTCAGGCGCACGGGGTTCCAGGAGGCCCTGTGCAGGTTGCCCCCCGTCCACGCGAAGAGGCTGCGCTCCACCCCCGCCAGATCCATCGCCGCGAACCAGGCCTTGTACCGCGCGCGCTGCTGATCCACCAGGTCCTCCACACGGCTCGCGTAAGGGCTGAGACCACCCACTTTACGCAGATCCGCATAAAGACCTTCGCGGCCGAGGATGCCCCTGTAGTGGACCGTTCTTGCGGCGACCCCCTCCGACTTCCCCTGGTAGAAGGGGCAGGCACGGGTGAGCGCCACGAGCGCAGGGTCGAGGGCGGTGGCGAGGTTGTAGAGGCCGAGAAGCTCCCTCTGGGCGGCGGCCGGGGCGCCCAGCGCCGCCTTCACGTCGGGCCACACGGTGCCTGGGGGTAGTTCCAGATGCAGGTGCGCCCCGGCGCACCTGCCCGCGTGCGAGAACCTGCCGTGTCCGATGGTTCTGGCCTTGACCGCGTAGCGGGGGTCGTTGCGGAGCACGGGGCTTATCGGGAGGGGATAGGTCCCCAAAGGGTACAGGGCGAGACCGAGCCCCGACGCGACGCCCAGCGCCAACCCGAGGTTGTCCAGGTAATGCTGGGCTATCTCCCTCATGCCGTGGCTCGGTGGTGTGGTTATCTCGACCAGGTTCTTCACGGACTCTGCCTTGAAACAGCCGGGATCCAGGCCCCTCGCCCGCGCCGCCAGCCGGCATTCCCACAAGAACAGATCCGCCAGGTCACGCGGCTCACCAGCGCTGTCCACGAGGAAGAACTCCTGCTCGAGGCCCATCCTGGAAACTGGAAGCCCCGCGCTCCCCTCGTCCGGGAACCTATCCTCCGAGAGCGTCCCTGAGTGTTTGGCCTCCCTGGCGGGATCTTCCATGTTCGGGGTGTCTGCGAGCATCTCTAGCCCGTGCCTTTCTCGGCAGTGCCGTCAACCCGATAAGGTGCGTACGCCAGGCAGACGGCGGTCTGTGCATGTCCAAGGAGCATGTAAACGCGTGCCGATCCTCAGTGGGAAAAGCCCGCATCGGATTCATCGTGCGCCGGAGAAGATTGCTTCTCCAGGCGCGTCAGCACCCGCATGGTATTCTCGTCGCAGAGTTTGACCGCCTCTTCGCCGCTTAAGTGGAAACGGTTCCCCTCCATCGGCACGTAGCGGGGCTCGACCTCGAAGTAGTTGCAGAACTTCTCCCAGCAGATCTGGACGTTTATCCCCATGACCATGTTGGGCCGCTCGGTGCTCTTGCCCTCGGCGCGTCGCTTTTGCTGCCAGCGGCGCTTGAGGGCCAGTCCTCCGAGCATGGCCGCTTCGCTGGAGCCCGTGGTCGAGCATCCCGTTGCCACGTCTTCACTCGGGGAGTTCCACAGGCGGCTGAGCATGTTGACGCAGCGCATCTCCAGCTCGGCCGTCTGGGGATACTCGTCCTTCTCGATCATGTTCTTGTCGAAGCACTCGGCCATCAGCTTTTCGGCCTGCGGCTCCATGTGCGTGGTCACGAACGTCGCGAGGTTCAGGCGGGCGTTGCCGTCGAGCATGAGCTCGTCGCGGACGATCTCGTACGCCAGCTCGGGCATCATCGGCCCGTCCGGCAGGCGATGCTTGGGGACGGTTACCTTCTCGCTGTCGAGGAGCGGGCTAACCGAGAGGTACTTGCCGTCGCGCCCCTGGCCATCGATCTTCGTGTGGAGTGGCATCTCGTGGGTCTCCTTCCGGCGGGCCGGGGTCAGACGAGGCCAGGTGGCATCAGAAGAGGATCAGCAGGATGAAAATAACGTAGACGATGATGTTCACGAGCCAGCTGTTCTTGTTCATCCAGTCGCGGACCTTGGGCATGGCCCGCTCGGCGCGCCTGCGGAAGAGCAGAAAAGAGAGCAGCGGAAGCGCCGCTATGAGGATGGTCGCCAGGACGAACGGGACGGCGCCAAGAAGGGGGGCGTTCTGCTGCGCGAGGTTCACCCCCACCGTCACCAGGATGACGAGGTCGGAGGGGAAAACCGAGAGCAGCAAGAGCCCGGTCGTGAACGCCGTTGTGGGAGTGGCGTTTTGCAGGGCGCCAAGCCACCTGGGCGGTTCGCTCGTCTCGCGGCCCAGGAAGCTCCTGATCGACAGGATCACGAGCAGCCCGACGAGCACGTACTGGATGATGTTGCCGATGGACCCGGAATCCGAAGGGTCGCCGAGCGAGACGCTGTTGCCCAGCACGCTGGCTAAAGTGTAGGTGATCGTAACGCCCGCGGTGACGGCGATAATAACGCCAGCCAGGAAGTATGCCGAGAGCCTGAGCGCCTTGGGGGCTGTGACGAAGATGATCGCCGACATAATCTGGGGTCCCGCGTTCATGGTGATGGCGAGGGGTAGAACGGCCAGGCTCATGATTCGGGGCCCTCCTGCGCTCGTTTTTCTTCGACGCTCGAGTCAACGTCCTCCGGCAGGGCCTGCACGCTCAGCAGCTCCAGACCCAGGCCGTTTATGCGGTCGAGGATACCGTAGAGATGCGGCTGGTCGATGATCTTGCCCGTGAGGACCGTATCTCCGTTCTTCGTCTCCATCTCCATCCCCTCGAAGGCCACAGCGTAGGTGTCGCTGAGCTCGCTCCGCACGACTATGCGGTAGACCGTCCCGCGGCGCTTGCGCATCATCCGTTTCCACCGATCTCCATAACTTTCCGGTCTCCGAGCGTAGTGCAAGAGGGGCCGATACGTCATCACCCAGCTACCTATTTCCCCTAGGGGAATTATGGGCGTGTGATAGAGGCTAGACGAGCCCTCTATCGTGGGCCTCCTCCACGGCTTGCTCGCGCGAGGAGACCCCGAGCTTGCGGTAGATGGATTTGACCTGGGTCCTGACGGTGCTCGGGGCGACGTAGAGGCTCTCGGCCATCTGCCGGGTGGTGAGCTCGCCGCCGAGCAGACGAAGCACGTCCATTTCCCGCTCCGTGAGCTCGCCGTCGAGCTGCCCCTCCCGCGGCCTGCGCGCGCGAAGCTTCCGTTCCTGGCGCTCGAGGAGCTCGGGGAACATGCCGGCGTCGGGGTTTTCCTCGAGGATCCCGCGCGCCTCTGCGAACACAGCCCTACCCCCAGCCCGGTCGCCGCGCCGGGCGAGTACCGGCGCGAGCGCCAGCAGGCCGATGAGGTTGGGCCACGGGCTCAAGCCGGGCAGCCGCCTGCGAGCGGAAAGGGCGGCCTCCAGTTCCGCCTGGGCCTCTTCCAGGTCGCCGCGTTCTGCCAGCACACGGCCGAGTGCGATGGGCGCCAGGCTGGTCTGCGGAATCCCGAACGGCCGCATCCCCTCCACCAGTTCTTGCGCCGCGCGCGCATGCGACTCGGCCTCCTCCAGTCGTCCTTCGTCCGCGGCAACGAACGACAGGAAGGATAAGGCGACCACCCGCACCAGGCGCTGGCCGTTTCTCGTTAGTGAGAGGGCTTCCTCCAGCGGCTTTCTGGCCCGCGACGTGTCTCCACACGAGTACAGGCTCGATCCCAGCGCGAAGCGCACCAGCGCCGCCCATTGAGACGTTCTCTCGGGCTCCAGCTCCATGGCGAGTCTGGCCGCCTCGACGGCACTATGGACGCCACCGTAGCCGAAGCTGGCCCGGAGGATGGCCACGCCCGACTCCACCGAGGCAGTCCCGTCGGGAAGCGGGCCTTTGTGGGGGATGGTCTCGGCGAGCCTCAGGAACCTCTCGCACTCCTCGCGTCTGCCACCAAGGGCACAGATCCAGGCGTGCATCAGGGCAAGCGCCGCGTCGTGGGCGATCATGCCTTCCGGCAACGGCGCGACCCACCGCTCTACGGTCGCGGTCTGGCCGGCGGACACGAACCCGTACCAGTGGCGCGCTATGAGCAATCCTACGCGCTCGAAATCGTTTGCCGCGATGGCCTGCCGGATCGCCCCCTCGAAGTAGCCAGCACCTTCCAACCACTCGCTCGCCCGTACGCGCAAAACGGGCTCGAGGTCGGGCTGCCTGCTCTTGAGTTCGTAGAGCAGCAACTCGGAGAAGAGGTGGTGGTAGCGGTACCAATCGTCCTTTTCGTCCAGGGCGACCACGAACAGGTTGGAGCGCGCGAGCTCGCGCAGGAACTCGGCCGACCCCTCCCTGTCGGCCACGACGTCGCAGAGCGAACCCGTAAGCCTGCTCAGTACCGAGGTCCTGAGCAGAAACTGCCTTACGTCCTCGGAGAGGTACGCAAGCACCTCCTCCCCGAGCAGGCCGACGATGTAGCGGTTGGAGCCCCTGAACGATTCGATGAAGACGTGCCTGTCCTCCTTGTTCCGCAAGGAGAGGGAGGCCAGGTAGATCCCCGCGGGCCACCCTTCGGTACGCTCGACCAGCACGGCGATGTCGTCGGGGGCGATTTCCAGCCCCATCTTCTCGTTGAGCAGGCTGTCGGCCTCCTCCTCGGTGAACGCGAGCTGGCCGGTGCGTATCTCGTTCAGCTCCCCCATGGCCCTGAGCCGTGCCAGCGGCAGCGGTGGGTCAGAGCGGCTGGAGAGGACGACGTGGACCCGCTCCGGAAGGTGCTCCAGGAAGAAGGCGACCGAATCATGGGTTTCTTTCTCGGTGATGAACTGGTAGTCATCGAGCACCAGCACGACCCGGTGGGGCAACTCGGCGAGCTCGTTTATGAGCATGGAGAGCGCCGTTCCGACGAACCTCCGGCCCCCCGCACCCATCCCCACGAGAACGTCGGCCCCGAAGTCCTCATCTTCCGGGAAGACCCTGTGCAGCGCCTCTATTATGTGCCTCCACAGCCGGGCCGGATCATTGTCCTGCTCGTCGAGGGAGACCCAGGCGAAGGACACCTCGGCTTCTTCTACCCGACGCCAGTGGGCCAGAAGCGTCGTCTTGCCGTAACCGGTGGGAGCGCTTATGACGCTGACTTTGCAGTCCAACGCATCGTGGAGGAGTCCGAGCAACCCGCCACGGACCAGCTGCTCGGGACGCGGAACCGGCGCCCGCAACTTGGGCTTGAGAACGACCCCGGCAGGATCGACGCCTGACTCGCCCGAAGCGCGAATAACGTTCTCCTCTATTCGGCACCGCCCGGGCGATCGCACACCTTCACGGTGCCACTACCCCACAGTAACGGCTACCACTACACATCTAAATCGACGACGCCCGACGCCGCCGACGAGGCGAATTCTACTATCCTTAAAACCTTCCCGTTCTGTTCCGGACCGGCCAGGTTCCGGCGACTGTAAATTGTCTCACAGGCAATGACGGAAATGAACAGCAGAGACGCGGCCCAATTCGGGGGTGGAGTGCGGTGATCGTCTGGCGACGAGCGTGGCCTTTCGGGCGTGGGATGCATCCTTTTCGATGCCATTACCATCGGGTTGCCGACGCCAGGGTGCCCGGAAGTTCCCTTGGGTTGAATGGGGCCGGGGAACCTGTCGTGTGTATGTGTCCGGCGGCAAATCCCCTAGGGGAAACAGTCAGTTGGGTGATGAAGCTTCATCGGGACGGGACTACATTGGCGGGCAGGGGAGGCGAGCTGCAACGGAAAGGAGAGGAAATGGCGCAGCACAGCGAACCGATGTCGGGAGGGATCGGTGATCCCATGGAGCGCTCAGGCGGGGCGGTCGCACGGAGGACCGGATGGTTTACCTTCGCCGCCGTCATCATGTTCCTGGTCGCCGGTTTCGAGGTCTTGAGCGCGATCCTGGCATTCGGGGGGACCGGCTGGTGGGTGACCGAGACGGGCAACCTGGTGTACGCGAACTTCTTTTTCTGGGGCGTACTCGACCTGATCGTCGCGCTCATCGCGCTCTATGCGGGCATAAGCCTCCTGCGCGGACGAGCGTTTGGACTGGTGATGGGCTACCTCTTTGCCGGCCTCACCGCCATCAGGTGGCTCTTCGTCATCCCGGCGGCACCGATACTGTCGGTGGTCATGATCGCGCTTTGCGTGATGGTCATCTACGGGCTTGCCAAAGACTCTGACTACATCGAAAGTGCCTGAGTACCCTGTGGAGACTTGAGAGGCAGGTCTCCTCCCCGATCGGGGTTCGGCACCAACCACATACGTGTACCCGAAGAGAAAGGAAACGCGAGTGGCGACGCTATCGGTATTGAAGTTCAACGACCCCTACGGGGCTGACCGGGTTCTCGTGGCCCTGCAGGGCATGCAGGAGCGGGAGTTGATCACGCTCGAAGACGCGGCTGTCGTGAGCTGGCCCCAGGGCAACAAGAAGCCCAAGACCCGCCAGCTACACAGCACGGCCGGCGCCGGCGCGGGCTGGGGCGCCTTCTGGGGCTTCCTGTTCGGCCTGATCTTCTTCGTCCCCTTCCTCGGCGCGGCCATAGGCGCCGGCATGGGAGGGATGACGGGCGCTCTAGCGGACGTCGGGATCGACGACGACTTCATCAAGGAGGTCCGCGACAAGGTCACGGAAGGTACCTCGGCGCTCTTCGCCCTCACCAGCGGGGCTACGGCTGTCGACAAGGTGGTCGACGAGTTGAAGCAGTACGACTTCGAGATCATCTCCACCAACCTGCCGGAGGAGCAGGAGAGCAAACTGCGCGAGGCCTTCGCGCAGACCGAGTAGGGAGCGTCAATGCTACGGGGCGGCTGCGCATCAGGCCGCCCCGTAGCGCTAGACGACCGCGATTATACGAGCCCACCGTAACGGGAGCCGGTTTTGGCGGAGTGGTGCAAAACCTGTAATACCGCTTTCTCAGGCGACACCAAGTTGGCGCTGCCACAGAGGATCCGAGATCCGTGAGCGCCATCTCTCCTCAGCTCGTCTTCCTGGCCCTTGGTGGTTCGATCGCCCCCCCTTTACTACTGCTTACCATCCTGTTCTTGGGGTCCCAGAGACCCTTACCCAACGCCACGGCCCTCGCCCTCGGCTACTTCGCCACCTGCGTGGTGGTCGGTATCGCGGGGCTCACCCTCTTCGAGGGGGCCGAGAGCACCACCTCCGTGGTCAGCCGCGTCATCGGCGTTACGGCCCCGGGGTGCTGCTCATCGTAGTGGGCCTCAGGAACCTTCTGAGTGTCCCTGACCCCGACGCGCAACCGCCGGGATGGATGGAATCGGTTAAGTCCATGTCGCCACCCAGGGCGTTCGGGTTCGGGGTGGCGCTCTTCCCGCTTCAGGTCAAGAACCTGGCGATCTTCGTCGCCTGCCTCGGGCTGATATCTGCTGCGGGCCTCGACCTTCCGGGGCCATGGTAGTTGGTAAAGGGGAAAGGAGGAGAGCGACGGAAGACGACGGGCCAGGGCGGGAAGGCAGCCGCGTGAACAGGAAGGAGCCCCGCAGGACAACCCGAAAAGGCTTCGCACCGAGTTTGGCAACACAGCCAGGCGTAAACCGAAAGGCCAGATCATGAACGAAGCTTCGAGCGACCCGGGAGACGGCAAGCCCGGCATCGGTGAAACCATATCCACCGCGCTGCGCCAGCCCTCTTTCTTGCGGGTTATGCTGTTGCTCGCCGCGCTGGTGGTCGTGTTCGTCGGGATGCGGCTTGCCGCGCCCATACTCGACCCCATCCTCTTCGCGGTGATCCTGGCCCTCCTCTTCAGCCCCATCTATGCCTGGCTGAAGCGGCACCGGGTACCTACCCCGCTCGCCCTGGTCGTCATGCTCGTAGGGCTAACGCTCCTGTTCGCGGCGATAGGTGGGATCCTGGGCGTCTCGATCGCCAGGTTCAGCGGGGACATCGCCTCCTACACAGGCAAGCTGAACGGTCAGCTGGACAACATCCAGAGCCTGACCAAGAGTTTGGGCGTTTCGAAAGCCGACCTGCACAAAGCGTTGAGCCCTAGCGCCCTCACCGGGGCCATCGGCGCCGTCCTTGGGGGCATCGCCGATTTCCTGAGTAACCTGTTCCTGATCCTGGTCATCGTGCTGTTCTTGCTTGCGGAGGGACCGGCCATGATGAACCGCCTGCGCGCCAGCACGGGCGAGGACCATCCGCAGGTCGCCAGGTTGACTATCTTCGGCCGGAACGTGGTGCGCCAGCTGGGGCTGCGCGCCATAGTCAACCTCTTTACGGCGGCTGGTGTGGTCATCTTGTTGCTGGTTCTGAGGGTCGACTTTCCCCTGATGTGGGGCATCCTGGCCTTCTTCCTGAGCTTCATACCCTGGATCGGCCTTCCCCTGGCCGTGGCGCCGGCCGTGATCCTGGCCCTCGCGGAGCACGGTCTTACAAGCGCGATACTGGTCATCGCGGGGGTAACAGTCATCAACATCCTGGCCGAGAACGCGCTCTCGCCGATGCTCATGGGACGAGGCCTTAGCATTTCGCCGACGGTCCTCTTTATCGGGTTCATCTTCTGGGCGTGGTTGCTCGGCGGGCCAGGGGCCTTCCTCGCGGCGCCACTCACGATCTTCCTGATCCTGATGCTGGACACCTTCCCGGAGACGCGCTGGCTCGCGAACGTCATGGGCATGGGGGCTCCCGCCCCCGAGGCTTCCGATCCCGAAGAAGAAACCGTCGGGCCTACCCGACGACCGAGCGTGAGCCCCTAGAGCGTTTATCCCCTAGGGGATATGCGGCCCTGGGTGATGACCCGTCACCGTACCCGGGCTTATGCTCCAGAGGCGCCATGAAAAGGAAGGGTTAGCGATGGGACCAGGAGGTAACGGAGATGGGTTGTCTATTCGCGCTGTTCGGGGGCCTCTTTCCGCGCCTCGCGCTGCTCATAGTCTGGATCGCGAGGCCGGTGCTCGTCGCCGCGGCGTTCAACACGTTTCTGCTGCCGCTGCTTGGCATCATCTTCCTCCCTTTCGCGACCCTGATCTACGTGATCGTCTACCAACCCAATGTGGGCGTTGTGGGCTTCGACTGGTTCTGGGTGCTCCTCGCCCTCCTGCTCGACATCGGCCACTGGTCGGCCAGCTACACCCAGCGTAACCAGATCCCCGGCGTACGGTAAGAGCAAGGAAGAGGGAAGCAGCGTGACGCGACGTCCAACACATGGAGGTGAACGATGACGGAGAAGATAGGTCCGGTTCAGCTCGTAGCCATCGGGTTTCCCCTCGAAGCGGAGTTCGAGGGCAGGATCATGGCCGAGCTCGAGAGGCTGGAACGCCACGAGACCATTCGCATCCTGGACCTGCTGTTCGTGGGCAAAGACGCCGAGACGGGGGATCTACTCGCCCTCGACTACCAGGGCGAAGAGCTTGGCGCGATCGTCGGCGCGCTGCTTGGCTTCGAGTTCGAGGACGAGCAGCCAGGTGGACCGATGGAAGGCATTCAAGGCCACGCCTTCGGGCTCTCACAAAGGGAGATGCAGGAGATGGCCGCCTCGCTCGAACCCGGCAACTCGGCCGGCTTCCTTCTCGTCGAGCACGTATGGGCGCGAGACCTGAAGAGCGCGATCCGCGACGCTGGCGGCTTCCCGCTCGGAGAAGGCTTCCTCACGCCCGAGGCCCTCGCCGACGTAGGCACCGAGCTCCTGGCCATGTCGGAGGCCATCGAGGAACTCGAGGCCGAGGAGGCGGCCACCGGGACATAGAAGGAATCGAGTAATCTCAGATCAACGCAGAGGAAGGAGAAACTAGATGGGACTTGTCGCAGATCGGGCCGCGGGCCGGATGCAGGCACGCCAGACCTACAGGACGATGGCGCGCATGGAGCGGCGCCGCTCGTTCATCCAGGAAAGGACGGGGATGAGGCAGGACTTCGGCCGCCAGGAACAGCCGGCCGAGACGGCGGCGCCAGCCCCCCAGGCGGAGGCCGAGCCCGGGTACGTGGGCGAGCTCGAGAGGCTTTCCCAGCTAAGGGATCAGGGCATAATCACAGACGACGACTTCGAGGCCAAGAAGAAGCAGCTTCTCGGCATCTGAGGGCGTATTCGACGCGAGCACCCCTGGCCGACCGGCCGTGGGGTGTTCGCCGGAGTTTCGACCCACGAAAGGAGCAAACGATGTGCCGCTGGCTAGCCTACTCTGGTTCTCCCGTCCTGATCGAGGGTCTGCTCTACAGGCCCGAGCACTCCCTCATCGACCAGAGCCGCCACGCCCGCATGGGCGTCGATACCACCAACGGCGACGGATTCGGCGTGGGTTGGTACTCCCCCGAGGACGAGAACCCCGCCGTCTTTCGCTCCATCGAGCCGGCCTGGAACGACCGCAACCTCCGCGAGCTCGCCTCCCACGTACGCTCGCCGCTGTTTCTGGCCCACATCCGCGCGTCCACCGGCACGGCCGTCCAGCAGACCAACTGCCATCCCTTTCGCCACGGCAAATGGTTGTGGGTGCACAACGGCCTCATTCGCGACTTCCACCTAGTGAAGCGAGATCTGGCGCTCGCCGTGGACGAGTCCCTCTACGCCTCCATCGAGGGATCGGCGGATTCGGAGATGATGTTCTACCTGGCGCTGACGTTCGGCCTGGAAGATGACCCTCCGGGGGCGGTCGAGAAGATGGTGGGCTTCGTCGAGGAGGTGGGACGCCGTCATGGCGTGGAGCACCCGATCCAGATGACCATAGGCACCACCAACGGGAAGAGCGTGTGGGCCTTCAGGCACTCCAGCGAACGCGACTCGCGCACGCTCTTCTACTCCACCGACGTGCGCACAGTACGCGAGCTACACCCTGAGCTTGTCCTCCTTCAGACGGTATCGGACGAGTCGAGGATCATAGTCTCGGAGCCGCTGGGCGACCTCTCCGGAGCGTGGAACGCCGTGCCCGAATCCAGCTACGGCGTGGTACAGGACGGGGACGACGAGATGCGCCCGTTCCGGCCCGTCAGCCCCTGACAGCGCGCTCGCGCGAGGCGCTTTATTGCTGTTCCGGGCTCGCCTTCTTCATTGCTCTGCGCAGCTTCTTCCACCGCTTGCCAACGGCGCTGCGGTATGCATTCGGGTAACGGGTTCGCAGCTCGTGCGCCTGAACTTCGTAGCGGTGCGAGATGCCGCCCATCACGAAGACGGTCTCCGGCGGCAGCCTGCGTCCGCGACCCCGGGCGACGCTCAGCTCCCTCAGGTGGGCGGCGGCCACCTCGGCATCCTGGTGGTCGCCGAGAACGTCCTGGAGGTCCTTGAGAGGGCCGACCGCGTCCTTCGTGGGCTCGCCGTAGATCCCCGAGAGGAACTCCAGGGCGTAGCGCAGGCGCTTGCCCTTCTTGCGCAGCTCGTGGTACTCCTCACCGGAGGACTCCTCCGTAAGGGGGTCGCCGAGCTTCCTCACCTTGCGGTAGGGTTTGCGTACCAGATCCGGGGCCGCCTCGAGTACGGGCCTGAGGGCAGCCGCGGCCCGTCGGGAAGGACCCTTCTGGAGGAAGCTGCCGAAGGAGACGACGAACCTCTCGTAGCGACGCGAATCCAGGGTGCGCAGCATGGCTTTGCGCGCCTTCTTGCGCCGCTCCTCGAGCACGGCGCGTAACGCCCCCAGCGGTTCCCGGTCCTCCGGGGCGGCGTCGGAGATCCAGGTCTCTAGGTGCCCGAGCTGCACGTCGAGGTCGCGCACCGCTCCAAGCGCCCCCGCGACCCACTTCAGCGTGTCCCGGAACCCCCGTGCCCTTACCGGCAGGACCTCCTCGAAGATCTTTATCGCAGCCCTGATCCGGCGCGCCGCCACGCGCATGTCGTGCAACTCTTCGGGGTCCTCGCCGATCCTCGTGCCAGGCTCGTGGGCCAGGAAGATGCCGAACTGGGTACGTATGATCCTGAACGCGAACTCGCCCGCCGTAAGCGAGCCATCGATCTCGGTCGGCCCAAAATCCGGGGGCGCGGGGAGGGAGATCCCCCGCGCGAAGAGCCCCGATTCGTACTTGGAGGCGAGCGCCGGGGAGAGCCTGCACTCCTCGCGCAAGCGTCCCACGAAAGGCTCGAGACGGTCCAGCGCCTCGGGCTCTACCTCGACCTCCACGCGACGGAGCCTGACCGGCTCCGCCTCTTCCTCGATCGGTATGGCCGTCTCGTCCAGGGAGATCTCACCCGCCCGCAGACCGTCGAGCACGAGGCCGTGGGTGGTCCTGCTGGTCTGTACGTCGAAGAGGGCACGCAACTCCTTCGGCCCGGTGAGGGCCCGCACCCTGTCCCCGACAGGCCCTGGCGCGTCGCCCAGGACCTCGGGGCTCGCGCTACCGAGGGGCTCGGAGATCTCCCGCCGGCTCTTGAGCGCCTTTTTCCCGTTTTTGGAAGCCAGCAACTTCATGGTGGCCTCTGCGCACTCCTCGTCTCCCTCGCGCCGAATCCTGAGTGCATAGCCGGCGCGGTAGATCCTCCAGTCTTCGGTATCGAAGTAGCCGTCGGAGAGCTCGCGCCTCTGGCCGGAGACCACGGAGGGATTCTGTCCCTGCTGGTCCCTTTGCAGCCACCTGCTGACAGGCCTTACGTCGAGGGCATCGAACTGCCACTCGACCTCCTGGTGATCCCGCATCTCCCTGTTCATGTTCTCGCCAACCACCCCCGGGACGGACCCATCGCATGCGAGGCAAGTCTACAAGATGCCGGAGGGGGATGCCCCATCGCCGAAAAGCCCTCTACAATATAGGGATGGCCCAGGTAAACGTCGAAGACATCACCAGGCTACCTGTGGCCGAGTGCACTGCGACCCTGGTTGCGGACGCCCTAACAAGGTCATTCGAGGGCTACATGATGCCCGTCATCGTCAGCGCGGAAGGGTACGAGCGCCGTTTTCGCCCTGAGAACGTGGACCCCTTCGCCAGTTACGTGTATTTTCGGCGGACGCGGCCCGTCGCGACCGTTCTCATCGCGCGGCGGGGCTGGACCAGCCGTATCGCCGCGATGGCCGTAGCCCCGGAGGCGCGCGGTAAGGGTTTGGGAAGGCGGATCATGGAGAGCGTGATCGCCGAGGCAGCCTCGAGGGGGGACCGGTTCGTGCTGCTGGAGGTCTTCGAACACAACACGCCGGCCGTCGAACTCTACAAAGGTCTTGGTTTCGAGCCCTTACGCAGGCTTGTCGGCTACCATCATGATCCCGGCGGTGCGGTCTCTGACGCCGCGGGCACCGTCTCCGAACTAGATCCTCTGGAATTCGCTCGCATCCTGGCCCGTGAGGGCGAGCCCGGACTCCCGTGGATGCTAACCGCGGAGACGCTCTCTGGGGCAGTCTCTCCGGCGCGGGCGTTCCACCTCGACCGTCGCGCCCACGCCTTGATCGGGGACCCCGGCGCAGCCGTGATCTTCTTGACCGCGCTCGTCGTACCACGCGCCAACCGCCGCCGCGGTTGGGGTACCCGCCTCATGCAGTCCCTATTTGCAACGTTCCCGCAGAGATCATGGTCCATACCACAGGTAGTCCCAGAAGGGCTCGCCCCCGAGTTCTTCGCGCGGTGCGGATGGGAGCTCCAGAAGACGAACCAGCTGGAGATGGCCCTTGACCTCTCGCAGAAACCGGAGGGTCACGAGGATGGCTGAGCTCTCGCTCCTGATCCACGACCTCGACGCCGCCGTCACGCCGGCCGGAGCGGGTCCGCTACGCGCCAGGGAGTTTGGAGAACTAATAGTCTATTCCCCCGCCTCGATAGCCATCTCCGGGGACAGAATCATCGCGGTCGGCCCGCCGGATGAGGTATCGCGGAAAATCCCATCCGGCGCCGGGTTCGAGAGCGTGGACGGACGAGGCAAGGCGGCTCTGCCTGGCCTCATCGACTGCCACACGCACCCGGCCTTTTTGGGGGACCGGGCGGCCGAGTTCGAGCTGCGTTCCTCGGGGGCCACCTACGAGGAGATCCACGCCTCCGGCGGCGGCATCCGCTCGACGGTGGCGGCAACGCGGGCAGGGAGCGAAGGGGAACTCCGGTCGGCCGTCGAACGCCACCTCCGGTGGATGCTGGAGCACGGGACGACAATCGCCGAGGCGAAATCGGGCTACGGCCTC
This sequence comes from Actinomycetota bacterium, assembly GCA_046734875.1. Classification (GTDB taxonomy): domain Bacteria; phylum Actinomycetota; class Rubrobacteria; order Rubrobacterales; family Rubrobacteraceae; genus Rubrobacter_D. The sequence continues at coordinate 1,275 of JBKPSF010000290.1, read as the reverse complement.
GACCGCGAAACAGAGCTGAAGGCCCTGCGGGCGATCCGGTCCGCAGGAGAGAGCAGCCCCGTCGACGTTTACCCCACCTTCCTTGGCGCGCACACGGTTCCGCCAGAGTTCGACGAAGCCGAAGAGTACATCGAGTTCGTCGTTCGCGACGTTCTGCCCGAAGCGGCGCCCCTTGCCCGCTTCGCCGACGTCTTCCTGGAGCGCGGCTCTTTCGGGGTATCCGAGGCGAGGCGCTACCTCCAGGCGTGCCGCGAGCATGGCCTCGCGCTCAGGTTGCACGCCGACCAGTTCTCGGAGCGGGGTGCGATCCCACTCGCCGTAGAGATCGGCGCCCGCAGCGTGGACCATCTGGAGGCCACGGGCGCAGAGGGAGCCTGCCTGTTGGCGAAGAGCGACGTTGCGGCGGTACTCCTTCCCGCTTGCGGCCTCTTCCTCGACCTCCCCCTTCCGCCTGCCCGCCTGCTGGCCGACGAGGGCGCGATCGTCGCCCTGGCCACGGATTTCAACCCGGGAAGCTCCTTCTGCGAGTCGCTACCGCTGGTGATGAACCTGGCCTGCACCCGCCTCGCGCTCTCCCCTGCCGAGGCCCTCTGCGCCTGTACGGCCAACGCTGCGCACGTCCTGGGCCTGGACGACGCGGGCAGGCTCGCGCCGGGTTACAGGGCGGACGTGCTCCTCCTCGACGCCCCGGACTGGCGCCACATCGCCTACCACCTCGGGGGAGACAGGTTCGCCGCGACCATAAAGTCCGGCCTAGTTCTTTGACCGCCGGCCCGTTCGCCGCTGCTAAACTGTGGCCATGCCAACGACGGTACGCATAAGGCCCGAGGTAATAACCGCCCACAGGCTCAGGATAGAGATGTTCGGCCTGGAGGACGAGGACATAGAGAACACCATCCGCATGAAGGGCTGGGCCTGGGTCCTCGCCCGCCGCGGGTGGGTATACGCCGGCGAGCCGGATTTCGTGAACCGCCAGATCCGGGAGGTCATAATCGCCCTGCCTGACATCGCCTTCGAGTCCGAAGCCATCGAAGAGTCCGTAAAGACCGTGCTCGAGAAAGCCCGCACTGAAGACGAACGCGAAGAGGGCCGTAAACTCCTGCGCCGGGCGTTCGAGAAGACCGGTCAGCTCGCGGAGGCTGAAAAGTTCTTCTAGAGTAGCGGCGAACGCGAAGCTCGACTGACAGCCTCGCGAGGAATATCATGAATTATGAGTTCCTTGCGCAATCGCCCGGCGCGCCTGCGCACTCCTCCATACCTGTCGTGGAGTCAAGA
>JBKPSF010000289.1:0-4253 GCA_046734875.1 Actinomycetota bacterium | reverse complement strand
CACCGTCCTGTTGCGCGCCCGTAAGGCCGGCTTCGGAGGGGCGTTCCGACGTATCACAGGCCGGGGCGAGGATGGAAGTTGCCTCTGTGGAAGGCATGATCCGGCTTCCCGGTGGCGCCTTTCTGATGGGGACCGACGACGGCGAGGGCTTTCGGGAGGACGGCGAGGGACCGGTACGAAAGGTAACGCTGGACCCCTTCCTCATCTCCCCCTACGCGACGACGAACGCCGAGTTCTCCGCGTTCGTCGAGGAGACCGGCTTCAAGACGGAGGCAGAGAGGTTCGGCTGGTCGTTCGTCTTCTACCGTTTCCTTACTGCCAAGGCGAAGAAGAAAGTCATGGGCGCGGTGGACAGCGCCCCCTGGTGGAAGGCCGTCAGGGGGGCCTCCTGGAAACATCCCGAGGGACCGGGATCCGGCGTCAAGACCCGTATGAAGCACCCCGTGGTCCACGTCTCCCACACCGACGCGAAGGCGTACTGCGCCTGGGCGGGCAAGCGGCTACCGACCGAGGCCGAGTGGGAGTACGCGGCGAGAGGCGGCCTGGAACAGAAACGTTACCCCTGGGGTGACACGCTGACCCCGGGAGGGGAGCACCTCTGCAACATCTGGCAGGGGGAGTTTCCAACAAAGAACACCCGCAAAGACGGCTACGCGGGCACAGCCCCCGTGGGTTCGTTCCCCCCCAACGGCCTCGGGCTCTACGACGTCTCGGGAAACGTGTGGGAGTGGTGCCAGGACTGGTTCTCGGCCACCTTCCACGTCGGCACGACCAGGGAGAACCCCGCGGGACCGCCCTCGGGCAGTTCCAGGGTCATCCGCGGCGGCTCCTACCTGTGCCACAAGTCGTACTGCAACCGCTACAGGGTGGCCGCGCGCAGCTCCAACACCCCCGACAGCTCCACGGGTAATTCCGGTTTCCGCTGCGCCGCCGACGCGTAAAGCGCTTTGCGAAGCGCCCCTACATTTGTTTTTCGCGGGCGCGTTGGATGTATTTTTCTGCGGCTTCGGGGTTGTTGTAGCTCAGGGTGCCGCCGGTCATGGGGTTTTTGATCTCGTAGTGCCCGCCGGCTTCTTTGTCGACGATGACCGGGTAGTAGCGATCTCCGACCTGCTTTATAGCGTACTCTGTCGTTCCTTCTTCGCCCAATCCGCCTCCTTGTTAGCAATTCAGCATTTCAGCCCTGCGTCGCGCGGGGCTTGTTGTTTGCGAACCGCCCCTACAAGGGAAATCGCTCTAAACCTCTCTTATCAGGATGGCGGCCTCCGAAGGGGTCAGAGGTTCGCGACGGGAAGTCCCGAGGGTGACGCGCCGTACGAAGCCGGCGCCCACGGTTCGAGGCCGGTAAGAGGGAAACGTGTGCAAGAAGTACTTGCCGGGTCCGCGCCTGCGTGCCGGGCGGTGTTCGATCCAGAGTAAGGGTCGGGGCAGGTCGGGCAGGCCATCAGAGAAGTGTTCCCTTATTACCTCGGCCGCGAGGAATCCCGTGACTTCCTCGGTGGCTACATCTCCGACCCTGGGGAGCTCCTCGCACACGACCACGGGGGCGTCGCCGTCGGCGCCCTTGTAGATCCTGATCCAACAGCACCCCGCCCCGAGCCTGTAGCCCGTCCTGTGGTGCATGTACTCGTGCGTGAGGTTCATTATCCTGTCCCCTGAAGGCTCCTTACAGGTTGGCACCGTGCCAGGCCAGAAGCAACTCCCGCTCCCTCTCCGGCCTCAAGCCCGCGGCCAACTCCACATCCGGCCTCGTGCGGTCCCACTCGAGCACATCCTTGATGGTCTCGGAGACGGGCCGAAACGCGAGCCCCGCTGCGATGGCCCTGTCACAATCTACGGCCAGAACGCCACCATACTCCCGTGGCACCCACAACGGCAGCTCCGTGAACGGCTCTACCCCATGTACTTCGAGAAACTCCTCGGATACCCAGACGATCTGTGCGTTGCCCCCGCCTGCCGCCTCGCACTCCTCCAAGAACGTTCCCATGACAAGCTCGTAGTCGGGGCCGGTGGCGTTGTACGTTCCGGTTTGCTGATGTGCGGCCATCTTTACAATCCAGGCTGCGAGGTCCCTTACGTCGATGTATTGGACGCGGCGCTCCGGACGGTCGGGTGCCAGGACTTCGCCGCCTGCGGAGATCCGCCTGGGCCAGTGCGTGAAACGGTCCGTGGGATCGTGGGGGCCGGAGATCAAACCGGGACGGACGTTGAGCACCCGGCCCGGCATCTCCTCCTCGGCCGCCCGCTCCGAGAGCGCCTTGAGCCCCCCGTAGGTCTCCCCCGTTACCTCCTCGACCGTGGGATCTTCTAGCTCTTGCACCGGAGCCCCTTCGTCTGCCCCAGGCCCGATGTCGTCGGAGTAAACAGAGATGCTGGAAACGAAGGTGTAATGGTCCACCGCATCGGCCAATAGCCGGGCAGAGGCCCTGACGATGCGAGGCACGTAGCCGCAGGTGTCGATCGCGGCGTCCCAGCGCCGCCCTTGCAATGCCGCGAGGTCCCCGTCCCTGTCGCCCCTTGTGGTCTCTACATCGGGGAACAGGTCGGGGTTGCTGAGCCCCCGGTTGAAGAGCGTGACGCGGTGGTCGTCCCCGAGCGCCGCCTCGACGAGGTGACGCCCGAGGAACCCGGTGCCGCCCAGGATTAGCAAGTCCATCGTTGCCTCCGGAAGACCGGGGCGGAGAACTCCTCCGCGCCCCGATTCCCCCTACTTGCCCATCGCGGTGAGGCGTCCTTCGGGACGGTCTACTACCCTGTCGATGACGCCGTACTCGACCGCATCCCTGGAGCTCAGTATGTAGTCGCGGTCGGTGTCGCGCTCTATCCTCTCGTAATCCTGGCCCGTGCGCTCGGCGAGTATCTCGTTCACGCGCCGCTTCTGGTTCATGATCTCGCGCGCGTGGATCTCCACATCGCTCGCCTGCCCGCCAAGCCCCTGTATGGAAGGCTGGTGCAACAGTATGCGCGTGTTGGGAAGCGCGCTCCTCTTGCCTTTCGCCCCGGCCGCGAGCAGGAAAGCCCCCGCCGAAGCGGCCATCCCAAGAGCGGTCGTCGCAACGTCGGCGCTTACGAACTGCATGGTGTCGTACATGGCCAACATCGCCGAGCCGCTACCGCCTGGCGAGTTTATGTACAGGTGGATGTCCTGCTCGGGGTCTTCGGCATCCAGATGCAATAACTGCGCCATGATCACGTTCGCCACCTGGTCATCGACCGGCGTGCCAAGGAAGACGATCCTATCCTTCAAGAGCCGCGAGTAAATGTCCATCGTCCGCTCCCCACGCGGACTCTGCTCCGTCACGTATGGAACCACAAGGCGGGGATCCAAACTCATCACCAGTCTCCCTCTCTTCGCCAACAGGCTATACTCCAGAGAGCGTAACATTGTTGTAGGATTTGTGCAAGTTTTTTGCAGTGTTTTGGAGGTAGAGAGTGGACCTTCCGCGGTTGCGGCGCATAAGGCAGGGGGCTGTGATGAGCCAGGAGGAGTTGGCCGAGAGGAGTGGGGTGGCCAGGGACACCATCTCCAAGCTGGAGACAGGCCGGAGGGGGGCCTACCCCTCCACCATCCGCAAGCTCGCCGCCGGTCTTGAGGTAAGGCCCCAGATGCTCATAGGCGGCGTCGAGTATTTCGACGAGGTTCCCGAGGCCCCTCGAACCGAAGGTGATACTCCGCAGGAACCCAAGAAGGACAGGAAAGTCGGGTTCTAGAGGGTTCTCTTCCTGTACGGCTTGCAGATGGATGCTCAAAGGTAGGGCCTGATAGGGTCCGAAGCATGCCGACGAGCGAAGGCGTAAGCCTGAGCGTGCCGACAAGGCGCGAAGCGCCTTGCTACTCCTTCCTGTACGGCTTACCGATGGCGGCGGGGGCTATGGCGCGGCCGCCGAAGACGGCGAGGGCGATTATTGTGAGGACGTAGGGGAACATCTGGATGAACTCGACGGGTACGGTCTGTTCGCTGACGCGGTAGGTTATGGCCTGGGCGAAGCCGAAGAGAAGGGCCGCCCCTGCCGCGCCGATGGGGTTCCAGCGGCCGAAGATGAGCGCCGCCAGCGCTATGAAGCCGCGGCCACCGGTCATGTTCTCGGTGAAGGCCGTGAGGAGCCCCATCGAGAGGTAGACGCCGCCGCAGGCGGCCAGGAGGCCAGAGAGGGCGACGCCGTAGTAGCGCATCCGCTGCACGTTGACGCCGGCGGTGTCCACGGCCTCTGGGACCTCTCCCGTGGCCCTTAGCCTCAGGCCGAAGGAGGTG
>JBKPSF010000288.1:0-5837 GCA_046734875.1 Actinomycetota bacterium | reverse complement strand
CTCCACTGGTGGGGGTAGAGGTTTGGGGCGGCGCGGGTCCAATCTCCCATGTCGTTCTGGCGCAAAACTTGCTTTGCTCGGACGCCCAACTGGACCTCGGTGTCCAGAGCAGTCTCCGCCCGCAACACACGATTCGTTATTGAGGTTATCATCACCGTTTTCCTTGTCTATTTGTGTTCAAGAGCTTTACTCCACAGCTGCTGATACTCCGAGTTTCCTCTAGGCACGGTTCCTCGTCTCTCAATCGACGAGGAGCACAATCTTCCCGCGTACGTGCCCGGTTCTGCTTTCTTCCAGCCCCTTGGGTGCTTTCTCGATATCGCACGCATCTTGATCTTCTTCCCGTGCCCGACGGGCACCGCATTCCTGTTGCGGCCTGTGCAGTCCACGAGATCGACGGGACGGCCGCACGCAGTTCACTGCTCTTGCGACCATGAGCTGGTCCCACATCCGAGTACTCTTGTGCGGCGTCCGAACTCCTCATTGCGTCTCCGGGGGGCCCGCTTTCACCCGAGCTATCATCTCGCTCAGCGGGCCGCGCGCGTCGTGGATGCTCTCCAGCCACCAGGTCGCCCCGGCTGTTCGGTAGGCACGCGGTAGTGCGGGATCTCCTGCCTCGGAGTAGCCGTCGATGGCCACCTCGAAGGGTGCGTCCGTGGTCCGGTTCCGCCGGATCTCAGCCACCATCTCGGCGATGCGCTCGGGGCTCTTGGCCATGGTCGGGGTCCCCTCGTGGCTCGTTGCGGGCGCGAGCCACCCGTCCCAGCGGGCGGCGCGGCGCAAGGCGGGCGCGCCCTCGCCACCGATCCAGATCGGGATGCGAGGGCGCTGGAGCGGGAGCGGCGCCAGGGAGACCCCTTGGACGGCGTAGTTTGGGCCGCGATGAGTAACCGTTTCGCCCGACAAGAGTCCATCCAGTACCGTGAGTCCCTCGTTGAGCATGGTGGCGCGCTTCTTCGCCTCGCCCGGCTCCCCGAAGGCGGTGAACTCCTCCGGTACTCCACCGAGACCCGCCCCGAAGACGACGCGCCCGTCGCTAAGGATGTCCAGGCTCGTCAAGGCGTTGGCGACGACCTGCGGGCGACGTCTTGCCAGAGCGGTAACGGCGAGTCCAAGCTTCAGGTGCTCCGTGGATGCCGCAACCGCGGACAAGATGACCCACGGGTCTCCGGAGGGCACGCCGCGCACGAATCCGAGATGGTCCCACACGAAGAAGGCCTCCCAGCCAGCCGCCTCGGCCTCGCGAGCCAGGTGGATAGCCCCACGCGGATCAGCGTACTCACCCAGGTTGGCAGTCACGATACCGTAACGCATCCGAGGTCCTCCTGGGTTTCGGCCGTCATCGTGGGTGCTTTTGGATACTCGATCCGGCCGTCGACGAGGCGCAGGGGATTCGGGCCCGTGGCCAACCGGACCGTCAGGCGAGGATCGTCCGTGCGGACCCTGCCGGCACCGACCATGATCGCGTCGTGCTCGGCGCGCAGTTCGTGAGAAAAGCGCAGCGATTCCGGGGCGCTTATCCATTGTGAGCTGCCGGTGGAGGTGGCCAGGCGTCCGTCGAGCGTCTGGGCGTAGCCCATGGTGACAACGGGCCGGGGGATAGGGGTACCGCAGGTGGCGTCCACGTCCTTAGCAATTCCGTTCATGCTGATCCTACCCACGTATCTTCGAGCGTGGAGACCACGGGGAAAAGGTGGCCCATCTTCTCCCGCTTCGTTCTCAGATAGCCGACATTCGAGGGGTTCGGCGAGATCCGAAGCGGGACGCGTTGCACGACCTCGATGCCGTGCCGCCCCAGGCCCTCGACCTTCGCCGGGTTGTTGGTAAGCAAGCGGGCTCGTCGCACGCCGAGGTTGAGCAGCATCTCGGCGGCCACCCGATAGTCGCGCATGTCCTCCGGCAACCCCAGGGCGTGGTTCGCCTCGACCGTGTCAAGACCCCGCTCTTGAAGCGCGTAGGCGGAGATCTTGTTGGCGAGGCCGATGCCACGGCCCTCCTGCCGGAGGTAGAGAAGGACGCCGCGACCCGCCTCCCGCAAGAGCCGTAGGCTATCGGCAAGCTGTTCCCCGCAGTCGCAGCGAGACGACCCGAAAACGTCGCCCGTCAGGCACTCCGAGTGAGCGCGAACCAGGACCGGCTCGCCGTCGTCTATCGCCCCGAGTGTAAGCGCCACGTGCTCCTTATGCTCGGGTGTGTCGTATACGAACACCTTGAATCTGCCGTAACGGGTTGGGAGGTTCGCCCCGGCAAGCCGTCGGGTAATCGGAGCGATCACAGCCTCACCTCCTGCTCTGCTCGAACGGCCCTCTCCGCCGCCCGGAAACCCACCTTCGAATGGGTGCCGTCGCAGAACGGCTTGTTCGTAGACCTCCCGCAGCGGCACAGCGCGAGGGTCGCACGCTGGGTAAGAAACTCGCTACCGTCGGCATCGAGCAGCACGACCGGGCCCTTCACCAGGTACGGGCCGTTGTCGAGGGCGGTTATCTGCGTTCGTTCGGTCACGACCATCCTCCTTCTCTAGTTTGCGTCCCTTCGTCGATCGTGCCCACGATCGGAACACCCCTCACCCCTCCCGAGTGCCCCCCGATCCTCTCCCAGGCGCACGCCCGGAGGGCGAGCCGGACGCATTCGGGTTCGCCCCTTCGGCCACCCCTATGCCCATCCGGAAGACCAGCTCGCCCCCCAGGTAGCCCCCCAAAGAAACCAGGCCCACGCCGAGAAACGAGAGGACGATCGGTAAGACCCCGGGGTCGCCGGGATCGCCGGAGCGCAGCAGCCAGCCCACGGAGAAGAGCGCCACCATCAACACGTTGCTCAACCCGTGCCCTAGCCCGATAGCCTTCGCCCTCGTGCCGGAAGGTATCGCAAGCCAATCGATCAGGCCGAACACCGCTGCGAGTAGCCCGCCTGCGACCCCGACTGCTATCATCCAAAAGGAGATCTCTGCCCACCTCGGCTCCCCCGTGAACAAGTGGACGACGTCGAAGATTACCGAAGTCGTCAGCAAGCCTATGGGGAAAGGCACCAGTATCGGGTGTATGGGGTGACCCATTATGCTCGCTCTACTCACCATGCACTCTCCCTTCTCAGTTTCGGGCACCTGCTCGCCCTTTCGGCCCACCATACCCTGATTAATGCAGTATGTCAAATATTTACTTGATTTACTTGAATAATTGGTGTTTGCCTGCTAGAGTGGGGCGACGAGGAGAGAGAGGTTAAGTTTGACGACGAGCTTGGGTCGGCAGTTCTTCGAGAGCACTCGCGGAAGGATGGTGGTGCTATTGCGCCGGGAGGGTCGCACGGTCGACGAGTTGGCCAAGGCGGTGGGCCTCACCAACAACGGCGTCCGTGCCCACCTCGCCACCCTCGAGCGCGACGGCGTCGTCCGGCAGCGCGGCACGGAGCGTGCAGCGAGCGGCGGTGGCAGGCCTGCACAAATCTACGAGCTAACGCCGGAGGCAGAGGACCTGTTCCCGAAGGCCTACGAACCCACCCTTCGCCGGCTCCTAAGCGTTCTATCGAACCAGCTTGGGCCCGAGGAATCGGAGGTGCTACTGACATCGGTGGGGCGCCGCCTAGCGCAAGAGCACTCCAAGCAGGCAGATGGCGCGCACGCGCGTCTCGAGTCGGCGGTCGCGGCACTCAACGAGCTGGGCGGCCTCGCCGAACTCGAGGAACGAGATGGCGCGGTAGTCATCCGGGGCTACAGCTGCCCGTTATCTGGGGTGACGCCGGACCATCCAGAGGTTTGCCGCATGACCGAGACCCTGATCTCCGAGCTCGCGGGCATCCCCGTCCACGAGCGTTGCGACCGTGGCAAGAGACCCCGCTGCTGCTTCGAGATTGCGTCTGCCGGCGACACCGCGCAAACCTAACGGAGGCCGTCACAACGAGTAGCGATACGGTAGAGGCATCCTGAGGGGGCGTCGGCAGGGTGAGCTTACTTTAGACGGTAGAAGCATCGCGGGCGGCACGGTTAATTTGGTAGTAGAACGCCATAGCCCGCGCACAGTGCTTCACTAAGTGAAGTAGAAGGAGCCCGATTCGGCCGCTCTCTACCTGCCTAACGAACACCACTCATCACATGGGATGGTTACCTCTACGCTCACCATTACCACGCCTCTGTCCAGCGCAGCGTCGTCTATCAGGATCGGATGGTGTTCGAAGCTTGCGATCATCGCTTCCTCCTTTCTCTTTTCGGGAAGGCGGGCGACTCTACTCTGCCTTCAGGAATCATCAACATGCCTTGTGCCTCATAGACGCCGCCTCCTTCCTCCGTTGTTGCGTGCTAGAGTCCTGCACGTCCCGTAACCATCGCTACCGTGCGAGGTGCGCTGCGATCAGCGAAGGCCGTCTTCGTGGTAGCGAGCGACCACCTCGGCGTGACGGTCGATCACGGGATCGTGATCGACGCCACTCGGGACTCCCTTGCCCTCGGCGCTCATCGCGGGGCTGACGCCGCGGTCACTGGTTGTCGAGGCCGTCTGGTAAACCGCGACCAGCGTCAGCACCAGCAGCACCGCAGCAAGCGCCGCTATAGCCATCGTCACCCTGAGGTTGCGGCCAACTGTCGTCCGACCGATTGCCTTGCCCATCTTCTTCTCCTTCCTTTCCTTGTTTGCTCGACCACGCTACGAACACAACTATGGCTCGCAACAGTGAGAGCCGGATCGGCACAAATACCCATTCGGGGGGTCCATATCGCTAATGAGAAGGAATGGGTATTTGTACCCACGAGGAGAACCACAGAGCGAGGTATCTACGATGGGTCAGGCGAGGCCGTGCTCCATGGCGAAGCGCGTGGCCGCGGTACGCGATCTCACTCCCACCTTGTGGTAGATGGAGTTGAGGTGCCTATGGACGGTGCGGGGGCTTATGAAGAGCCTTTCGGCGACCTGAGCGTTGGTGAGCCCCTCGGCCACGAGCCGCAGCACCTCGACCTCCCGAGATGTAAGTCCTGCCGGATGCTCGGGCGCGGAGGTGGGTGAATGCCCTGTGGCGGAGGGCTCCTCGGCAGAGAGAGCGTACTCGATGGCCTGCTCCATCGACATTCCTCGCCCTTGCTCCCATGCCGCTTGCCAGGCAATCTCATCGAGCCGGGAGCGAGCCATCGCGAGGTACGGCTCACGTAACGCTGCCTCTTCGCGAAGGTGTTTGTCGCCTACCGCTTCACGCAGCCTTTCAGCCGCACCGAATAGTCTTGCCGCCCGCTCGGCGCCTCCCTCGGCCCCCACCACGCAAGCCAGCCCGTCCAGATAGGCGGAGGCAGCCATCTTGTCGTCCAATTCTGCGCACAGCGCGAGGCCCTCTTCGTACGCAGCCCTGGCTTGCTCGGGATCGCCTCTATACAGCGCCGCCCACCCCAGATTGTCCAGGGCATACGGGAGTTTACCTCTGTAACCATGCTCCCGGAACAGTTCCACTGCCTCCTCGCTTAGCTTCGTTCCTCGCTCGTAATCGCCTTCGAGGATCAACATGTATCCCTGGCTGAACAAGAGACGGCCGAGTGTGGGCACGTAGCCCGACTCGCGGGCTAGGCCGATGCCCTCTTCCCTGAGTTCCTTCGCTCGCTCACGATCCAGGAAGTCTAACGAGTTCCCCAGCCAAAGGAGCGCGTCAACGATACCCCAGCTGTCGTTAGCCTTCCGGCTGAGGATGAGGCTCTCTTCGAGTAGCCCCTTCGCCCGCTCGTCCTCTCCTCGAATAATCGCCATCCAGCCCAATACACGCAGGAACCTGGCCTCGACTGCGCCTCCTAGCCCTGCGTGTTTACTCAGCTTGAGGCCTTCTAGGGCAGCTGTCATCGCCTGATCCACCGCGCCAGAGGGGTACACTAG
>JBKPSF010000287.1:0-45490 GCA_046734875.1 Actinomycetota bacterium | reverse complement strand
GGGAAGCTCGCCTCGAGATAAGATCTCCCATCCCCATGAGGGAGTAAGACTCCTGGTAGACCACCAGGTTGATAGGCCACAGGTGTAAGTGCAGCGATGTATGTAGCCGAGTGGTACTAATAAGTCGAGGGCTTGATGGTTTTTACGGGTCGCGCTATGCGGTTTTCAAAGGTCAGGCGTTCGCCTTTGGGCCTTACAACAGAATACTTGCCGCTTTTTAGAAAGGGTGACGATGGCGGCGGGGATACACCTCTTCCCATTCCGAACAGAGAAGTTAAGCCCGCCAGCGCCGATGGTACTGCGAGGGAGACCTCGTGGGAGAGTAGGTCGTCGCCCATTTTTTATGCCGTAGATCCGGAGCCGAGGGTCCCACTCGTGATGACGCTGGCTTCGCGCGAAGCTAGACTGAAGCCAGAGATATCGTGAGTTACGGAGGACGGTAGATCCGGGTGGCTGATCGCGGGGTGCTACGTCTGACGCTGAGGTACGCCGACATCAACTCGCTGTTCGAGAAGCCGGACGTCTCCCCTTTCTCCGAGGACTTTCTGGAGTACGGCACGGTACCCGGGGTCGAGTACATTTACAACGAGTTGCAGGCCAATCCCACGCTCAAGCGGGTGGAGACGACCATCGTGCTACCTCCTGAGAAGATCACACCAGACCTCGAGCGGAGGACCAGGGAGGCCATCCGACGCTACTGCGTGGCGCGCAGTTGGGAGGTGGGCCAGAGCGAGCGTGCCTTGCGATGGAGGGCATTGCGGGCGCTCGCGGTCGCGCTCGTCCTCTTCGTCGTCTACGTGCTCTTGCAGTGGAAACTACAACACCTCGAAATCCTGGCTATCAAGGTAATTCTAGAAGGACTGGATATCCTGATCTGGGTCGCGCTCTGGTTTCCTCTCGATGCCCTTTTCTTCGGCTTGCAGTCTTACGACGTTAACTCCGGAAGCTACAAGCGCGCCTCACAGATGCAATTGAAGATCGAGCCGGCCTGAGAGGAGATTGCGATCATGACACAGCGAGAATCAGGGTGCGCGAGGATCACCGAACTGGCCGGTGACCTGGAGAGGGGCTTCTCGCTGCCGGCCTACTGGTACACCGACCCGGCGATAACGGACCTCGAACGGGATCGGATCTTCTTGCGCACCTGGCAGTACGTGGGCCGAACCGCGGAGGTTGCCGAGGTGGGAGATTATTTTACGGCTACCATTCTCGACGTGCCGGTCGTCGTCGTGCGGGGCGAGGAGGGATTGCGGGCGTTTGTAAACGTGTGCAGGCATCGCAGGCACCTTGTGATGGGCGGCGCCGGCAACAAGAAGGTTCTGCAGTGCCCTTACCACGCCTGGACCTACGGACTCGACGGGTGCCTGAAGGCGGCACCACGCTCGGATCGCGAGCGGGGTTTCGACAAGGAAGAGTACCCGCTTCTCCCTCTAAGGCTAGATACCTGGGGGCCCTGGGTCTTCGTCAACGCCGATGCTGAGGCGGAGCCCCTGGAGGGCATCCTCGGCCAGTTGCCTGGCATCATCGCCCAGAGCGGGCTCGACCCCGGCCAGCTCCGGTTCCGGCATCGGAAGGAGTGGGGGAGAGATGCAAACTGGAAAGCGATGCTCGAGAACTACCTCGAGTGTTACCACTGCCCGACGCAGCATCCCGGTTTCAGCGCCATAATCGATGTGGACCCTGACACCTATTCGCTGCAGCCCCACGACTGGTTTCTCAGCCAGATCGGGCCGGTACGCCAGGCCGCGCTCGATGGGACCACGAAAAAAGAGCTAGCTTACGACCCTCACGGGCCGCTCGCGCAGTCCCAGTACCACTTCCTCTGGCCGAACTTAACGATCAGCATCAACCCAGGCTTCCCGAACCTGTCGATCGAAGTCTGGAACCCGGATGGTCCGGGACGAACCCGCGGGTTCTCGGAGCAGTACTTCGGCGCGGACGTACCCGAAGACTTCGCCAGGGAGATGATGGCGTTCGACGATCAGGTAGGCGCCGAAGACGATTCGTTGACCGACTCCGTCCAGCTCGGTTTGCGAGCCGGGATCCCCGCGCAGGGCCGGTTCCTCGTGGAGAGCGAGCAACTCGTCATCCGCTTCCAGAGGATGGTGCTCTCCGCGCTCTCCTGACCTCCGGGCAAGCGGCGTGCCGGGAAGATGACTCGTCGTCCCTTCCTACGCAGTTTTGGAGTACACTCCCCGAGTGCGAATCCCCGACACCGAATCCTCTTTGTCCGACGCCCGGTGGGAGGCAGTGCCCATCGCGGCACCCCTGCCTGTAGCAAGGGCCGTAGCGAGCATCGAACGGGCCTGGTGCCAGGTTCACGTTCCTGGGCACTGGCAACTCGAGGATGCTTTTCGGGGGTACGAGGGCCACGTCCTGTACAGGGCGAAGTTCGAGGCGCCGTCTCGGGGCGAGCACGAATTCTTCTCGTTGCGGTTCGGGGGGGTCTATTACGCGGCGCGGGTCTGGCTCAACGGGGTATATCTCGGGGAGCATGAGGGGTACTTCTCCGCCTTCGAGTTCGATTGTACGAGAAGCCTCATCAAGGGTGAGAACGAGTTGCTGGTCGAGGTCTACAGTCCGGAGGAGCTTGAGGAGAATACCAGGGAGACGATCGGCGGGGTGTGGGCCCGCTGGGATGGTATGGACCCCGACATAAACCCAGGTGGTATCTTCCGCGACGTGACGCTCGTTCGGGACGGTCCGGTTCGTCTGCGGTCGGTTGGCGTGGATGTGGGACCTTCTGGAGAAGGGAGGATCACGCTAGATATCTACGCGAGGCGGGCGTCGGAGGTGGAGGTCTCCGGCACGGTCGAACCGGTGGGTTTCGACGCGCCGGGAGCAAGTTTCGGCCAGACGGAGCAGGTACAGCCTGGTGAGAACCGCGTAGAAGTTCCCTTCGCTCTACCAGAGCCGCGTTTGTGGTGGACGTGGGATAGGGGGGAGCAGAACCTCTACGAGCTCGTTCTGGGGTGTGGGGGTTACGAGGAGCGGGTGCGGTTCGGGGTCAAATCCGTGGAGCTGCGCGACTGGCACGTGCGCCTCAACGGCGAGCGGGTGTTCATGCGGGGGATCAACTACCTTCCCACCGACGCTTACCCGGCGAGGGCCACGGGGGAGCGGTTGCGGGCCGACGCCCAGCTCGTCAGGGACGCCAATATGAACGCCGTCAGGGTGCACGCCCACGTCGCCGGAGGTGCATTCTATACGGCGTGCGACGAGCTGGGCGTTCTGGTTCTGCAGGACTTCCCGTTGCAGTGGACTCACAAGCGTTCTGTTCTTGGGCCCGCGGTCGCGCAGGCTCAAGAGATGGCCCGGGACCTGCGCAACTATCCTTCCGTAGCCGTCTATTTGGCCCACGACGAACCCTTCTACGTCGTTCCGCCCGAGAAGTGGAACACGCTCGCGCTGGGTCGCACCGCGGCGGAGGTTCTATCACCGCGCTGGTTTCTCTGGCAGAGGCGCGTGCTAGGTCCCGCGGTGGTAGGGGCGATCCACGAGGTGGATGATTCGCGGCCCGTGATCGAGGCTGCCGGTCATCCGTTTACGACCAACCATCTGTACTTCGGCTGGTACTATGGGCAGTTCAGGGACCTCGAACGCGTAGTGAGGCTCTTCCCCGGTCTCTCCCGGCTTCCCACCGAGTACGGAGCCCAGGCCCTGCCCGACGATGCCAGTTTGCGGGAGATCTGGCCCGAAGGGCAGCCCCCCGATTGGCAGACCCTCTCCGAAAACTACCGCCTGCAGTTCGGGCGGATGGAGCGCTACGTTCCGTGGAAAGGGGATCGTCTATCTTACGTCAGGGGCACACAAGCGTACCAGGCGGAGGTCCTCAAGCACGCGACCGAGCTGTTCCGCAGGCGCGAGTACAGGCCGACCGGCGGGACCTTCGCGTTCATGCTCAACGACCCGGCGCCCGCCATCTCCTGGTCCGTGGTCGACTGGAGGCGCAGGCCGAAGGCCGCATACGGGATTCTCGCGGACGCGATGCGGCCTGTCCTCGTGTGCGCGAAGTACCCCGAGGCGGCCTACGTAGAGAGCACCGTGTTCTCGTTGCCGGTCTTCGTCGTGAACGACCTCCCGCGAGGCCTTGGTCCGCTCGAATGGGCCTGGGAAGTCGAGGTCGATGGAGAGACGGTGGCCGGCGGTTCGGGCGAAACGGAGATACCCGCAGATTCCGTGAGTCGGGTAGGGGAGGTGAAGACGAGGTTATCTAAGGCGGGCAAAGGGACCCTGACTCTACGTATCTCGGGCGACGGGGTGAGCGAGGAGAACTCTTACGGTTTCGTCGTTACGAGCCGTCGAGGGCCATAAGCTCGGGCACGGTGACGAAGCGGTAGCCGTCCTGCCCAAGCGTATCGATTATGTGGGGTACGGCTGCTATCGTGCGGGAGCGGTCGGCTTTGGGGTACGCTTCGGTGTCCTGGCCGTCGTGGAGCAGGGTAACGCCGCCGGGGCCCGCCCCGTGCAGGATGCGTTGCTGTATCGTATCCGCGGGCGGTTTGTTCCAGTCCCAGGCCATCACCGACCAGCCGACGCAGTGCATCCCCAGCTCTCGCGCGCCGGAGATCACCTGCGGACCGTACCAGCCATGCGGGACGCGGAAGATGGCGGGGACGGCGCCCGTCGCGTCATGGATGGCTTCCTGCCCGCGTGCTAGCTCATCCCTGACCGTGCTCCTCCAGCTCCAGGTCAGGTGAGGGTGCGTAAACGTGTGGTTGCCAACGGCGTGCTCCGAGGCGACCTCGGCGGCCAGGTTAGGCTCGCGCACCACGTTGTTGCCCACCATAAAAAAGGTGGCCTTGATGCCTTCCCGACTAAAGACCTCCATGAGGTTTTCGGTGTAGGGATGGCACGGCCCATCGTCGAAGGTCAGCGCGACGACGCGTTCGTCGGTTCTGGCGTGCCAGAAAACCGGACCGTACAGCCAGGAGCGCGGCGTGAGCCACTCGTAGACCAACAGCCCCGCTGCCGCTGCCCCGACTCCTGCGCCCGCCAGCGTGCCGGCCGAACGCACGGGGCGGCGCAGGACGGTGCGGGCCCCGGCGAGTCCCAGGCCCCCGGCGGCTAGTCCGGCCACCGCCGGCCAGGCCCTTGCGCGGGGGTGCCTCACGGCATGCGCTCCAGCAGGAGCTCGGCGGCGGTGCGCGCCGAGTGGGGACGGTGTGCGGCCCGCGCGGAGGCCCGCATCGTTCGGCGGTAGTTCTCGGAGGTGAGTATCTTCATCGTCTCCCCAAGTACGTCTTCTGTGCGATCGACCATCACGCCAGCACCGTAGCGGACCATCGCGGCCGCGTTGTCCTCCTCCTGGCCGGGGATGGGGTTGAACAAAACTTGTGGCAGACCCGAGGCCAGAGATTCCGTGCAGCTCATGCCGCCCGGCTTGGTGACGAGCACGTGCGAGGCCGCCATGAGGTCGCGCACCCGGTCGGTGAACGAGAGGAAGGTCGCGTTGCGTTCGCGCGCCAGGGCGATGCTCTGCAAGCGGTCACGGTCCCGCGTGTTCGAGCCGCAGAGCACCACGAGGTGCATGGCGGCGCTCGCTTCCAGGAGCGAGGTGACGACGTTCTCGAGGTGGCCGCCGCCGAGGCCGCCGCCCATAACGATTACCACGGGCAGATCGTCCTCATCGTCGTCCGGGAACTCCAGCACGTCCCTGCGCACGCCGGGCACGTCCGCGGGCTGTTCGAAGGCGGGATCTATGGGTATCCCCGTGGGGTGAATGCGCCCTTCTGGCACGCCGATCTTCTCGACCGTCTCGGCCGCCGCGTCGTCGGCGACGATGTAGAGGTCCAGATTGTCGGGTACTCCCAGGGGGTGGGGCACGTAATCCGTCAGCACGACGGAGGTGAAGGCGTCGGGATGCTGGTCCTTGTACCTGCCGAGGGCGGATGCGCCGTAGAAGTGCGGGGCGACCAGCGCTTTGGCGCCGGTCTGTTCTATCAGACGATCCAGGGTCTTCATCGCCAGGCGATCGCGGAGCTGGGGCCTTGACCCGGGCGATCCACCAGCACTCTGCGCCGGGTCGTAGCTTGCTGCCCACTGTTCGGAGAACTGCTGCCACCTCTCGTATAGTTCGGAGGTGCGACTAGGCGCGCTCTGCTGGGTCGCCCGCGTCTCGGACATCCGGTAAAGCTTGCCGTAGAGGTCGGGCATCAGCTTCAGAGATTCCAGGTAGGTGCGCCGGATCAGGTCCTCAACAGCCGGGGAGACCTCGTGAGGGAAGTCCACGATGGAGCACGTCCGGTCGGGATCGACCGACGCTATGCCGAGTGCCAGAGCGGCGCTCGCGCGCATGTGCCCACTGCCGATCGCGCTAGAAAGCACGAGGATGTCCGCCCTCGATTTAGAAGTAGCCACACGACGATTATAAGGGGAGCGGCAGTCCGGTGTCCAGACGCCCTACGCTGGATACGCGTCGCCTCGCGGGCAACCCCGAAGCCCTCCGCTCCCTCCGCACTGCGAGGGTCGTGGGCGGCGGGCCGCCGGAGTCGAGCGTCGCTTCCTCGCCCCCGGCGCGAGTTTCTGGCCGCCCTCCCTACCTCAGTGGCACCGACGGCGGCGCGGCGCGCTCCCTAGTTGGGGGTGTCGAGGCGGCGAACGGACCGTGATTGGGTTGGCACACCTTGCCTTTCGGGGGCAGTTTGCCCTCCACGAAGTAGCGGTCCACCGTCCCATCTACGCAGTCGCTCTGGCCTCCGTAGGAGGCGGTGTGGCCGAAGGTGTTCACGGTGAGCAGTCTGCCGTCGGCTAGCCTCCGGGTGGCCGTGGTCCGCGCGTCGTCGTAGGGGGTGGCCGGGTCTCCCCCGCGGTTGCCGACCAGGAGTATCGGGTTGGCCGTCTGGCTGTCCCAGGGTCCCCGGTAGCGGTCCGCGTCCTCCGCCGGCCAGGTCGCGCACGGCGTGGAGACGTAGGTCCAAAGCGCCCCGAAACCGGGAACCCGCGCGTCGGCCACCCGCGCGTAGAGCAACCACGAGGCTACCAACGGGGGGTTGACGGAGTCAAGGCAGGCCACCCCTGGGAACCACTCCAGACCTATGTAGGGCGGCGACCCCATCGCGCTGGCTTCCGGCCGCTCGTAGGTGGGCCTCGAGGGTACGTCCGGCACGTCCACCGCCGGCGCGGCCTTCTTCCGGGTGGAAGGACCGCCCGCGATGGCGTCGTGGAGGTCCTCCAGGAAGCGTGCCAGGGAGGGGGAGTTGGGGGCGTAGTAGAGCTCGGAGAGGGTGATGGCCACCGCGTCCTGGTAGGTTACCTTATTGGTCTGCCCGCCGTCGGTTACCTCCACCGGCCCCTGCTTGAGGCGCTTGAGCATCCTTTCGTACTTGGCCAGTAGTTCGCCCGGGCCGGCGCCCTGCTCGGCGAAGGCGCACCTCCCGGCTCCCCTGCCGGGCCCCGCCTTCGCGCACGCCTTCAGGAACGACTTCAGGGCGTCCTGTGTCCCGTAGAAGCTGCCCAGGCGGTAGCTCAACGGCTGCGTGCGGCCGTCGTCAGGCTTCTCGCCCGTGGTCCACTCCACGGGGTCGATCACCGCGTCCAGGGTCATGGCCCTAACCTTGCCGGGGAACAGGTTCGCGTAGGTCGACCCTAGGAAGGTCCCGTAGGAGAACCCGAGGTAGGTCAACTTCTCGTCGTCCACAGCCCGCCTGAGGAGGTCCATGTCGCGGGCGACGTTCGCGGTGGACATGTGAGAGATGATCGGTCCCGCGTTGCTCTCGCATAAGCTCGTCCCGCGCTTGTTGGCCGCGAGGAACGGCGCTACCTGCTTCTTTGTCGCCGGGAACGGCCGGCCGAACGTCTCTGTAGCCTGGCGATTGGAGGAGAAGCACTTCAGGGGGGTACTGGCGTTCGTGCCCCTCGGATCGAAGCCGACGATGTCGAAGCGCTTGTGCATCGTCTTGGAAAAGGACGGCGGGATGCGCGCGGGGCCACCGGGACCCCCGATGTTCCAGAAAAGCGTTCCGATCTTCCGCTTCTGGTCGGCCGCCGGCAGCCTGCCGAGGGCGAGGTTTATCTTTTTACCGTGCGGCTGCCGGTAGGAGAGCGGCACACTGGCCGTGGCACATTGATATTGTCTCGGAGCCACGCTTTTCGGGCACGGACCCCAACGGATGTTAGGCGCCGAGGCCCCATTGGTGCCCATCACGGCCGGCATCTTCGCAGCCCGGTCCTGCTGGGCCGACGATGCAGGGCCGGAGAGCAACAGCGCCAGTACGGCCGCAGCCAGGGCGACACCCATGGCCACGACGATGCTCGCCAGTCCAGTGTTGCGGATGCCCGACTGCGCTAGTGTCCCCAAATCTCACCCCTTGTCGCCACCGAAAAATCTTGTAAGAATATTCACACATAGTCTAGGCCCCGGTCAAGACACGGGCGAGTACCGAACTATCCTGTAGACGGTGGGCGAATTTTCGGGCTCTTGTAGCCTCGCATACTCTTGTATCTGGCCTTGCTCTTCGCGATGCCCCGCTCTGAGTTGAGACCGCAAGTAGCTTTTTCCGTCCGGATAAATCGTTCCCCTTGCGCCGCGCTCGTGGTGAGGTTCGCGGGACGCTTGGAGAATCGGCGCTCTTGCGTGTAAGGTAACGGTGGCTTGTAAAGGTATTCAGAGTACAGGAGGGATCTTGGCTAACGGCGCGTTGGACCAGGGGTTTATCGAAGACCAGAAGCGGCGCCTCATCGACTTGAGGGACGAGCTCGCAGGGGTACGTGACGGGCTCGACGAGGACGAGCGCGAACTGGAGGGTGGGGGAGACGACTTCTCAGAGACCGACTCCGGCGACATGAGCCAGTCCATCTTCGACCGGGAGATGGACGCCACGGTCGAAGAAGGTATAGAACGCCGCCTCGGGTACATCGAGAGGGCCCTCGAGAAAATAGGAGAGGGCACCTACGGCGTCTGCGACGATACGGGGGAAGAGATCCCCAGAGGCCGTCTCCAAGCCGTCCCCGAAGCAATCCGCACCGTGGAGGCCCAGCAACGCTTCGAAAGAGAACGCCGCCCACCGGTGTAGGGTCCTTAGCTGTTAGCCGTTAGCTTCTTGCTTTGAGCTCATAGCCAATAACTAACGGCCACCTGGCGGTATAATCTGCGCATGGATTACCGTTCTGATTCCGACGAGTCGAGAGAGCCCATCTTCCGAAGCGACCTCGAAGGTCAGCGGCGGCAGGAGCCGCAGTACGAGCCCCTGAAGCCTGAGGGTGCCTGGAGCGTCATCAAGCGTTTTCTGGCGCCGCTCGCGGCGGTCGGGCTGTTGCTCGCCAAGTTCAAGGGGCTTGCGCTTCTCTTGCTCAAGGTCAAGTTCCTGGGTACGGCGTTAACCATGCTGCTCAGCGTAGGGGTCTACGCGCTGATCTTCCCCTTGTGGTTCGCGGTCGGAATAGTCGTCTTGATCTGGGTCCACGAGATGGGGCACGTCCTGCAGCTGAGGCGCGAGGGCATACCTGCCTCTGCCCCGATGTTCATCCCGCTCCTTGGCGCCTTCGTGGCGATGAAGAAGATACCTAAGGACGCGCTGGCCGAGGCGCGGGTCGGGCTCGCCGGGCCTGTGCTCGGCACGCTGGGGGGACTTGCGACGCTGGGACTGTACGCCCTCACGCAGGAGCCTGTGTTTCTGGGGCTCGCGTACTTCAATTTCATCATCAACCTCTTCAATTTGGCGCCGCTCCTTCCGCTCGACGGCGGCCGGGCGGTCGGGGCGATGTCGTTGGGCTTCCAGGTTGCCGGCCTGGCGATGATGGTGGCGCTGTTCTTCGTGGCCCCGATCATGGCGTTTATCGCGGTGCTCGGCCTGCCCGAACTGTGGAACCGCTGGAAGACGCGCAACACGCCCGAAGGCCGGGCGTACTACGACATCCCGTGGCGCGGTCGCGTCGCGGTAGGGGCTGTGTACGTGGGTTTGATCCTGGTTCTCGGCCTCCTGATGGGGGCGACGTTCGTGGCCGACCCCGCGTCCCTTCTGTAAAGTGCGCACGATCCTCTACACCGGCAAGGGCGGCGTCGGCAAGACGAGCGTGGCCGCCGCCACCGCCCTGAAAGCATCTCGGGCCGGCAAGAAGGTGCTCGTGATGAGCACGGACCCGGCGCATTCGCTCGCCGACGCCTTCGACACGGATATAGGGCCGGACCCGAAGGAGATGGCCACGGGGCTCTGGGCGCAGGAGATGGACCACACGTCCATGATCGAGGACAACTGGTCCGAGATACAGGGCTACATGCAGACCCTGTTCGAGTGGCAGGGCACCGACACTCTGGCCGCCGAGGAGCTGGCGATGCTGCCGGGGATGGACGAGCTCTTCGGCCTCCTGAAGGTCAGGCAACACAACCAGGAAGGCTTCTACGATGCCCTTATCCTCGATGCCGCGCCGACCGGAGAGACGCTCAAGCTCCTCAGCCTCCCCGACCACATGAGCTGGTATGTCGAGAAGATCTTCCCCATCCAGCGCCGCGCCGCGAAGCTGGTCAGGCCGTTCGCGAACAGGGCTAGGTCCCTGCCGCCGCTTCCTGAGGACAGCGTCTTCGCCGCCGGCCAGAGGTTCTACCAGGCCATAGCGAGCGTCGAGGAGATCCTGACCGACCGCGAAGACGCCTCGGTGCGCCTGGTCTTGAACGCGGAGAAGATGGTGATCGCCGAGGCCCGCCGCGCCTACACCTACCTGAACCTCTACGACTACGGCGTCGACGCCGTAGTGGTCAACCGCCTGTTGCCCGACTCCGTGAGAGACCCCTACTTCGCGAGCTGGCGGGAGGCGCAGGCGAGGCACATGAAGACCATAGAAGAATCTTTCTCACCGATCCCGATCCTGAGAGCGCCCCTCTACGACCGCGAGATGTTCGGCATCGAAGCGCTCGGAGCCCTGGCAGAGGACCTCTTCGAGGACGCGGAGCCGCTGGACGTGCTATTCAGGGGCGCCACGCACGACATCGTGAAGAACGGCGACGGTTACGACGTCGTTTTCTGGCTCCCGCTCGTTGAGAAGCGGAGCGTTGACCTCTCCAAGAAGGGGGCCGAGCTGCTGGTGAAGGTGGGAAATTACCGGCGCAACATACTCCTCCCCGACGCCCTCGCGCGACTGTCGGCGGCGGGGGCGAGCTTCGAGGAAGGAGCGCTGAAGGTGAGGTTGAGGGATGGCTGAGGAAGAGCGACGCAAGGGCTCGCTGCTCGGGGTGGTCGCCTACGTGCTCGTGCCTGGCGAGCGGCGCGTCCGGGCAGCAAGACACTTCAGAAAAGCCGGCTTCGAGACGCTCAAAGGCTTCGGCGCGCTGGTGAGGCCGGAGCAGCCTGATGCCTCCGGCTCCACGGACCGAGAGCGCATAGAGATAGAGTGATGGGGCGCCTCAGACGCTGGACCAAGACCCAGGAGGAGGACGGGGCGGGAAGGCGGGTGATCCAGAAGGCAGGCGAATTCGCCCGCAGCGAGTTCACCCTCGCGTTCCCCGCCGCCAAGCGGGCCGCCAGCCACGCCGCGCAAACCTTCTTCAAGAAATTCTCCGAAGAGTACACCAAAGAACGAAAGAAGAGGCGCAAAAAGCCTTGAGGCTCTACCGAGTGCACTACCTGAAGCCTGAAGCAGTTCGTAGAAAGGTTCACCCCTCTTGCGAACCGCGCTGTCACCGGTCAGCACGTAAGCATGTCAGGTTGTTTTTGGCTGAAATGCTGAAGGGCTGCAATACCGTTTGGATCGCCGGGTCGCTGGTAGTAAGATATCCCTGACAAATTCTAGTAGATACCCGATGGAGAATCGTATGGCGCAGTACGGACAGTCAACAGGCACTTTCAGGGTGAAGAGCGGGATGGCCCAGATGCTCAAGGGCGGGGTCATCATGGACGTGGTCGACGCCGAGCAGGCCAGGATAGCCGAGGAAGCCGGGGCCGTCGCGGTCATGGCCCTGGAGCGGGTTCCCGCCGATATCAGGGCCGACGGCGGCGTCGCCAGGATGAGCGATCCGGAGAAGATCGTAGAGATACAGGACGCCGTCACCATCCCCGTGATGGCGAAGGCCCGCATCGGGCATTTCGTGGAGGCCCAGATCCTGGAAGCCCTGGAAGTGGACTACATCGACGAGTCCGAAGTCCTCACGCCGGCCGACGAGAAACACCACATCGACAAGGCTGCCTTCGAGGTGCCGTTTGTCTGCGGGGCGACGAACCTCGGCGAGGCCCTGCGCCGCATCGGCGAGGGCGCCGCCATGATTCGTTCCAAGGGCGAGGCAGGTACTGGCAACGTGGTCGAGGCAGTCAGGCACATGCGCGCGATCGTCGGCGGCGTCAGGCGCCTGGGTGTCCTGGATTCGGAAGAGTTGATGACGGAGGCGAAGAACCTCGGCGCCCCCTACGAGCTTGTGAGCTGGGTTGCCGAGAACGGCCGGCTTCCGGTAGTCCTCTTCACGGCCGGCGGCATAGCCACCCCGGCGGACGCCGCGCTGATGATGCAGCTCGGCGCCGACGGCGTCTTTGTCGGGAGCGGCATCTTCAAGAGCGGGGACCCCGCCTCGAGGGCGCGGGCCATCGTGAAGGCGACCACCCACTTCAAGGACGCGAAGGCCGTCGCCGAGGCGAGCAGGGGCCTCGGCGTGGCGATGGTCGGCAGGGAGATGGGCGACCTCGCGGAAGGAGAGCGGCTCGCAACCCGTGGCTGGTAACGGCGAGACGAACGGTGCGGTGCGCGAGGAGGACGGCCCCAAGCGGATCGGGGTGCTCGCTCTGCAGGGTGACTTCAGGGAGCACGCGCAGATACTGAAAGATTTGGGCGTCGAGCCTGTCGAGGTCCGCGCCGTCGAGGACCTGGAAGGATTGGCCGGCATCATCGTACCCGGTGGTGAGTCCACGACGATAGGGAAGATGATGGTTTCCTCAGGCCTACTCGACGGCATCCGCAGCTATTTCTACAAGGGCGGTCCCGTCTGGGGCACGTGCGCGGGGATGGTCCTCGCGGCTTCGGCGACGACGGGACCGCGCCAGCCCCTCCTCGGCCTCATGAACGCGCTCGTCGAGCGCAATGGGTTCGGGCGCCAGGTCCACTCTTTCGAGACGGAGCTGGAGGTAGAGGGCTTCGACGAGCCGTTCACTGGGGTCTTTATCCGGGCGCCTTTTTTCGAGGACGTGGGGCCCGGGGTGGAGGTCTTGTCGAGGGTCGGGGACCGCGTCGTCGCGGCCAGGGGGGAGAATATTCTGGTGACGGCGTTCCATCCCGAGCTCACGGACGACGTCAGGTTTCACGAGTTTTTTTTGCGGGAGGTTTGTTCTATATGAGTGGACATAGTAAATGGTCAACCATAAAGAGGAAGAAGGGCGCGGCCGACGCGAAGCGCGGGGCACTTTTCGGTAAGTTGTCTCGTGCCATCACGGTCGCGGTGCGTGAGGGTGGGGGGGACGCGGAGATGAACCCGGCGCTGCACCTCGCGGTGCAGAAGGCCAGGGACGCCAACATGCCCAACGACAACATCCAGCGCGCCATCGACAAGGGTACGGGTGCCGGTTCCGACGCCGACGCCTTCGAGAGGATCACCTACGAGGGCTACGCGCCCGGCGGGGTCGCCGTCCTCGTTGACGTGCTCACCGACAACCGCAACAGGGCGGCCTCCGACGTGCGCTACATCTTCTCCAAGAACGGAGGCAAGCTCGGCACGAGCGGCTCCGTAGCCTACCTCTTCGAGCGCAAGGGCATAATCCTGGTACCGCAAGATTCCACAGACGAGGACGAACTCATGGAGCTCGCCCTGGAGGCCGGGGCCGAGGACGTTGCCGAGCAGGAGCACGACTACAGGGTCGTCACCACACCGGAAGATTTCACGGCGGTCAGGGAAGCTATGGGAGCTGCCGACATCGCGTTCGAGAACGCGGAGATCACCATGGTCCCCCAGAACAGCATCGACCTCGACGCCGCAACCGCAAAGCAGACCCTCCGCCTCATAGACGCCCTCGAAGAGAATGACGACGTGCAGGAAGTCTACGCGAACTTCGACATCTCAGAAGATGTCATGGCTGAGGTCGTGACCTAGCACGCCTCTGCACCAACTCCGGTCTGGCACGACCCCGCGCAGCGCCTTACGAAGGTAAGAAAAGGTCGCCTGTGACGTAGAACCAAGTGGCGTCGAGGAGGAAGGCGATCCCGACGAAGAAAGCGGCGGCTGTTACGAGGCGCACTGTGTAGGGGCGTATGCGCGCCCACAGATTCTGGAATCTGGTGACGACCCATTCGCGGTTGCTGGCGAAGGCGAAGACGAGGAGTAGGATCAGGGGCGCGTGGCTCACGAATGCCCAGGTCGAGTGGGCGGCGAGGATCGACGGGAGGTGTTGGGATCGCCCGGCGATCACTACTAGGGAGACGAAGGTAGGGTCGAAGATCGCCGCCAGCGCGAAGGGGACTCCGATTGCTGCGAGGGATAACAGTCCTATCCCGCGTGGTGTGGTCGGCTTCGGTGGTGTTGTGGAGGGCCTCAAAGCCCGCAAGACGCCCCAGCCCACAAGCCCTATACCGAGCAGGACCTCTACGAACGCCGCGATCCTGTCTTCCGTGGGGTCGTGGGGGAGCAGCGCAGACCAGTCTATCCCGGCGATGCGGGGTCCGATCAGGAGCGAGAGCGTCGCGCCGAACATGAGCGTGCCCACGATAGAAACGAACCCGAAGGCGAGGAGCGCTCGATTCTTCGCCCCGGCGCCGAGGGCCCCGAGTGCGAGCAGCGTCCCCGTGAAGTCGAGGCTGGCCAACCCGAGGGCGAACGCGGTGAGCAGCAGCTTGACCATCCGCCAATGATAGCGTGTCTGGGGGCACGGCCTTCGATTCGACGTGTCGTCCTGAGGGCGGCTCGTCAGGGTTGGAACCGGCCGCCGGGCTGAGCAGGTTCTCTTGCTCGATTACTGTGCTTGCGCAAATAATGGATCGACTGGGGACGGAAACCGTAGGCCATCGAAGGGAAAGGTTGGCATCGGGCGAGAATCACTCATTTGGGGGATTCACGTGGGACCTCCGTCGGCTAAGGTAGCGTCCGGAAGGTGACGATCGAAATCCGTGCGCGCAACATACGACACAACCGGGTTTGCCAGAGGGGCGGAGCACCCGTAGGCTACGCGTGATGGAATCTGCCAGGGCACGCTTATCCGCTCCGGGTCGTCCGCTCGGCAACCTGCCGCTCGAGCTCACGAGCTTTATCGGGCGCGAGCGGGAGGTCGCCGAGCTCGAGGGGCTGCTCGGGGACCGGCGGCTTGTTACGCTCTGCGGCCCCGGAGGAGCGGGCAAGACCCGCCTTGCGCTGGCGGTGGCGCAAGAGGTTGTCGAAGAGTTCGAGGATGGGGTGTGGTGGGTGGACCTGGCCCCGATCTCCGACCCAAAGCTCGTGCCGCTTGCCGTGGCCACGGCGCTGGGCGTGCGCGAGGTGCCCGACCGTTCACTGGCCGAATCGCTCGCCGAGTATCTGGGCCCGAGAAGATCGCTTGTGGTCCTGGACAACTGCGAGCACCTCGTCTACGGGTGCGCCGCGCTGGCCGACTCGCTGCTAAGGAGATGCCCTTACCTGAAAATCCTCGCTACGAGCCGGGAGCCGTTGCGCGTGGCCGGCGAGGTCATGTGGATGGTGCCGAACCTCTCTCTGCCAGACCCTCAGAGGCGACTCACCGCCGAGCAACTGGCCGGCTACGAATCGCTGCGCCTCTTCGTCGAGCGGGCGAAGGAGGCCAACACGAACTTCGCGCTCACCGACCGTAACGCGCCCGTGGTCGCCGGATTGTGCCGCAGGTTGGACGGCATACCGCTTGCCATAGAGCTCGCCGCGGCGAGGGTGAGGGCGTTGACGGTAGAGCAGATCTCCGAGCGGCTCGAGGATCCTTTGAAGCTGCTGACCACCGGAAGCCGCACGGCGGCCCCGCGCCACCAGACGCTCAGGGCGGCCCTCCAGTGGAGCTATGAGTTGCTCGACGAGCAGGAACGGAAAACGTTCGAGCGGCTTTCGGTGTTCGCGGGTGGCTGGGACCTGGAGGCCGCGGAGGTGATCGGGGCGGAAGACCCGGTCCTGGCGGCGCAGGTACTGGATTTGCTCTCGATGCTTATGGACAAGTCGCTCGTGGTCGCCGAGAAGAACGAGGAGGAAGGATCCTCCCTGCGCTACAGGATGCTGGAGCCGGTCAGGCAGTTCGGGCGCGAAATGCTCGTGGAGAGCGCAGAGGCGCAGGATGCCCCGCGGCGGCACGCCGAGTACTTTCTAGACCTCGCCGAAAAGGCCGACCCTGAGCTGTTGGGGCCGGATCAGGCGCTCTGGCTGCAGCGACTCAGGGCCGAGCTTGGGAACCTCAGGACGGCGCTCGAGTGGTCTCTCGAAGGGGAAGAACGCGCGGAGTTGCGGCTGCGGCTCGTGGCCGCGTTGGGACGTTTCTGGGGAAGGGAGGGTTTCGAGGAAGGCAAGTGGTGGCTACAGGTTGCGCTGGAGAGTGACCCCGGGGGGTTCCCCATCGCCAGGGCCAAGGCGCTCGGGGAGCTCGGCTTCATCCTGCTCTTCCAGCAGGACTACGCACCGGCAATCGCCGCCCTGGAAGAGGGCGTCGCCATTTACAGGGAGCTCGGGGACGAGACCGGCGCCGCGTACGCGCTCGCCAACCTGGGGCAAGCCGCGATCCACGGGGCCTACCGCGACCGCCTGCCGTCCTTCGAACGGGAGGGCGCGGAGTTGTTGGAGGGAGATCTGGCCGACCACCCGCGCGCTTACCTTCTGGTGATCCTCGGCATGGCTGCGCAAGGGGAGGGCGACCTCGACCGGGCTGCCTCCAGGCTGGAAGAAGGCCTGGCCCTCTGTCGCGAGCTTGGTAGCCTGCGGGAGGCCTCCATGGCCCACTTTATCCTGGGCAACGTCGAGATCGATCGGGAACATCTCGACCGGGGAGCGGCCCTGCTCCTGGAGGGCGCCCGGATAACACGAAAGTTGGGAGACCAGTTGGGCACCGCCTATTACGTCTGGGGGCTCGGGAGGGTGGCCGTTCTGCGTAAGGACCCTGCGCGGGCCGCAAGGCTGTGGGGAGCCGCAGAGGCCCTCAGAGAGCGCATGGGCATGACGCTCTCACCCTTCGACCTCGACGCTTCCGGCTACGAACTTGACCTTGATGCCGTGCGGTCCGAACTGGGCGCGGCGTCCTTCGACGCCGCCTGGTCCGAGGGTCGGGCCATGTCCGCGGAGCAGGCCACCGATTATGTGCTCCAGGAAACGGCAACATCCTACGGAGAGATCTTCGCAGACCGAACGTCGCCCGCCTTGTCCGCCGCGGAGCTTCCGGCAGAAGGTGGCGCCAAGGAGCTCAAGAACAACCTTCCCTTGGCGCGGGGCGGTTTCGTGGGGAGGGAACGCGAGATGTCCGAGGTGGGCCGCTCCCTCTCCTCGTCGCGGCTCCTGACCCTCACCGGCGCGGGAGGTTGCGGCAAGACCCGGCTGGCGCTGGAGGTGGCCAGGGACATCGCCGACTCCGAGGAGTACCCCGACGGGGTGTGGCTTGTCGAGCTTGCGTCTCTCTCGGATGGGTCGCTGGTGCCCGGGGCCGTGGCCGCCGTGCTCGGCGTGCGCGAGCAGCCCGATCGGTCGACGACAGACTCGCTGGTGGATTTCCTTCGCTCCAGGCGGATTTTATTGATCCTGGACAACTGCGAGCACCTGATAGAAGATTGCGCCCGTTTGGTCGACACTCTCGTTGGCTCTTGCGAACATTTGCGCGTCATGACCACCAGCAGGGAGGCGCTGGGGATCACGGACGAGATCAACTGGGTGGTTCCCTCCCTCACCGTACCCCAGGCGGGACCCATCTCAGATCCCGAGAATCTAAAACGCTACGAGGCGGTCCGGCTGTTCGTGGAGCGGGCGCGCTCCCGGGCGCCGACGTTCGTCTTGACGCCGAAGAACGCGGCAGCGGTGACGGATGTTTGCCGGAGGTTGGACGGGATCCCGCTGGCCATCGAGCTGGCCACGTCGCGGATGGGGACGCTCTCCGTTGGGCAGATCTCCGAGAGGCTCGAAGACGCCCTGGGGTTCCTCACGACGGGCGATCGGACGCGGGCTCCGCGCCAACGGACGCTCAGGGCGGCCCTCCAGTGGGGCTATGAGCTGCTCGGCGAGGAGGAGCGAGAGCTCTTCGCGCGGCTCTCGGTTTTCGTCGGGGGCTGGACGCTGGAGGCCGCCGAGAGGGTCGGGGCGGCGGGGGACATCCGGACCGGGGAGGTGCTCGACCTTCTCGGTAGGCTGGTGGATCAATCGTTCGTTGTGGCCGAAACGGCGGAGGACGTGCCCCGCTACAGGATGCTGGAGCCGATAAGGCAGTACGCCCTGGAATTGCTGGAACAGAGGGGGGAGGCACACGGGGTACACGACCGGCACGCCGCGCTGTTCACGTCGCTGGCGGAGCAGGCGCACACGGAGCTTAGGGGACCGGACCAGGTTGGGTGGATGCATCGCATCGACCAGGAGCAAGACAACCTGAGAACCGCCATGGCGTGGTTGCTCGCTTCGGGGGACTACCGAACCGCCGCGCTACTTGGTTGGGCGCTTTGGCCCTTCTGGTTTTACAGGGGATTCCAACGCGAGGGGCGCCACCAGATGGAGAGGGTTATCGAGGGCGGGACCGCGTTGCCTCTGGAGCTACGTATTCGGGCCACGGTGTCCGTGGCGGTGATGGCCTATGGTCAGGGGGACGACGGGGCGGTGGTCAGGTACATGACCGACCTCCTGGAGTTGTCCCGCCAGGCGGGAGGCGACGCCTATGCCGAGGGCTACGCGAGGGCCGGACTCGGACTGGTCGACATGAACCGTGGCGACCTCGTGAGGGCAGCGGCCCGGTTGGAGGAGGCGTTGGCGAACTTCATCGAGTGTGGCGAGTTGTGGACGGCCGCCCAGACGCACACCTGGCTCGGAACGGTGCTGCTGTTGCAGGGTGACCAGGAGGGGGCCGTGGCCAGGTTCGAGGAGGGGCTGGCGCTGGCGCGCTGGATCGGAGACAGGGGGGCTATCTACAATGCGTTGTACGCCCTGGCCCAGGTGGCGCTAGACCACGGCGAGTACGAGCTGGCGGCCAGCCACTTCGTGGAAGGCATGAGCCTCTCCGAGGAGATGAAGGATCTTGCTAACGTTGCCTACTGCCTGGAAGGGTTGGCGACCGTCGCGGGGGCGCGCGGGGAGGCTACTCGTTCGGCGCGCTTGTTCGGCGCGGCGCGGGGTTTGCACGAGACCATCGGCGTCCCCGTCTGGGCTTACTACAACCCCGACCGCTCGCTCTACGAGCGCACGATGGCCGACCTGCGCGAGCGCCTCGGGGAGCGGGCCTACGAGGCTGCCTTCTCCGAAGGGCGGGCCATGTCACCTGCGCGGGCCATCGACTACGCGCTCGAAGAAGTGGCGCCCGAACCGCCCACCCCAGAGTCTGCCCCGACTTTCGCACCCGCGCCTGCTCCGGTAGAGGACCACGTGGCGTGGCTCCGCATCTTCGCGCTAGGTCCGGCGCAGGTAGAGAAGGAAGGGGTGCCCCTCGACTCTCCGGATTGGATCCAGAAGTCCCGAGAGCTGCTCTACTATCTGCTCTCCCACCCGGAGGGGCGAACCAAGGAGCAGATCGGCCTCGTCCTCTGGCCCGAGGCCTCGACGGCCCAACTCAGGAGCTCTTTTCACGACACCGTCTTCCGCCTCAGACGGGCGCTAGGTGGCAAAGAGTGGGTCGTCTTCGAGAAGCGCCGCTACGCTTTTGGCCGCTCGCTCGACTACTCCTACGACGTGGAGGCCTTCGAAAAGCACCTCTCCGAGGCACGCCGCCTGCAGGTCAAGGCGCCCGAACAAGCCATCCAGAACCTGCAGGAAGCGGCCGGCCTTTACACAGGCGACTTCCTCGAGGACATCGCGCACAGCGAATGGACGCTGGAGCGCCAGGAGGAGCTGAGGCGGGCCTACGGGGAGTCGCTGCTGCTTTTGGGAAGCCTACTTCTTTCGCAGGAGCGCAACGCGGAGGCCGCAGAAGCGTACCGCAAAGCCATCTCCCACGACCGCTTTGTGGAAGAAGCGCACCGGGGCCTGATGCGCAGCCAGGCAGCCCTGGGCGAGCCGGGCGGGGCGCTGAGGCACTACGAGGAGCTGGCCAAGCTGCTGCAGGAACAGTTGGGAGCGTCGCCCGCCCCCGAGACGCTCGCGCTCTACGAACGCCTGCGCGCTGGCGAAGAGCTGTGATGCGAGGCACCCGGGGCTTTAGCCCGGGTGAGGATGCCCTCCACGATCCCGGTCTTCGCCTCGGCGTAGTGGTCCACGCTCGGCCAGTCTCTCTTCGCCAGCTCTCGCTTCGCGCTGGCGTATAGCTTTCGGTCCTCGCTGTCATTGCGCAGGTGGTCGCGCAGCAGCAGGTAGCGCCCGATCTCCCCGGAGTCCGCCGAAAAGATGTGGACCTGAACGTCCTTCTCGGGGGTTCTGAACATTCGGTGCTCGTCGAAGTCCGGCTCGCACACGCGCAGGACGTAGCCCGCCTCCTCCAGGGCCGGCAGGTAGGAGGTCTCGTCGCCCGAATCCTCGACTACCAAGAGGATGTCCACTATGGGCTTGGCGGCGAGCCCCGGCACGGAGGTGGAGCCGACGTGTTCGACCGTGAGCGCCGCCTCGCCCAGGGACCTCCGGATCTTCGCTTCCTCCCGGCGGAAGCGCTCGGGCCAGGCGGGATCATAGTCCGCTATGACGATAGCCCGCGGTTCGATCTCTCCTATGATGGCTTCCCGCATTCGCTCCTCGATGGGATCCGCTGGCACGCTCTCCTCCAACCCTCGCCAACCACTCACCTTGCAAAGCTATCCTCCGCGACCGTAGGGTGCAACAGGCTTCCGGGATGCCGGCGCAGTCCAACGACGAAAGGCTGCCGGCAGATTGAGATTTTTTTCTAGATTTTTCTGATTTGAGCGTTTCCGAGAGCGTTACCCCGAGCGGTTCCGAGAGCACCCCCTTCTAGAGTGTCCTTAGACAGACGACGAAGGTCGGACCTAGTCAGGAAGGATCGAGACGATGATCAGAGTGACCAGCCCAGCGCCAACGAACACAGAGACGAAGGAGACGACGGCGTTCGTACCCGATGCCACAGAATTGCAGAGCATAGGCGCCCAGCCTACACTGCAGGCTCTTCCGCGAGCGGCGGCGTTCCTCGGGGAACTGGTGCAGGACCACTGGTTCTTTGGGTCCCACGTACTGCCCGTCCTCGAAGAGGCGCGCGACGCCGAGAGGTGGTACGTGGCCCGGCGATGGGATGGGCCGGACGGTTCTTTCTCCCTGCAGGTCTTCGTCTGGCCTTCGGGGACGCGAACCATGATCCACGACCATTCCTCCTGGGGCGCCTACGCCTGCGCGGCCGGCACCGTCTTCGAGGAGCGCTACACGAGGCTCGACGATGGTTCGCGCCACGAGCACGCCCGCCTAGAGGGCGCCTGGCAACTGGCCTGGAGCCCCGAAGACGGCGCGTCCACGGTGCTGCCCGGAGACGGGGGCATCCACAGCGTCGGGAACCCCTTCGAGGAGGCCGCGGTCTCGGTGCACCTTTACGGACCCCGTCTGGAGGAGGTGGACGGTCGCGACTACGATCCCTCCCGCGACTACGTCTGCGACCGGCTGGACGACCCGGCCGGGGATATGGATGGGACCGTCGCCCAGGACCTGCCGGCACATGGACGCCGGGGCTGCTGAATCTTTCCACATTATTCTGGATTTGAGCGCTTCCGAGAGCAGTACCCGACTAGAGTGGTCCCAGACAAACGGTCACGAGCCACCGGAGAGAAGGAGGAGCGAGACGGCAGAGCAAAACGGAGCGCAGACGGACGTAGATCGAGGACGAACGAAGGAGACTAACTGATGTTCAGGGAGATGCACTACATGGACCGCAGCATGAGGGAGATGGACCTCGCGGAGAAGATGGCGGAGCGGCGCAGGCAGGCCCTGGCCACCGCGGGCAAGTCCTCACGCAGGGCTCGGATGGCGTGGAGGCTCTTCGCCTTCGCTGCGACCGCAGGAAGCCGGCAAGCCGAGGGCCGCGCGTAAGCGGCCCTCGCACCGACCAAGGAGAGAGGAGAACAGAATGTACCTCACGATGAGCCAGGAAGTGCCGCGGCGGCACCGCGAGGAGACCATGCACGCTACGGAGTTCGAAAGGAACATACGGGTACGTTGGGGACTCTCCGAGGACGAGCCCAGAATCGGGGAACTCCTGGATCTGAACGGGGTGCCTCGCTGGCCGGCCATGGGGGAGCAGTTCTTGGTCGCAGAGGAGGATGGAGAAGTGCTTGCGGTTATGGGCTACCGGACGGCACCCAAGCGGCTACTTCTCGATGCGGTCATCGCCGACCCGTGGGCAGGGGAACGTGACCTGGCGGTCGCCCTGTACGCCAGGGCAAGGGATCTCGCCCACGGCATGGGCGTGAGAAAGATTCTGGCCCGATCTGATGGACGCACGAACTATCCCCGCCAGGCCGGATACCGGCGGAGGCTGGGCGTATGGCGCCTCGCCGCATTGCCGCCGACCCGAGGTAGCAGCAGGGTGTCCAGGATCGGCGAAGGACGTGGGAGACACGGACGAGACAGACGAAGTGAGTAGTGAAATTGCTTCGGGGAGAATAAGCAGTTGCCCGTCGTATAATCGTGCCCGTGAAGAACGTCCTGATGCTCGCTGTGTTCGTGGTGGCTTTGCTGGTTGCCCCGGCATGCTCTTCTGCCGGTGGAGGCAAAGGCGGGGACGTGATCGCCGGCTCCTCCCAGCAGAGAGCGCCGGATTCTGCGAAAAAACGGGCGGCAGATGCCGAACCTGACGGGCAGATCGGCGACTCGATAAAGGCTGGCGACTTGTCTTTCAGGGTCTTCGAGGTGAGATCCAAGGACCGCATCTACGCCATGTCGAAGCCCGGCGCATCCCCAAAGACGCGGGGCGATGCATCCAGTGAGTACGTCGCGATAGATTACCTGACGAAGAACGTCTCAGGCTCGCCGCTGACGACGGGCGCCGAGGTGAAGCTGATCGACGACAAGGGCAACTCCTACAAGCTGGACGACTCCATCGAACCTCCATCGGGCGGCACCGACGGCATGGAGCTGGGGACGGGCCAGACGCGGGCTTCCACCATGTTCTTCGAGGTCCCGAACGGCATCGTCCCTGAGACGCTCGCGATCGAAACGCGCCGCGGTAAAGCCGTTGTGGACCTGTTCGAGAGGAACCCGAAGAAGATCCCGCCCGAGGACTACCTGCGTGTCTACCACCTCTACTTGAACGAGGGGGCCTACGAAGAAGCCTACGAGATGTTCGACCCCTCCTCCGTCCAGGACATCACGCTCGGCGAATGGCTCTCTTTCTGGGAGCCCCGCTGGGGCAAACAGTACGTCACCCTGGACGGCCTTACCCCGCTCTACCAAGGCTCCACTCAGGCGACCTTCCAGGTGACGAGGACCTTCTACAACCGCAAGGGCAACATAGCCTCCGACCCGGAGATAGATTCTTCGACGACGCAAGAGTTGTTGAAGACCGACGGAGAATGGAAGCTCGTGATGGGCGACGACCTGGTCTCCGACATCATCGCCGTAATCGGTCCCGACGAGCCGCCCATCCCGGAGACCACCACCCGCGAATCCACCGAGCCGCAAACCAACGTACCCGAATCCACGACCCCCGAGTCAACGAACTCCGTAGCCCCCGTGGACGTCTACGATTGCACGGACTTCGAAACCCAGGAGGAGGCCCAGTCTTACCTCGCGCCAGGTGACCCCTACGCGCTCGACGAGGACGGCAACGGCCTGGCCTGCGAGAATTTGCCGTGAATAGCATTTCAGCATTTCAGCTGGTCAGCATTTCAGGAGAGGTTGATGCCGGGGCCGGTCGAACGCTGTCGCTTTTCGGTCCCGCTTGTATCGACGTGTGCCTGCCGGAGGGTCGTTATGGTGCGCCTTCTGGCATGATACGGAAAACGGGAAATCGGTATGCTACGCGTTCGAACTCCTCGAGTGGGGCGTCTTTGTCTACCGGCACGTGCGCCCTGGCACCTGGCGCACGCCCCAGGTAGGCTCTGAGCACGGGCGCGCGGAGATCCGAAATGACCTCCTCGAGGCGCACCTTCTCGCGATGACCATGGCATATGGTAACTTCGCCCCCGGTTGCCCTGACGTTGCGTACCCAGTTCGTTTCCTGCCCTAGCATCGACACGAGGTAGCGCTCGCCCCCAACGACGGCCATGACGAGCGGGAGCCTGATAACCTTGCCCGAGCGCCGGCCCGGCACCTCCAACGCGAGCAGGTGATCCGGACCGACCCCACGCGCGAACAGCGCAGCCGTGCACCTGTCGAGCACGCGCGCCATCCCGTTGGGGCGGCCTCCACGGTAATACCACCTCTTCAAGCTCATCGCCGTCCTCCTCTTTCCAGGCGAGGACCGAAGACCTTCGCGTATCCTATACACCGTACTTTTACAACGTACATGTAGAGGATAACCTGTACGCTGTACAGTTGTCAAGATGTGGAGTTCCGTAGCGCGGTATAATTTACGTAACCAGGGTGCCAAGAAAGAAGGCGACGATAGTGGACCTGATGAGCCTGGAAGAGCAGGTCGACAGGGAATTCACCGCGGCCAGGCGCAGGGCGAGGTTACGCTGGCTCAGGGCGAAGTTGCGCAGGAAGCCCAGGGCGCGAACCCTTCTTTCGTTCGAAGAAGAGCGGCGTTCGAGGCGCGCTTTTGGTGGCGTCTGGCGCGGCAGGTCAACGGTGGAGTTGTCGCGCATCGTCGGCAGCGCCGGAAAGCACGACTGGTTTGATCGGGCGTTTATGCCGCTGCGCGACCTCTCGCGCGAGCGTTGGAAGAGCATAGACCGCGCGTTCAGGCTCGGTCGCGAGCTACCGCCCGTGATCATCTACAAGCTCGGCAACCTCTACTTCGTGAAAGACGGTCATCACAGGGTAAGCGTCGCCCGTTTCCACGTCGCCGAGTGGATAGACGCCGAGATCACGGAGTTCAGATTGCCAGCAGATGTAAAGCCCCCACCCGTCCACCATCACCCTGAGAACGCAGCGATCTCACCCATAGGTGGGACGAGGTCTCCGGCGTGCTGAGCGGGTTGCTTGTCCACGGCCTCGACGGTACGGGAGGTGGTGGCGATGCTTGAGATCGCGACCCCGGACCTTGCAAGCCCGACGTTCAAGGCGGACCCGCACCCGTTCTACGCGCGCCTGCGCGAGGAGGCTCCCGTGTGGCGCACCACGCTGCCGGACAAGCGGACGGCGTGGTTGGTGACCCGCTACGAGGACGTGGCCGGGGTGCTCAAGGATGCCGGTTTCGCCAAGGACCCACACAACGCCCAGGACCCCGAGCAGCGAGCCGAGGGTCCGTGGGTTCCCGGCTTCCTCAAGCCGCTGGAGCAGAACATGCTCGACCTCGACGATCCCGACCACAGACGGCTCCGTACCCTCGTCTCCAAGGCGTTCACGCCGCGCCTCATCGAAAAGCTGCGCGGGCGCATCGAAGCTATCTGCCAGGAGTTACTCGATGCGATGGAACGCAAACGTCGGGCTGAGCTCGTCAGAGATTACGCGCTGCCGTTGCCGGCGACCGTGATCGCCGAGCTGCTCGGAGTACCAGCAGAAGACCACCGGATGTTCCACCGCTGGTCCAACAAGATCGTATCGGTTTCCTCGGGCCGCGACGTATGGCGGGCCCTTCCAGCTGCGTTGGCTTTCGTCCGCTACCTGCGCAAGATGTCCCAAAGGAGGCGCGTCTCGCCGGAGGATGATCTGATGAGCGCACTTGTCCAGGCCGAGGAAGCGGGAGACAAGCTCAGCCAGGACGAGCTCCTGGCCATGTCGTTCCTGCTTCTGGTCGCAGGGCACGAGACAACCGTCAACCTCATCGCCAGCGGCACGCTCGCGCTCACCGAGCACCCGGAGCAACTGGAGAGGCTCGAGGAAGATCCGCTGCTAATCAAGCCGGCGGTCGAGGAACTGCTGCGGTACACCTCTCCCGTCGAGATCGCGACCGAGCGCTACGCCAGGCAGGATCTGGAAGTATCCGGCACGGAGGTGCCCCGCGGGGGGCTCGTTCTCGCGGTCCTCGGCTCGGCCAACCGCGACAACCGGCACTTCGACGAGCCCGACGCCCTCGACCTTGCCCGCGATCCTAACAAGCACCTCGCTTTCGGGCGGGGCGGCGTGCATCACTGCCTCGGGGCGCCGCTCGCCAGGATGGAGGGTCAGATCGCCATCACCGCGCTCCTGCAACGCTTCCCCGATGTACACCTCACCGTGTCGCCAGGGTCGCTGAGCTGGCGCCGCAGTTTGTTCCTGCGCGGCCTCGAGCGCCTACCATTGGAACTGGCTCATTAATACTGTGCTGGTGGCGGTCAGGTGCACAACATGTAGAAGGTGGTGCAAGGTCTGGTTGTAGGGAGTAAGCTTGGTCTATGCTCGCGACGGGCGGCAGGGGACACACGATACTGGGCATAGACCCGGGGACAGCGACGATGGGGTGGGGGGTCATCCGTCAGGAAGGTAGTCGGCTGCGTTACGTGCAGCACGGCGCCATCACCACACCTCCCGATTGGGAGATGCCCCGGAGGCTTGAGCGGCTTTTCGATGGCGTTACGGAGCTGGTGCGGGGGTACCGGCCCGAAACGCTGGCGATCGAAGAGTTGTTCTTCAACACCAACGTGACTACAGCGATAACGGTCGGGCAGGCGCGGGGGGTCGCGCTGCTGGCGGCTTACAAGGCAGGTATCGAGGTGACCGAATACACCCCTTTGCAGGTAAAACAGGCGATCACCTCCTACGGGCGGGCAGACAAACGGCAGGTGCAGGAGATGGTCAAGGCGCTGTTGAGTTTGCCGGCAATACCCAGGCCCGACGACGCGGCCGACGGCCTCGCGATCGCCATCTGTCACGCCTTTTCGAGCGGTTTGCCCAACAAGGCGGGGGTGGGGAAATAGACGCCCATGCGCGATAATTAGCCCATGATTTACAGACTACGCGGTACTCTGGTCGAAAAAGATACGGAAGGTGTGGTGGTGGACGTAGGGGGCGTGGGCTACCGGTCCTCTGCATCACTCGCGACGCTCAGGGCGTTGCCCTCGCTGGGCGAGGAGTGCGTCATTCACACCAGGTTGGTAGTTCGCGAGGATGCAATGCTCCTGTTCGGGTTCGCCGAGCGCGAGGAGCGGGCGGCCTTCGACGTGCTGACGGCGGTCAGCAAGGTCGGGCCGAAGCTGGCAATGTCTATCCTTTCGTCGATGTCTCCCCAGCAGATCTCCGAGGCCGTGGCGAGGGGGGACGTTCTCAAGCTCGCGTCTGTCCCTGGCCTCGGCAAGAAGACGGCCGAAAGGCTGGTCCTCGAGCTCAGGGGCAAGAGCCTCGCGGCGTTTGGGCCCGAGCCGGTCGTCGCCGGCGGAGGAGGGCCTTACATGGAGGCCAGGGACGCGCTCACGGCGCTCGGGTACAGGCTCGAGGAGGCCGAGAAGGCGCTCAACGACGTGCCGCCGCAGGATTCTGTCGAGAAGTACATAAAGGAGGCATTACGGCGGATAGGGAGCAGGCGTTGAGCGCCGAAGAGATGGACGACTTCACCATAAGGGACCAGAGGCCCGACGAGGAGTCGTTCGAGGACATTACGGGGGCTGCCGGTTTCGATGAGTTCGGGGAGCATCCCCTGGATCCCGAGGCCCACGCGGGGGACGACGAGCCCACGCTCAGGCCCAGCTCGTTCGACGAGTTCGTCGGGCAGGAGGCGCTCAAGCAGAACCTCAAGATCTTCGTTACGGCGGCCAAGCAAAGGGGGGAGGCGCTCGACCACATATTGCTTGATGGTCCTCCGGGGCTTGGGAAGACCACGCTGTGCCGCATCCTCGCCGAGGAGATGGGGGTGGGCCTGAGGCCGACCAGCGGTCCGACGCTGGAGAAGGCCGGAGACATGGCCGCTATTCTGACGGCGCTCGAGCCCGGCGACTTCCTGTTCATAGACGAGATCCACCGGCTCAACAGGCAGATCGAAGAGGTCCTCTACCCGGCGATGGAGGACTACGCCATGGACGTCGTGCTCGGCCAGGGACCTTCGGCGCGTACCATAAGGATCGACCTCCCACGCTTCACGCTGGTCGGCGCGACCACGAGAAAGGGCCTGCTTACGAAGCCGTTGCTGGACCGGTTCGGCGTCGCTGAGAGGCTCGAGTACTACGGGCCTGAGGACCTGGAGAAGATCGTCACCCGCAACGCGGGCATACTCGACATTCCGATAACGGAAGGCGGTGCCAGCCAGCTCGCACGCCGCAGCCGCGGTACGCCGCGCATCGTGAACAGGCTTCTCAAGAGGGTGCGTGACTACGCCCAGGTCGTGGGCGGGGGCAAGATCGACGAGGAGACCGCCAACGCCGCGCTCGATATGCAGGGTGTAGACAACCTCGGGCTCGACAGGGCCGACAGGGACTACCTCGGGCTCGTCATCGACAAGTTCGACGGTGGACCGGTCGGTGTCGGCACCATCTCCGTGGCCCTCGGGGAGGCGCGCGACACCGTCGAGGACGTGTACGAGCCGTACCTGCTGCAGAGCGGCCTCATCCAGCGCACTCCTCGGGGAAGGATCGCCACACACCGGGCCTATTCGCACCTCGGCGTCCCCATCCCGAGCAACGGGTAGAAAGCAAGTCAGCACTTCAGTCGGTCAGCATTTCAGCCTGGTGCTCTCGCTGAATGGAATTCGGGTGAGGAGACACTTGCGAGCCGGGTAAGCTCAACTGGGACAACGGGAGGCGAGGGTTGGAGACCGGTTCACGGGGAGACGATGCTTCGGCGGATGCGGTGGCGTTTGCGGAGTTCGTCGGCGAGAAGGTCAGGGCGGAGGGCGTGCCGGGGCTTTCGGTCGCGGTGGTAAAAGGACAACGCGTCGTCTGGGCGAGGGGGTTCGGACTCGCTGACATCGCGACCTCAACCCCCGCAACGCTCCGAACGTGCTACTTGTGGTTTTCGATGACGAAGGTTGCGACGGCTACTGCTGTCGTACGGCTTGCGGAGGAGGGGAGGCTCGACCTCGACGCCCCTGCCGACGAATATTACCGGGCGTTCAAGATCGTGTCGCAGCCGGTACCCGTGAGCGTTCGTCATCTGCTCGGCCACGGGTCGGGGCTCGCGAACCCCGTGCCTATCCGGTGGGTCTATCCTGCTTCGGGTCCCGTACCCAACCGGCGTGCCTTCGTCGAGCGCTTGCTCCGGAAGCACCGCAAGCTCCGATTCGTCCCCGGCGAGCGGGCCAGCTATTCGAACCTTGGCTATTTGGTGCTCGGGGAGGTGATCTCCGAGGTCTCAGGCATGAGCTACGAGGACTACGTACGGGAGGAGATCCTCGCCCCCCTCGGGTTAGACGAGACCGGCTTCTCCTATCCGCATGGCGGTCAGGCGGCAACCGGGTACCATCCCCTGCGCCCGTGGCTCATTCCCGCCTTCAGGGCAGCATTGCCGAAGGGCGTGGTTGGCAGCCGGCAGGGTCGGTACATAGCGTTCGACCCGTTCTACGTCAAGGGACCGGCCTACGGAGGGCTGGTCGGGGGCGTCGAAGAGGCCACTCGCCTGGTCCTCCTCCACCTGAACGGCGGTCGGGCCGGGGGGACGCGGCTGCTCTCCGCTGCCGCCGTGGCAGAGATGCAACAGATAATCCCGAAGGGGGGCAAGCGCGACTTTGGGCTGGGCTGGTTCCGCCCCGCCGGCGGCCGGCAGAAGCGTCCCGCTTTCGTCGAGCACCTCGGTGGCGGGGCCGGCTTCTGGAACGTGATGCGTCTCTACCCGGAAGAGTCCCTCGGCGTGGTGATGATGGGAAACACTACGCACTACGATCACGAATCTATCCTTGATGAGGCGGTAAAGGTCAGGTGGGAGTGAGCATTCCGCCCCCACGGTAAGCGACAGTGAGCTTTGGAGGGTCGGGATGCCAGGGGCCAGGCTAGAGGTCGACGGCGAAGTGGCCGATACTCAGAGCGTAATGCGCTACGAGGTACATCCGCCAGACCTCTCGGAGGTCCCTACGCTGGACGAGGGAGACCTTGCTTTCGCGGCATTCAGCCTGACGCACGCCGCCTGCGGGGACGATGTATTGGAGGTGCGCATCGGCGAACACGCGCTGCTGGAGTGGTGCATGGCGTGCGCGGTCATAAGGATCTTCGAGCCGGTCGATCTTTGACGTAGGGGGCTCGGGGGCCGAACGGGGTCGTTTCACTAAGGCGGGGACAGCGTTCCCGGGCTAGTTCTCGCTGTGTAATTGGCTCGGTGCTTGCGCGCTTCGTGCCGGCGATGTTAAGTTCGTAGGTGTCGGGTAGTTTGTCCTCAGCGTACGGTGATTGTGGTTCGAGTCGAGATGGGGGACGTGGGCGTGACTATCGTGGGCACGTACGGAGCAAATCGACGTCGAGATCTCACGCCCCTGGTGAATGAGAATCCTCCTGGGCTCCTGTCCATGGAGGTCCGTTGACCAGCCTCAAACGCCTGGCGCTTACGGTGGCGAAGGCAATCGAAGGGCGCTTCGACGCCTTCAGATTTTGGTTCAAGCGGCGCTTCGGGCTGCTAGATCCGTTCGAGATCCTACCCTACCGGGGGCACGGTACGGACCGTGAGCTGTTCCTGAAAGGACGCGTCCTGGAGGAGACCGGCATCATCCACGCCGGCCAGGACGACGCTGTCTGGCGCAACGTGCTGAACATGGCGAGGCGCTTCGCGAGCGACGAGGTCGCGGGCGCGCGGGTGCTGGCTTCTTTCCGGGGATCACAGGTCCAGGCCACGGCCGACGAGGAGGGCTTTTTCGACGTACGCTTCGGGCTCGAGGAGCCCCTCGACAGTTCCGTCAGGTGGCATCCGGTGGAGTTGGAGTTGCTTTCTCCGCCGTCTCCGGGTGGGGGGGAGGTGCAGTCGAAGGGATTTGTGCTCGTGCCGCGCGGGGCCGGTTTCGGTGTGATCAGCGACCTCGACGACACGGTGGTGAGGTCGAGCGCGACCAACGTGCTGAAGATGGCCTGGATCGTGGTCCGCAACAACGCCCACACGCGGCTCCCTTTCGGAGGCGTCGGCACGTTCTACGAGGCGTTGCAGCGGGGGACCGACGGCAATCCGACCAACCCTATCTTCTACGTCTCCAGCAGCCCGTGGAACATCTACGACCTTCTGCAGGATTTTCTGAACGTCCACGGCATTCCCCCTGGCCCGCTGTTCCTCAAAGACTGGAGCCCGACCGTCCTCGGCAAGCACCAGGATTACAAGCTCGGGGTCATCCGCAACCTGTTGGACACATACGAGAAACTCCCTTTCGTCCTGATCGGGGACTCAGGAGAAGAAGACCCTGAGATCTACCTCCAGACCATCCGGGAGTATCCCGGGCGCATCAAGGCCGTCTACATAAGGGACGTCACCTCCGAAAAACGCGACGCCGAGGTCAAGGCGCTAGCCGGAGAGGCCCGCGCCCTCGGAACGGAGATGGAAGCGGTGCCCGATACGGTCACCGCGGCCGAGCACGCGGCCTCCGTCGGCCTCATAGCGCCTGAAGCCGTTGCTGCGGTCCGCTCCGGGAGCGTGGGCTTCTAGCGCAGGCCGCTAACTTCATAACTCCCAGAGCGACCCCTTCTGGAGGGGCGCAAATCAGCCTTATGTAAGGACTCCGCTCGACTCTACCCATTGCGAACGCCACTGTGGGGCTTCGAACGGATGGGAGTAGTAGCGGGTGTCGCGCCAGATCTTGCCGTCCTTCAACTCATAGATGACCACGGAGTTGTACGTTAAGCCGTTGCCGTAGTCGTTGACGCCCTCCTTGATCCAAACCCCGTCCCTGACGCGAACGCGGTCTATCCGGATGCTCGGTTTGTTAGGGAGGTTCTGGGACAGGGATTTCTGAAACCCGAGCATGTTCTCTCTGCCACGGATGCGCTCGCCGGACTGGGGCATCTCCATCACGTAGTCCTCGTGGCGTAGCTCGTACTCCTTTTCAGCGCTGAGCACAGTGTAGAGTTCGTTGAGGAACCCGAGCGCCTGCTCCTCGTTCATCTCCTCGAGGTTGGGCATCTGTTGTGCGTTCGTCTCGTTCATGTCTTCGTCTCCCTACGTACCGTTGCCGGTGTCTGCCGCACACCGAAGCGGGCTCTGACTTCCGGGATGATCTCATCGTGCCAGGTTATTCCGTAGCGTTTGCCAAGCTCCGCCCTGGCCCTCCGGTGCTCCTCGCCGTCCATCTGTCGGGACGCGATCCTCTCGTACTCGTCGAAGTAGCCCTCGAAGTTGTCCCCCGGCGCGAGGACCTCCATCACGCGGACCGTCTCGGTGCCGGCGTTGTAGAAGGCGTGGGGAACCCCCAGCGGCTTGAGGACGTAGGAACCGGCGGGGGCGACCACGACCTCGCCGCCGACGTAGCAGGTAAGCTCGCCCTCCAGCACGTAGGAGCACTCGTCTTCGCGGGTGTGGGTGTGGGGTGGGATCATCCCGCCGGAAGGCAGGCCCCACTCATCGATCAGGAGTCTTCCGCCGGAAGCCGCGCCCGTCACCTTGTGGGTTATGTCCAGGACGGGCAGGCGAATGCCCTGATAGTGCTCGATCAGAACGCCGTTGCCTGTTAGCACTCTGTTACCTCCTGCGTGTATCTCCTCGCCATCCTAATGTAGCTCGTGCTCGGCCGTCGCGCAGCCGCGTAAGGGTAGGGGCGTGGCAGCCGGTGGCCGAGTAGCCACGCCAGGGCCCCAAGCGGAGCGAACACTGCGCGTTGCACGAACAGCGGCGGACGGGCTATGTACCCGAAATCGTGGTAGGTGCGGAAAATGGACGCCAGCCACAGCAGCTTCGGCAGCCCAGTCTTCATGTTGACCTTACCGTCCTGGGCGAGCCCGAAGTAGGACTCGAAAAACTCTTCGGCTTTCCAGCCCGGGCGGAACTCGACGATGGCCACGCCCTCGTCTTCGCCCGTGTTCCACCACGCGTGCGTCGCACCGGCCGGCACGGTTGCTCCGTCGCCCGCCCGCAACCGCCTCTCTTCGCCTTCCACGACGAACGTGAACGTGCCGGAGCGTATCTCGAAGGACTCCTCCGCATGGGGATGGACGTGGGGGGCGACGACAAAGCCGTGGGGCCGCACGCGCAACTCGAAACTCGCATATCGACCGTTCGACTCCTCGGACGTTTCTAGGAAGGTGATCCTCTCTCCCGTCACCGGGTGCTCTACTATGTCTCCCTTTCTGGCCATTGCAATCCTTTCTGTTGTACACGGTAGAGGAGGAACCGCAGCGACCGAAATATCAAGTCAACTCGACCGTTTTCCACTCGGCTTGCCTCAGCCCGGCCTCGACCGGGACGCCCGGCTTCCTCCAGACCACCTCGTGGCGGCCCTCGTCCGGGTCGAGGAAACTGAAGAGCAGCATCGAGCCCATATCGGTCACCACGCTATCGAGCGCGCCCTCGGCCGCGAGGCGCCCGTGTAGCTCCCGGAACGCCTCTTCGCTCGCCGCGTTGAGCGCGAAGTGGTCGAGGCGCCCGCGTTCGAACATCGGCTGGGGGCCCGGCGGCTCGACACCGGGAACCTGGAAGGGGTGCAAAACCGTGTGCGGTCCCACCTCGATAAAGGCATGGCGGA
Organism: Actinomycetota bacterium; assembly: GCA_046734875.1. GTDB lineage: Bacteria > Actinomycetota > Rubrobacteria > Rubrobacterales > Rubrobacteraceae > Rubrobacter_D. The sequence goes on along the minus strand of JBKPSF010000287.1, from coordinate 11,906 downwards.
GACCTTCTTCTTCCAGATCCACCGTGGTTCGTGCCCCGAAGGCGCGCTCGTAGAAGGAGATCAGACGGTCCATGTCGGCGGTGATGAACGTCAGGTGGTTGATATCGTCGAGGAGTGGCTTTTTCGCCGTACGCTCGTTTCTCTCCACAGGGTTGGAAGCCTGTTGTGCGCTCATTTGGTCGCTCCTTTCGATTCAGCTTCGTTGCGGATTTCGAGACCAAGTCGGGCCTTGATCTCCGAGACGATACCTTCGTGCCGGATCCTCCCGTGGCGCTCGCCAGGTTCGGCTTCGGCCTTGCGTGCCAGATCCGCTAGACGCGCTCTCTGAACCTCGTGCATGACCATCAGGTACTCACTTATGCCGTACATCTTGGACCTCCTCACTCTTTGCTCCGTCGTTTACGAGTCCAAAAACCTCCGTGCGGATAGCGTTGACGTCCGCCCTCGCCTCATCACCCTATATGACGACCTCCGCTCCTCTCTCACGTGCCCGAAGCTGGGACAGGGTTTCCCGCAGCCAGGCGCACATTTCGTCGCGCGCCTGTTCCGCCTGGTCGAGGATGCCGAGCATCTCGGCGAAGCGGTGGTGCACGCCTTGGTAACGCGAGAATCGCGCGGGTACGCCCGCCGCGCGCAGCCGCTCGACGTATCGCTCCCCCTCGTCGCGGAGCACGTCGTACTGGGCGGTAATGACGAGCGCCGGGGGCAGGCCGCGCAGGTCCGGGGCGCGCAGCGGAGACGCATGCGGATTCGTGGCCTGCGACTCGTCGCCGAGGTACTGGTCCCAAAACCACAGCGCTGACTCGCGCGTCATGCCGTAGCCTTCGGCGTTCTCTATGTAGGACGACGTCGGGGGCGATGGGTAGCCGAGGCCGGGGTAGATCAGGAGCTGGCCTCGCAATGCCGGCCCGCCTTCGTCGCGGATGCGGAGGGTCGTCGCCGCCGCGAGGTTGCCGCCCGCGCTGTCGCCGGACAACGCGATCCGCGCCGGGTCAGCGCCGATCTCCTCGGCGTGTTCGGCCACCCAGCGTGTCGCCGCGAGGGCGTCATCGAGCGCGGCGGGAAAGCGGTTCTCCGGCGCCAGCCGGTAGTCCACCGATACGACCACGCACTCGGCGCCGGAGCACAAGAAGCGGCACATCGGGTCGTGCGTGTCGAGGTCGCCGAGGACCCAGCCTCCGCCGTGGAAGAAGACCACGATCGGGTACGGTCCCCGATTCCCTGGGGAGTAGACGCGCACCCGCAGTTCGCCCTCCGGACCGGGGATGTCCAGATCCTCGACCGCCGCTACGGGCAGCGATACCAGCCCCTTCCGGAACAAGGCCGCCATCTGGGAGGGTGCCTCCCTGCGCATGACATCGACTGGGACGGTGCCGAGCGGGGGCGCGTCGGCCGCAGGATCGAGCAATTCTCTTACCTTGGGATCTAAAGTCATGCTGAACTTCCCTTCAGTCTTCTGTTCGATCACAGACGTAGTCGCGGGAAGGGTGGTAGTCCCTTCCGTCCACCGCGGACAGGCGGGGTCCGTAGAGGTGCACCGACACGGCCGGTTCGTCGCCCGGATTTCCCACGCGATGGATGCCGCCGTCGTCTGGGAGCACGGTGGAGGCGCCGTCGTCCGGAGTCCACCACAAGTGCCAGGCTTTCTCTAGACGGGCGTGATCCGGCCTGGAGCCGTCGTCGAGGCGCTCGTAGCGTTCCTCTAGGACGGCTCCCGAGGCGCAGGAGTAGGCCCCCCAGGAGGAGTGGTCGTGAATCGCGGTCCCCGTCCCCGAAGGCCACACGAAGACCTTCAGGGAAAACGCTCCATCTTCCGCCTCGTAACTGCGAGCTACGTACCAGTCCCTCTCGCCCTTTGCCTCCTCCACCAACGGTCGGACCACCGTAACGAGGAAGTCTGGGTCTTTCACCAGGTCGGCGACGAAGGCGGCCGCTTGCGGTAGGGCATACTCCGCAGGGAGTTCCGAAATCTTACTCAGATCATGCTGGTCCGGTCTGAACCTGGTCTCCATAGGGCTCACCTCTGTGGGTCGCTTGCAACGTACCAGACGCTTTTCGTCTGTGTCCCTATGGTGCGTCCCGCGCTCACCGGCTCCCAGCGACAAACCCAAACAACAACACAAACAATCGACCAGAAGAGCGGAGCTATCGAATGGCTGACCTGCTGAAGTGCTAGAGTGCCGAAGTGCTCGCAAGCTCGCGCGGGTCGAACGGTTCAGCCTTGAGAATAGGGTTGCCCAGTGGGTCGAACCACTCCGCCTTGGGGCGGTCGTAGTAGAGTTCGATGCCGTTGCCGTCAGGGTCGCGCAGGTACACGGATACCGTCGCCCCGTGGTCCTCGCCCCCGTCTATCGGGTAGCCGTGGTCCAGGATCCGCTTGACCGCCCTGCCGAGCTCGTGGCGGCCGGGGTAGATAAGGGCGAAATGGTAGAGGCCAGTGTGCCCTTCAGGGGGCGGTGTTCCTCCCTCGCTCTGCCAGGTGTTCAGTCCTATGTGGTGGTGGTAGCCGTTCATGGAGAGGAACGCTGCGCCCGGTAGGCCGCGGTCAGGGCCGTAGGCCATCACGTCGAAGCCAAGCACGTCGCGGTAGAAGGCGGTCGCACGAGCGAGGTCGGAGACGCGCAGATGCACGTGCCCTATGTTGGCGCCCGAATTGGGTTTCTGGCTATTCATGCTAACCCCTTACTTTCTCTATCGGCAGTACCTCCATGTACCGGCCGATGATCTCCATCATCCTCTGCATCTCCTCTTCGGAAGGTGGACCTTCCGGCTCGGGAGGATTGCTCGGGTCGTCTATTTGTTGACCAATTTCGCGCATGAAGACTTCCATCACCGCCGGACTGTGCACTGCGGTGAACCTGCCCGGCGTCTCGCCCACGTTCTTGAAGTTGTGCCAGACCATGGACGGAATCGAGACGGTGTCTCCGGCGCCGACCTCAAACGTGCTCACGGTACAGTCCTCGTCCGCTGTGGTGACCTCGAACTCGCCCTCCTGGAAGAGGAAGACCTCCGAGTATTCGTGCCGGTGATGGACCGGGGGACCGCCGCCCGGCGGGACGGTGACCGTGAGGACGAGCAGCTTGCCGGAGGTATCGTGACCGGAAGCTTTGATCGTGGTCACGTCCGTGATGACGAGCCAGTGCTCGCCCTCATTGGCCCGCGTGACGTGGATGGTATCCATAGAATGTTCCTTTCTGCCGTTGACCCTGATCGACCTGTAGAGAAGCGTACGGTAGGGCGGACGCGCTGTGTATGACGTGAACTTGTCATTTCGTTCCGAGGATATCCCAGGCGACGCTCGAAAAATGGTCTATTTGAGTGATGCAAAGGGCGACGTTACGCGATAAGTTACGATGAGCGGATCTATTCTGCGTCGAGAAGGTCAAGAGGAGCTACGAGCCATGATCAGCTCTGTCAGGAACAACACGTTTGCCCGCGAGCGAACCGTCGCGGAGATAAAACGCCTCTCCATGGCGGGTCTCGAAGGGCCAGAAGTCCTGTGCCAATCCGCCGAGGCGCTTAGGCGGGTCGTGCCGTTCGGGTCTTACTGCGTCGCCACGATCGACCCGGCGAGCAACCTGCTCACGCACGTCATAAACGGCGGGAGCGCGGGTGAGGACGCCCACGCCGAGACCTACCACGACGTCCTATCGCGAACGTACTTCGAAGAGGACGTGGGCAGGCTCTCTTCCATGTTCCGCGAACGGCGCCCGGCTCAGCCGCTCTCCGAGGCTGCGGGCGGAGTCCTGGATCGCAGCGTGAGGTATCGCGAGTACCTGGGGCCCGTGGGCTTCGGCCACGAGCTGGCCGGCCTCTTCGCCGACGGGGAACCCTGGGGGGCGGGATACTTTACGCGCGAGGCGGGCGAGCCCGACTTCGGGTCGGGTGAGGTTGCCTTGCTCGAACGGGTGGCCCCCCACGTCGGGGCAGGGCTGAAGGCAGCCGCGCTTCGTTCTCGCGCGACAGACGGACGGCCGGGATCGAACGTTCCTGGCGTCGTGACCCTGGATCGCGGGGGCCGGGTGCTCTCGTACACCCCCGCTGCAGAGAGCCTGCTAGCTGATGTGGAGGATCTCTCCCCAGCATGGAGTGAAGGCCGCTTGCCTTTGACGATCCAGATGGCGATAGGGGCCCTGAAGCGGGCGCTCGACCCGACTTCGGACAAAGACCTGACCCTCGTCCCGAAGGTGCGCCTCCGGGGACGCTCGGGGCGTTGGCTGACGTTGCATGCGTCTCGAACGGAGAGCACGCCCGGGCGAATGAGCGAGACGGTCGTGGTGATCTCACCCTCCGAGCCCGAGGAGGTGGCTCAGCTCAGCGTGGCATCGTTCGGCCTCACCGCGCGCGAGGAGGAGATCGCGAAGCTCGTGGCCCGTGGACGCTCAACGCGACAGATCTCTGGCGCACTCTTTATCTCGGAGCACACGGTGCACAACCACCTGCGGAGCATCTTCGAGAAGACGGGCGTCCACAGCCGGAGGGAGCTGGTGCAGCGCCTGTACTTCGAGCGCCTGCTGCCGGACGTCCTCAGACTCTAGCAGGAGCGAACGGTGAGTGAAGTACACACCGATACGGGACTCTCGTTCGGGGATCTGCTGCGGCGTCATCGCGCCGCGGCGGGTATGACCCAGGAAGATCTTGCCAGGAATACGGGCCTCACTCCCCAGGCGATCGGGCTCCTCGAGCGCGGCGAGCGAAAACGGCCACACGGCTACACCGTGCAGGTTCTGGGCGAAGCGCTGGGGCTGGAAGGTCAGGGCTTCGCCGAGTTCGAGGCGGCGGCCCGTCGTCCCCCGTCGCGTGGCGTGCCGGCCACCGTTCCCGCCACACCCTACCCCTTCCGCCGACCTCGCTCATCGGGCGCGAGCAGGAGGTGGCGACGCTGACGGAGCTGCTGTGTAGGGAGGACGTGCGCTTGCTGACCCTCACAGGCCCCGGAGGCGTCGGTAAGACCCGGCTGGCCCTGGAGGTGGCCGGACGTGCGTCCGGGGCGTTCGCCGACGGTGTCGTCTTCGTGACCCTGGCCCCCGTATGGGATTGCGAACTCGTCTCCTCGGCCCTCGCCCAGGCGCTCGGGATCAAGGACGCGGGAGACCGGCCGCTGCAGGATACCCTGAGGCAGTATCTAATGACCAGGCAGATGCTCCTACTGCTCGACAACTTCGAGCATTTGCTGGAAACCGCTCCACAGGTGGCGGAATTCTTGCGGGCGTCTCCGGGACTGACGGTGCTCGTCACGAGCCGGGCGCCGCTCCGGCTTGGCGGTGAACAACAGTTCCCCCTTGCGCCGCTGTCCCTGACTGGCGGAACGTCCGAGGGGAGATCCGCGGCGGTGCAGCTCTTCGACGAACGCGCCAGGGCCGTGTCGCCCGGCTTCGAGCTACACGACGGAAACGAGGCCACGATAGCGGAGATCTGCAAGAAGCTCGACGGGCTTCCGCTGGCGATCGAGCTGGCGGCCGCCAGGATCAAGCTGTTCTCGCCGGAGGTATTGCTGGACCGACTGGATTTGCGGTCGCCCCTGCTCTCCGGAGGGGCGCGAGACCTACCCGAGAGGCAACAGACCCTGCGAGATACGGTGGCCTGGAGCTACGATCTCCTCGGGCCGGACGAGCGGGCACTGTTCGGGCGACTCGCGGTCTTCGCCGGCGGGTTTTCCCTGGATGCGGTGGAGACCGTTTGCGCCCAGGATGTCTTCGATGAAGGGAGGGTACTGGAAACGCTGGCGTCGCTGGTGGACAACAGCCTGGTAGTGTCGCGGGTCGACGCGTCCTCGGACCCGGGGAGCGACGAACCGCGGTTCACCATGCTGGAGACGATCCGCGAATACGCCGCGGAGCGCCTCGGCCCGGATGGAGAGGTGCATCGCGCGCACGCGATGTACTACCTGGCTCTGGCGGAGGCCGTGCAGCCGGAGGCCTTCTCCGGGGGATCGCTCACGGATTGGCTGGTGATTCTCGACCGGGAGCACGACAACATGCGGGCAGCGCTCCGCTGGGCGATCCGGCACCGGCAGGTGGAGATCGGGACGCGGCTGGTACTCATGCTGTGGCGGTTCTGGCCGGAGCGCCACCACGTGAGCGAAGGCCGCCGGTGGATGGAGGCTGTGTTGGCGCTTGGCGAACCCGATGGAGGGGTTGCCGAACCCTCGTTGTCGGCACGCCAGTGGGCGTTTCTGCACCTGGTGACGGGGATGCTTGCGAGCGGCCAGGGAGACTACGACCGCGCGGTCGAGCTCTACGAGCAGAGCCTGTCACTGTACCGGACCATGGGCCACAGAAAAGGCGCCAGCGGTCCCTTGCGCGAGCTCGGGGCCGTGGCGTACCGTCGGGGGGACTACGACCAGGCCGTGCGCCTTACCGAACAGGCGCTCGAGATCTCGCACAAATTCGGCAGCGCCTTCGGCTCGGGACTGGCCGTTTGCACCCTCTCGGACGTGCTGCGCGCGCGGGGGGAGGTCGAAAGGGCCAAATTGCTGCTGGAGGAGAGCGCGGACTCGTTGCGGCGTACGCAGTACCCCTTGCGCGTCGCCAACGCGCTGGCCATCACGCTCTCCAGGCTCGGAAGTATAGAGGCCCACGTGGGCGAAGTAGGCCGAGCTTCGGAGCTGTTCGAGGAGAGCCTGCGGCTGGCACTACGGTTCGGCTTCACGTTCGACGCCGTGATCTGCCTGGAAGGCATGGCCAGGGTGGACACCATGCGGGGTAAACCGCAACGGGCGGCGCGGCTCCTGGGGGCCTCGACCGCGCAGCGCGAAGGTTTGGGCCTGACCCTCATGCCAGTTGCCCTACCGGATCACGAGCATGCCGTGAGGGCGGCCCGCGCGGCCCTCGGTGAAGCGGCCTTCCAGGCCGCATGGGAAGCGGGCCGCGCGATGTCCCTGGAAGCGGCCATCTCGGAGGTCCTTGGGGAAGACGGATAGCGGACGCCTCTGGCGTAACCCGGCCGTGTAAAATGTGTGTTAAATCTGGGTTGCACGACCGATAATCGGGGACATGAAAGAACGCGCGCTGGACGAGATAGAGGAACGGACGGGGGAGAACAGGCAGGAGAGAACCGCGCGTGAGCTGATCGAGCTCCTCAACGAGCTGCGGGTGATCCTACCAGGCGTCCAGTTTCTGTTCGCTTTTCTTCTTACGGTACCGTTCGCCCAACGTTTTGCGGATCTGGACGGCGTCGAGACCGGGGTGTTTTTCATAACGCTGCTGTGCACCACCGTCGCCACGGCGCTCCTGATGGCGCCGTCTGCGCAGCACCGCATCCTGTGGCGCGAGGGCGCCAGAGAAAAGCGCCTTCAGCTGGGAAACACGCTAAGCATCGCCGGCCTGGCGTTCCTCGTGCCCGCGATGGTCGGGGCTGTGTTCGTCGTCGCAGATTTCATCTTCGGCCTTGCCACGGCGCTTGTCGCAACGCTCCTTCTCGTCCTTTTTTTCGCGCTCCTGTGGTTCGTCCTTCCGCTCCGTTACCGCGGCGAGAACGGTGACTAGCCGTTAGCGCACGGCCCCGAGTTTGGGGTCCGTTACGGCGCCTTCCGAGGCCGAGGAGACCAGGGCCGCGTATTTCGCCATCACGCCGGTCGCGAAACGCGGCTCGGGTTCTGTCCAGTCCGCCAGGCGGGCCTCGACCTCTTCGTCGGTAAGGTCAACGCTCAGGGTCCGGTTCTCGATGTCCAAGGTTACGGTGTCGCCATCTTCGAGTGCCGCTATAGGTCCGCGGTGGGCGGCCTCGGGGGCGACGTGGCCGGCCATGAGGCCGCGGGTGGCGCCGGAGAATCGCCCGTCCGTGAGCAGGGCGACGGTCTCGCCGAGGCCCTGCCCCACGAGGGCGGCGGTGACCCCTAGCATCTCGCGCATGCCGGGGCCGCCCTTCGGGCCCTCGTAGCGGATCACGACCACGTCGTTCTCCGAAATGTTGCCGGCCTGCACGGCACTCATCGCCTCCTCTTCGGAATCGAAGACGCGGGCCGGGCCGGTGTGCTCAAGGCGGGTGTAGCCGGCGACCTTGACCACGCAACCCTCGGGCGCCAGGTTGCCTTTCAGGATCACGAGTCCGCCGGAAGACCTGAGTGGCTCGTCTATCGTGACGATCACGTCTTGCCCCGGCTCCTCCTCGGCCCCCTCGACTTCCTCGGCGATGGTGCGGCCCGTTACCGTGAGTTGGTCCCCGTCGATGAGGCCGGCGTCGAGGAGGCGCTTGCCGAGCAGCCTGCTTCCCCCGGCGCGGTCGACGTCGACGGCGGTGTAGCGGCCGCCCGGTTTGAGGTCGGCGATTATCGGGGTACGGTTGCTCACGGGATCGAAGTCGTCGATGTCGAGGGGAACCCCGATCTCGCGGGCGATGGCGAGCAGGTGCAGTACGAGGTTGGTCGAGCCACCGGTCGCCGCCCCGGCGGCGATCCCGTTCTCGAAAGCCTCGCGGGTGAGGATGCGCTCCGGCGTAAGGCCCCGCTCTAGGAGCCGCATCACGAGCCTACCCGCATCGGCGCAGACCCTGTCCTTGCGGCCGTCGACGGCGGGCGGGCCTGCCGAACCCATGGGCGAGAGGCCAAGGAACTCGAGGATCATCGCCATCGTGTTCGCCGTGTACTGGCCCCCGCAGGCGCCCGCTCCAGGGCAAGCGTGTTCTTCGAGGTCCAAGAGGTCCTCGTCGGACATCCTGCCGGCGGCGTTGGCGCCGACGCCCTCGAACACCTCCTGAACGGTCACGTCGCGGCCCTTGAAGCGGCCAGGGGCGATGGACCCGGAGTAGACGATGGCACCGGGCACGCCGAGCCGCGCGTGGGCCATCGCGGCGGCCGGAATTGTCTTGTCGCAGCCCACGATCGTCACTATCGCGTCGAACATGTGGCCGCGCCCGACAAGCTCTATGGAGTCGGCGATCACCTCCCGGCTCACGAGGCTCGTCTTCATCCCCTGCGTCCCCATGGTTATCCCATCCGAGATGGAGATGGTGTTGAGCTCCATCGGCGTACCGCCGGCTTCCCTGATGCCATCTTTCACCTTCTCGGCCAGGTGGCGGTGGTTGTAATTGCAGGGCATCGTCTCGATCCAGGAGTGGGCCACGCCCACTATGGGCTTGCTCAAGTCCTCGTCGGAGAAGCCCATACCCTTCAAGTAGGAACGGGCCGGCGCTCGGTCGCGGCCTTCCAGGATGGTGCGGCTCTTGTGCCTGAGGTCGGTCGTCTCCATGCTTATCTCCCAGTCCGCGCGTAATACGACGATGGCACGAGTATAGAGATCGGGGCCTGGCCATGCCAGCGAAATCCGGAGGCGGGTCGCCAACACGCCGGGCGGGGGTAGAATTACGGGAAGTGAGATCGGGACGAGGAGCATCAATGCAGACGAGCAAGAGCACCGGACGGGTAATTAGTGCCGGGACCCGCATCGGCCACGTTCACCTCAAGGTGGCGAACATCGAGCGCGCCCTCGGCTTCTATAGGGACATCCTTGGCTTCGAGGTGACCCAGTGGTACAACGACGACGCGGTGTTCCTCTCCGCCGGCGGCTACCACCACCACATCGGCCTCAACACCTGGATGAGCCGCAACGCCGAACCCGCCCCGGCCCACTCCGCCGGCCTCTTCCACCTCGCCATCCTCTACCCCGAGCGAAGGGACCTCGCGCAAGCCCTGAAGTGGCTTCTGGAGTCGAACTACCCCATAGACGGCGCCTCGGACCACGGCGTCTCCGAGGCCCTGTATCTGCGCGACCCCGACGGAAACGGCGTCGAGCTGTACCGCGACCGCCCGCAAGAGGAGTGGCCACGCACCGCCGAAGGAGGACTTGCGATGGTCACCCGTCCCCTCGACGTGGAAGGTTTGCTCGCCGAGCTGGAATGAAAAAGGGAGCGGCGATGATGCCGCTCCCTCTATATCGTACGGGCTACGCCCGGTTCCTGATTACTTCCTCAGGTTTGAGCCCTCGTAGTCACCGTGGCCGACCGCCTTGCCCTTGTCGCTGCCCTGGACCGCAGAGCTGCTCTGGGCGAACGTCAGCGTGCCGTGGGCGACCGCGTCCGACATCTGATCCAGCGCCGCACGCGACAGGTTATTGATGTCGTCGCACGACTGGTGATAGCACTCGTCGTATGCGACGCCGGCGGTCCCGCCGTAGATGGCCGCCTGCTCGGCGGTCTTCTCTTCCTCGGCGCCCGTGAACAGGCCGCCCGCCGGGATACCGACGTTAATGAAGGCGTCGTAGTCGGAGCGTCCGTCGAACGCGGTGGGCTCACTGGCGAGACCCTGCGAGTCGAAGTAGTCCACGAACACGTCCTCGACGACGCCAGATCCGGTCGAGGCGAGCGAGTCGGTGTCGGAGGCGTCACCGTCGTAGACGAACCTGACGAAGTTCGGCGACCCGACCATGTCGAAGTTCAGGTTGACGGCGGTGTTCTGGATCTGCTTCTTCGTGAGGTGGTCGACGTAGTTCTGCGAGCCGACCAGGCCAGACTCCTCGGCGCCCCACCACGCGAAGCGCACCTGGTTGACGGGCTTCACCTTAAGCCCGGCCATCTGCAGCGCGACCTCGAGGTCCGTCGAGGTGCCCGAACCGTTGTCGTTGATGCCGGGGCCTTCCGGGACAGAGTCCAGGTGGGAACCGACCACGACCTGGCGATCCGCGCGGCCGGTCTTGGTCGTGGCGAGCAGGTTGGCCGTCGGCACGTCGCGCACGATCTTGGTCGTGGTCGCCACGTGAACGGTCACGGCACCCGCCTTGACCTGGTTGTACAACTCCTCGCCGATCGCGAAGCTCGTGCCGATAACCGGGATCGTCGACAGATCATCAGCCGTGAGGGTGCCGGCGAGCGTCTCATCGCGGCCGGGCTGACCCTCGTTGAAGATGATCGCCGCGTCGTACCCGGCGGCCTCAGCGTTCTCCGCCTTGATGTGGAAGTCGCAGGTTCCGCGCTGAATCAGCGCGACCTGCGGTTCGGTGGGTGACGCAGGCGTGAAGTCGGACGCTTCGCACCCGCTGTTAGACGTGCTGGCCTTGGCTCCCGGCGGGATGACGATGTCGTTAGTCGGCACGAGCGTGCCCGTGACGTCGCCGGTCTCCGAGTAGTCCATCGCTATGAAGTCCTCGTTCGCGACGAAGTCCCGCGGCGAGGGCGAGAGCCGTTGAAACACGGGCGGCGCCAGCTCGCGGGATACGTCGAAGAGGAACGGCTGGACGGTAACGTCGTAGTAGCGCGTCGCCTCGAGCTGGCTCTTGACGTAAGCCAGCGAGGCGTCGTAGCCTGGAGTGCCCGAGGCGCGGGTTCCGTTGTTCGCGTCGGCGATAGCCTGCAACGCGTTCTCGTGGGCCATGATGCCGTTTACCGTTACCGCATCGCGTAGCGCTTTGGAATTCGTCGGGACCGCCGCAGAAGCGACCCCCACTGCCCCCAATGCCATCACCAGTGCCAGAGCGAAGGCGATCGCATACTTGAATTTACTCATACTTTCTCCTTACCCCTTCTCTGCGTGAATCTTCCCCCACGGGAAAATGCCAACACGTTCAACGTAGCATGAATGCCACCGAAAAGCCAGCTTCGCGGATGCCGTTGGACACGTTTGTAGTAAGGAATAGAATAGTGGCGTGGGACTAGAAGGCGTAGGTAAGTTCTTGCTCGGCGCGGCCATCGTGCTAGCAGTGCTGGGCGGGCTGTTCCTGTTGCTGGGCCGGCTCGGGGTGGACCGATTGCCCGGGGACCTCGTGTTCAGGCGCGGCAACGCCACCTTCTACTTTCCCATAGGGATCATGATCCTGCTCTCCGTCGTGGGGACGGTCGTACTCAACCTCCTCTTCCGCCGTTAGGGTGCTCGTCTCCGAGCTGGACTACGATCTTCCCGAGGAGCTGATCGCCCAGCGACCCGCCGAACCGCGTGACGCCTCCCGGCTGATGCTGGTGGACGTGCAGCACAACAC
>JBKPSF010000286.1:0-3338 GCA_046734875.1 Actinomycetota bacterium | reverse complement strand
TCTACATACTCATCCTCTACGGCATAGCGCTTGCCTTGTACGTTGGCTTTCGCCTCTACCGGCGCGCCCAGGGAATAAACCTCAATATGGTCTACGACGAGATTCCGGAGGAATAGCTGCTCAACCCACGAACAACCTTCGTGATCTTGTTTGGAGCGGGGCTTCGATCGTCAGGTCGTCGAAGTCCCGCTCCTCTGCACTAAGAGCTTGTTGTCGTACGTAACTTGTCCGGGTGCTGTTTGTATGGCGTATGGCATATGGTGCTACACTTATAAACATGGAGAAGACGACAGTATATCTACCAGCACATCTGCAGCGGGCTCTCAAGGAGGCGGCCCGCTCGGAGAAGAGGTCGCAGGCCGAGGTTTTGAGGAGCGCCCTGGAGGACTATCTGGCTCGCAGGGAATCTCCACGGCTTCGCTCCGTAGGTATAGGTGCAGACAGGGAACTCTCTGGTGCGGAGTCCGAGGACTGGTTACGTGCCGAGTGGGGGAAGTCCTGATCACGCTCGACACCTCGGGTCTTTTTGCCCTCCTCAATCGCACGGACAGGGATTACGAATCGGTCAAGGCCGCCTTCTTCGAAGATAAGGGACCTTACCTGGTCCCTGCTGGAATACTCGCGGAGATTGCCTACATGGTCGAGGAGCGTCTGGGTTCCAGAGCGATAGAAAGCCTGGTACTGGATCTGGAGTCAGGCGGGCTGTCCCTAGAATGTGGAGAGGAAGACCTGCCCCGTATCCGCAACCTCGTCAAGCGTTACGAAGACCTGCCGCTCGGGTTCGCGGACGCCAGTGTAATCTCTTGCGCGGAACGCAACGGGGGTAGGGTGTTGACCCTGGACCTGAGGCACTTCGGCGTTGTGGCGGCGGAGGGAACCATAACCCTGCTGCCCTGAGCTGTGTAGCGTTTTCTAACCCGAAATCAGAGCCTTCAGCCTGTCGCGCACCGCGGCGATGGGCACGCGTTCTTGATCGAGGGTGTCGCGATCGCGGATGGTTACCTGCTTGTCGTCGATGGTGTCGAAGTCGACGGTGACGCAGAAGGGGGTGCCCGCCTCGTCCTGGCGACGGTAGCGGCGGCCGATGGAGCCTGAGTCGTCGTAGAACAGGCGGTAGTCGCCTTTGAGATCATCGTAGAGTTCTCTGGCGATGGTCGAGACGGGCTCTTTCTTGGAGAGCGGGAAGACGGCTGCCTTGGTCGGGGCAAGGCGCGGGTGTAACTTGAGGACGGTGCGCGCCTCGCCGTTTACTTCTTCCTCCACGTAGGCGTCGACGAGGAAGGCGAGCATTATCCTGTCCGGGCCGACCGCGGGCTCTATTACGTAGGGGACATAGCGGTTGTTGGTCGCCTGGTCGAAGTACTCGAGGGTCTCGCCGGAGAACGCGGCGTGCTGCTTGAGGTCGAAGTCCGTGCGGTTGGCTATTCCTTCTAGCTCTGACCAACCTACGGAGGCGTAGTCGTACTCCAGGTCGACAGTTCGCTTGGAGTAGTGGGAGAGCTTCTCTTTGGGGTGTTCGTAGCGGCGGAGGTTCTCTTCCTTCAGGCCGAGGTCCAGATACCAGTTGAAGCGTTCTTCGATCCAGTACTCATGCCACTCCTCGTCGGTGCCAGGTTCGACGAAGAATTCCATCTCCATCTGCTCGAACTCGCGGGTCCTGAAGATGAAGTTGCCGGGTGTGATCTCGTTCCGGAAAGACTTGCCCTGTTGCGCTATGCCGAAAGGCACCTTTACGCGGCTGGTCTGCAAGATGTTCTTGAAGTTGACGAAGATCCCCTGCGCCGTCTCGGGCCGCAAATAGGCGAGGTTCTCCGGCGTCTTGACCGGCCCCATGTACGTCTCGAACATCAAATTGAAAGGCCTTACGGGCGCGAAGTCGCGTCCCCCGTCGACGGGATCTTTGACCCTGTCGTCCTCTTCGATGATCCTGGTCAACTCCTCGGGGCTCAGGCCCTCGGCGTCTATGCCCGTGGCGTCCTCGATGAGGTGGTCGGCCCTGTAGCGGCGCTTGCTGGTGCGACTCTCGACGAGCATGTCGTTGAAGGTCGCCGTGTGACCGGAAGCTTCCCACACTCTAGGGTGCATGATGATTGCCGAGTCGAGGCCTACCATGTCCTCGCGCATGTGGACCATGCGGCGCCACCACTCCTCCTTGATGTTCCGTTTCATCTCGACGCCCAGAGGACCGTAGTCGTACGAGGAGCGGATGCCGCCGTAAATCTCCGAGCTCTGGTACACGAAGCCCCTGCGCTTGCAAAAGGCCACTATCTTGTCCATCGTCACGGTCTGCGCCATGCGTCCTCCGAACCGTCAGCCACGCCAAAGAGTGCAGCATTTTAGCATTTCAGCACTTCAGCATTTCAGCATTCCAGCGGCCAATGATGCAGATCTTCCGACAGATAGTTAGCCGGCTAACTATCTCGTGAGTCCGTTGCCTGGCGGGTTCGCGGGCGTCAGTGCGTGGCGCTGCAGCAGTCTTCCTGAAGTGCTGACTAGCTGAAATGCCGAAGTGCTAAAATGCCTGCCGTGGAGACGCTCACCTGGTTCGGTCTTGGCGTGGGACTTGCCTCTGTTGCTGGGGTTAGGGCTTTCGTGCCGCTCGCGCTGTACGCGCTGTTCGCCCAGCTTGGGTTTATCGTGCCGCCGGATCTTCTTGGTTTTCAGACCGATTGGGCCATGGTAGGGGTGTTTTCGGGGCTGGCGGTCGTGGAGATCTTGCTGGACAAGGTACGGTTTCTCGACCCCGGGTTTGGATACGCGATGATCGTGGTCAGGGCGCTGGCTGGTGGGGCCCTGTTCCAGACGATGTTCGAACCGGGAGCGCTGCTCGACGGGAGGGCCGTGCCCGGTATCGTCGTTGGCGCTGGGATCGCGGCGGTGGTTGCCGTGCTCAAGGTCATTTTGCGTCCTACTTCCAGCGGTGGGTCGGCGGGCGTTTCGACGGCTTTCTTGAGCGCCATCGAAGACGTGGTGGCGATTCTGGGCGGGCTGGTCGGGCTCTTTTTGCCTTTACTATCGCTTATCCTGGTCGGCTTTCTGCTATTCTTCTTCAACCGCATCAGGAAGCGGCGGGGGAGGAAGTACGAGGGCCTCCGCATCCTCGGCGATTAGAGTTCGTCGGCGCTCCAGGAGGGTGCTATGGAAGAGCGGGAGATCACCATCGTCAAGGGGGGAAGGGAGACGCCGTTCTCCCGGGGGATTCTGGCCCAGACGCTGGCCCAGGCCGGGGCGCGCCCTGAGCTGGCCCACCAGATAGCTAGCGAGGTCCGCGCCGAGCTTTTGGCCGAGCAGCTCTACACCGTAGAGGAGGAAGAGGTCTTAGCGCGCGTCAGGAACAA